>NZ_JAWJTG010000001.1:0-361236 GCF_032911605.1 Stenotrophomonas mexicanensis
GCGCCATCCATGGCGCTCACGCCCCCGCAACCGGACCCACCCCGCCTTCGACAGAATTCCGCGATCTGTTGGAACCTGCTGCTGATGGTGGGTGCCGACCGTTGGTCGGCACGGGCTCTTACCCCATTGGAGGCGCCATTTAACCGGCGTCGGTTTTCTGGCCTATGGCTGCAGGGTCCAGCGGCCGGAATTCTGGCGCTGGCGGGGTGCGATGGGGCCGTCGTGCTGGGTGTAGATGAAACGGCCCTGGTGATCGGTCTGGCAGGTCAGCAGCAGGGCGTAGTGGGTAGGGCCGGCCGGGTGGGCTTCGGTCATCTGGATTTCCGCGATGTGTGGGGCCAGGCGTTGGTAGCGGTAGCTGCCGCCGATGCGTAGGTCGGTGCCGAGGATGTCCAGCACGTACTGGCTGCCGGCAAAGCTGACCTGCACCATGCGTCCGGCATTGGGGTTGTCCGGTGCGTACAGCGGGTCGCTGAGGTTGGTGAACTGGCGCTGGTCCAGCGTGGTGGGCAGGGTGCAGTCGGCGGCGCTGGCCAGGGGCGGGCAGAGCAGGGTGGCGAGCAGGGTGAGGCGATGCATGGTGGGACCTCGTTGGGATGTCCTTGCCATGCTCCGCACTGCGGCGGTGATGTCTTTAGGAAAACGTGCAAATGCAATGGGGTCAGATCTCTTTCCGAAGGAAAGGGATCTGACCCCAGGTACTGGAAACACCAACGCCTGGGCTAACCCAGGCGTTCGTGCCCCCTTCATGCTGGTTGCGAGCTTCAGCCGGCCAGTTCAGCCTGCTCACGTTCGATGCCGTACTTGCGCAGCTTTTCCACCAGGGTGGTGCGGCGCAGGCCGAGCAGCTGGGCGGCGTGGGCGACGACGCCCTGGGTGCGTTCCAGTGCTTCGTTGATCAGGCCCAGTTCGATGTTGGCCATGTGGTTGCGCAGGTCCATGCCTTCATCGGGCAGCGCCGCCGATGCTGCGGCGCGATTGACGGCAATGCCGTGCTCCAGCGCCGGTTGGTTGCCGCCGCCCGGGGTGTGGAACGAGAAGCTGCGCAGGTCCAGGCGTTCTTCGCTGGCCGTCGGCTGTACCGGTGCCGGTGCGGCCACCGCTGCCAGTGCAGCGTCGCCACGGTAGCGGGCCGGCAGGTCCTGCACGCGCACCGAACCGCCCGGATGCAGCACCGCCAGGCGCTCGACCAGGTTGGTCAGCTCACGCACGTTGCCCGGCCACTCGTAGCCAGCCAGGGCCTGCAGGGCTTCCGGGGTGAAGCGCACTTCGCCACGGCCGGTGCGCGCCAGTTGCGCGGCGATGGTTTCCACCAGCGCCGGCAGGTCTTCGCGACGCTCGCGCAGGGCGGGCACGTCGATCGGGAACACGTTGAGGCGATAGAACAGATCCTCGCGGAACTTGCCTTCGGCAATACGGGTTTCCAGGTCGCGGTGGGTCGCGGCCACAACGCGTACGTTGCAGCGGATGGTCTGGTTGCCACCGACGCGCTCGAAGCTGCGTTCCTGCAGCACGCGCAGCAGCTTCACCTGCATCGGCAGGCTCATGTCGCCGATTTCGTCGAGCAGCAGGGTACCGCCTTCGGCCATTTCGAAACGGCCCTTGCGCGCGGTCAGTGCGCCGGTGAAGGCACCCTTTTCGTGGCCGAACAGTTCGCTTTCCAGCAGGTCTGCCGGAATGGCGCCGCAGTTGATCGCCACGAACGGGCCGTCGCGGCGCGGCGAGCGCTGATGGATGGCGCGCGACACCACTTCCTTGCCGGTACCGGATTCGCCCAGCACGAGCACGGTGGTGTCGAATGCGGCCACCTGTTCGATCATCGTGCGCAACGCAGTCACCGCCGGACCGTTGCCGGTCGGGCCTTGGTCCTGCGCGGCGCCGGCCTGGTGCTCGGCGTCCAGGCGCTTGAGGCTGGCGCGGCGCAGCAGGGCTTCCATCTGCGCATGGCGCAGCGGCGTTTCCAGCGGCCAGATGTTGGCTTCGTGCAGGCCGTGCTGGTGGGCAAAGGCTGCGGCATCACCGTCGGCCAGCAGTACCGGCGGCGGCAGGCTGCTGCCGCCCAGCCAGTTGTACAGCGCGGTGCTGGCAGCGGTGTCGTCCAGGCTGCCGACGATCACGGCCATCCAGTCGTTCTGGCGCTGACGGCCCAGGTCGAAGTCGGCCGCGTCGGAAACCCAGCGCGGGTTGAAATCCATGAATTCCAGCAGGGCAACGGTGCGCTCTGCGCGCACGGCGTCGTTGTCCAGCACCAGGATGCGCGATTCGCTCACGATCGATCCTCCCTGAGCCCTTCCAGGATCGGCATGACTTCCTGGATGTAGGACAGCTTGCTGACAAAATTGTCGGCGCCAGCGCGCAGCGCGTGTTCGCGGTGCTCGGCGTCGTCGAAGTGGCTGGCGATCACGATGTACGGTGCATCGTCCTGCGACTTGATCAGGCGGGTGGCCTGCAGGCCGCCCATTTCCGGCATCGCCAGGTCCATCAGCACCACCTGCGGGCGCAGCGTTTCCGAGCGCTCGATCGCTTCCAGGCCGTTGCCGGCGCTGCCGACGATCTGCAGCCAGTCGATCTTGCGGAAATGGCGCATCGCCGCGTTGATGAAGCCCTCGTGGTCATCGACCAGCAGGACCGTGAGCTTGTTCATGTCCAACATCCTTTTCAGCCCACCCGGGCCAGCTGCGGTTGCCTGGCGCCAAGCCGGCGCCGTTCACGGGCCGGGGCGATGTCCAGTTGTTCTCGGTATTTTGCGACGGTTCGGCGGGCAATGTTCACCCCCTGGCGCGACAGCAGGCCGGCGATGGCCTCGTCGGCCAGCGGGCGGCCGGCCGGTTCGGCGTCGATCAGGCGGCGGACCATGGCCTTCACGGCCTGCCCGGAGACGCTGGCGCCTTCCAGGCGCACGGCGAAGAAGTGCTTCAGTTCGAAGGTGCCGCGCGGGGTCTGCAGGAACTTGCCGGTGGTGATGCGCGAGACGGTGGACTCGTGCATGCCGATTTCCTCGGCCACTTCCTTCAACGTCAGCGGCGCCATGGCCTCCTCGCCACGCACCAGGAACGCGGCCTGGCGCTCGACGATCACCCGCGCGGTGCGCAGCAGGGTGTCGTAGCGCATCGACAGGCCGCGGCTGAACCAGCGCGCTTCCTGCAGCATTTCGCGCAGTGCCGGTGCGGCCTCGCTGGTCTCGGCCAGGGCCTGTTCGTACTGGCTGTTGATCGAGACGCGGCGGCTGGTCGCCGGATTCAGCGCCACCTTCCACTGGTCGTCGGCGTGCCAGGCGACCACGTCCGGCACCACCACGGCATTGCGTTCGGGCAGCAGGCTGTCACCCGGGCGCGGCTGCAGCGAGAGGATCAGGCGCACGGCTTCGCGCACGTCGTCGATCTCGGCGTCGTGCAGGCGGGCGAGGGCGGGGTAGTCGTGCGCGGCCAGCGCGTCGAGCGCGCCATCAAGAATGCGTGCCGCCAGGTGGCGGGCGGGGACTACGCCGTGCAGGCTGCGCAGCTGTGCCTGCAGGCCTTCGCGCAGGTCCTGAGCGGCCATGCCGGCCGGCTCGCCATGCAGCAGCTGCTGACGGATGGCTTCCACGCCGTCGGCGGCGATGTCGAACTGGGCGCTGGCCAGCAGCTGCAGCTGGTCCAGCGGTGCCTGCAGGTAGCCTGCCTCATCGCAATGGTCCAGCCAGAAGGCGGCCACGGCCAGCTCGCGGTCATCCATGTCCAGCGACAGGCGCTGCAGCACGCGCAGCTGCGGGTCGCTCGATTCGCCGGCGGCGATGCGCGCCATGCGGTCGTCGTCGCCGTCCTGCCAGCTGGCGCCGGCCACGTCCCACATCGACGACTCGGGCAGCTCGTCGAACGCAGCGGTTTCCAGCGTGGTGGCGCCGGCCTCGGTGGCTTCGGCGGTGGGTGCTTCAGCCTCTTCGATCTCCAGCAGCGGGTTGGAGTCCAGCAGGCGCTGGATTTCCTGTTCCAGGTGCAGGCCATCGAGCTGCAGCAGCCGGATCGACTGCAGCAACTGCGGGGTGAGGTGAAGTTGTTGGCCCAGCTGGGCCGAGAGTGCAGCCTTCATCGTGGTTCCCCGGCACCGCTCCCCGGCGCCTTGTGGAACGCATCTTGCTTTTGATCCGGCGGGGGCGGAATCAGGGGGTTCCTGAGGGGCTTCGTGAATGTCCTGACAGGGTGTAGGGGTATTCCCTACATTGTCGCGGAATGTTGACGATGATCGCCGCTAAGTTGCTGATTTCCGGTGTGGGTCCCGGATTGATCGGGCTGCGCCGTGTACGGATTCCTGTCAGGGCGTGTCGGGGTGACGGGAATTCGTCGTCAGTGCGGATCTGGCCTCCTTCGCAGAGGATCACTCCAGCTCGTGCTGGTGGCGCGCGGCCAGCAGCAGCAGATCGTTGGCGCGGCGACAGCCCAGCGACTCCATCATGCGTGCGCGGTGGGTTTCCACCGTCTTGACGCTGATGCCGAGGTCGGCGGCGATTTCCTTGTTGCTCTCACCCTTGCCGATGCGGCGCAGGATCTCGCGCTGGCGCGGCGACAGTGCGGCGATGCCGGTGGGTTTCTCGCGACCGAGCATCGGTGCCAGCATCTTGGCGGAGATCTGCGGGCTCAGGAACACCTGGCCGGCGTGCGCGGCACGCAGCGCCAGTTCAAGCTCCTGCGGTGCGGCATCCTTGACCAGGAACCCGACCGCACCGCGATCGAGTGCATCGCGCACGTGGGCGGCGTCGTCGTGCATGGTCATCATCACCACCCGCGTGCCGGGGGCGCGCAGGCGGATGTCGCTGAGGGCTTCCAGGCCGGTGCGGCCGGGCAGTGACAGGTCCATCAGGATCACGTCCGGGGCGTGCTGCAGGGCCAGCTGCAGTGCCTGCTCGGCATTGCTGGCCTCGGCGACGAGCTGCACGTCGGCAAACCCCTGCAGCAGCCGCGCCAGGCCGGCGCGGACCAGGGTGTGATCGTCGACGATGAGAACTCGCACAGGCACGTTGGAGGTCCGTGAGGGGAGTCCACCTTAACTTAGCTGAACGGGCGCGCCAAGGGTTGCCCATCCGGCGTCATGGTGGCAGGTTTCAGCGGGCGCGGCGTGCTTCGGCCACCTGGCGGCGATGCAGGCGGAACAGATGCCGCTCCATTGCCATCTCCAGGCCATCGCCAAGACGCTGGAAACGCAGCCACAGATAGTGACCACCGCCACCGTCCGCCGCTTCGGCGACCACTTCCACGGGCAGGTCGATATGGTCAGGCAGCCAGTCGCTGGGCTGCAGGCGCACCAGGCCGGCCTGGCCGGGGCTGGCGCCGCTGCGCGGCCCCAGTTGCAGGCGGATGCCACGGCGCGACCAGCGCACCGGGCGCAGCGTCAGTTCCTGGCCCTGCTGGCGTACCAGACGGCCGAGCAGCACCATCGCCAGATCCAGCTTGGCTTCCAGCCGCTGCAGTTGCAGGCTGGACTCATTGCGGTCGTCGTGCTCGTCAACGCGGCTGTCCTCGACCAGGGCCAGGCTGCGCAGCAGACCTTCGGCACTGCTGGTGCGACCGGCGGCGCTGCCTGCCTGGAACTCGGCCGGCAAGGCCAGCTCGCAGCTGAGCGTTTCGTCGAACAGCTCGCTTTCGGCGGGGTGGTGCAGCGACGTGGTCGGCAGTTGGGTCATGCGAGTGATTCTGCCTGTAGATAGGCATGCGCCGCGCGAAGGGAGCGGCCGGTGTGCTTCAGATGAGCTGCGGCTTCATCGCGGAGGGAGATCATGCGCGCCAGTACGCGTTGCTGGTGGTCGCGCAACGCGAGGATGGCGGCATCACTGGGGCGCTCGACAATCAACGACAGGGCAGCCACGGCTTCCAGGTGTTCGGCCATCAGCCGTTCGCTGGTGTCGTGGTCCTCGCCCTGGAGGCTGGTTTCCAGCGTATCAAGGGCATCGTGCATAGTTTGAAGGTTCATGGCGCCACCGCTTTGGTGACCTGGCGCTGGTCTGCCGGAATCGCGTTCCAGGCCGAGTCGATCTCCACCATCAAGCCCAGGGCTTCCTTCAGTGCGGTCGGATCGTTGTGCAGGTTGCCCTCGGTCAGGCGCATGATGACGAAGTCGTACAGTGCCGACAGATTGCCGGCAATCTCGCCGCCGGCTTCGTGATCGAGCGAGCCGTTGAGGTGGCCGACGATGGCGCAGGCTTCGCCGATGGCCTTGCCCTTGCGCGCCTGGTCATTCTGCTGCAAAGAGGCTTCAGCGGTGCGGATGCGCTCGCAGGCACCGGCCAGCAGCAGCGCTACCAACTTGTGTGGATCGGCATCGACGACCGAGGTGGTCACGCCGACTTTTCGGTACTGCTCGGCGAACTGCCGATTGGAACCGTACATAGGGGAAGTCTCCTGGAATGCCTGCCCATCCGCGTGGGTTGAGGGGTTCGGCACGGGTCTAACGGGTTATCGGCGCAGCCGGGGCTCTACTTGAGTACCGACTGCGCCGGAAAAATGCCTGGAAATCAGTTGCCGAGCTGCTGGATGAGCGAGCCGCCGGCCGATTGCATCTGCGTGACCATCTTTTCCATCGCGGTGAACTGCTTGGTGTAGCGGTCGGCCACCTTTTCCATGTTCTTGTCCAGCTCGTCCAGCTGCTTTTCCAGTGCCTTGATCTGCTTGTTCAAGGTCGCCGTACGCTGGGTGATCGTGCCGGTGGTCGCGTCCAGGCTGCTCTTGAGCAGTTCGGTCATCGGCTTGCCCAGCGCGCCCTCTGCACCGAACAGCTTGGTGGCCGCCTCCGGGTTCTTCGCCAGCGCGGTGTCGAGCTTGGCGCCATCAAGGCTCATGCTGCCGTCGGCGGCAATGGTGATGCCCAGATCCTTGAGGTCGTTGACGTTGGCACTCAGCTGGGCGCGCAGCTGCTGCTGCAGGCCACGGACCATGGCGTCGCCGGTCATGGTCGAGGCCGTGCGCGTCTCAGCGTTGTAAGCGCTGGAATTCTTCAACGTGGTCTGGATGCCGTTGTAGGCGGTGATGAAGGCCGTGAGATTGGTCTTCAGCGTGCTGTTGTCCGGAGTGACGGTCAGCGTCTGCGTCTCGCCTTCCTTCGCCTTGGTCAGGGTGAGGCTGATGCCAGGTACCAGGTCGGTGATCGTGTTGGAGCTGCTGGTGCGGGTGAAACCATCCACCACCACCACTGCATCCTTGGCGGGCACCATCTCGGTCATCTTCGATGCGGATGTGCCGTCATAGGCCAGCTCGGAGAGTCCGCCATTGCCGCCACTGGCGCTGACTTTCAACGCGCCCTTGCTGCCGGAATCAACGGCGGTCAATACCAGGTGCATGCCATCGTCGGCCGTCACCACGGCCGCGGTGACGCCCTTGCTCTCGGCGGCGGAATTGATCTCGGCTGCGATCTTCTCCATCGTCGCGCCGGGTTCGATGTTCACGCTGACGGACTTGTCGCCGTATGCGATCGTCAGCGTTCCGTCGCCAACCACGGCGTCCTTTGTATACGCCTTGGAGCTGAGCTTCTGGTTCTGTGCCAGGGATTTGACTTCCACCTGGTGGCTGCCCGCAGCGGCCTTGCCGGCGGTCGTGCTGGTGTCCAGGGTTGCAGTGAAGTTCGACTCGGTCGGCGTGCTGACTTTCAGGCCGGGGGTGGCCACGCCCTTGACCAGGGTCTTCAGCGCGCTCTGCAGACCTGTCATTCCGCTTTTGATGGTGCCAAGCGCCGAAAGCTTGGCGCTGGCGGCAACACCCGCCGAGTTGATCTGCTTTTCCCGGGGCTCGCGTTCCTTGGCGGTCAGCTGTGCAACCAGGCTGGGAATGTCGAGGCCGGAACCAATCGTGCCGATGGCCATGAGGGGAATCCTTTATCTTGGACGGGCCGGGCGGGTGTCCTGCACCTGCTATCGGCCTGGGAGGGGCGAGCTTGAGCGTGGAAACGCTCTCCAGCCTTCTGCAAGGCCCATGCCAATCCGCCACCGGGCACGAAGAAGGGGGCTTGCGCCCCCTTCCCGTTGTTGCCTTGTACTACCGCTGGATCAGCGCAGCAGGCTCAGCACGTTCTGGCTGGACTGGTTGGCCTGGGCCAGCATGGCGGTACCGGCCTGCTGCAGGATCTGGTTGCGGGTCAGCTCGGCGGTTTCCGAAGCGTAGTCCACGTCGCGGATGCGGCTGCGGGCAGCCGACATGTTTTCCGACGAGGTGTTCAGGTTCGCAACCACCGAGGTGAAGCGGTTCTGGATCGCACCCAGGTCGGCGCGGGCGGAGTTGATCGAGTTCAGGGCTGCGTCCATCGCCAGGATGGCGTTGTCGGCACCGCCCTTCGACGAGATGTCCAGATCGGCAAAGCCGGTCTTGGCGCCACCTGCGGCATAGCTGGTCGACGCACCTGCGGTGAGGCCAGTTTCCTGGGTCAGCGAAGCAGTAGTGGTGGTGCCTGCGACGGCGACAGTGAAGTTGCCTTCCTTGTCAGTCAGCTGCAGCTTGCCTTCAACCAGTGCGGCGCTGACGCCGGTTTCGTGGGTCTTGGCGTTGACGGCATTGACCATCTGGGTGGCGCGGTCGCCGGCGTTGCCGACAGCAGTCAGATCGATCTGCGCCGTGCCCTTGCTACCGGCCAGGCTGAAGCTGGCCGAGCCGTAGGAAGCGGCTACTGCAGGAGTGCCACCGCTGTGAGTGGTCACGAACGTAGCGCCGAAACCATTGGTGGCGGCACCGGCCTGAGCCACAGTGATGTCAGTGCCGTCGGCTTTGCTGAACGCCAGAGTGCCGGCAGCGGCCGTACCGGTGCGGGTGATGCCTGCGTCGGCCAGCTTCTTGCTGACATCGGCGCTGTTCAGTGCAGTGTCGATATCGGCGCCTGCAACCGTTGCAGCGGCAGTGGAATTTTCATAGATCGAAATGCCATTGACGCTCAAGCTGTAGGCCGTGCCACCGACGGTGACAGCACCAAAGGCACCCGAAACCGCAGTGTCAGTCTTGATGGCCTTTGCAGCACCACCGTTCGGAACGGCGCCGGTCACCGAGCCATCGGTCGAAGCGCTGGTCCAGCTTCCGAGCTTGCTGATGTTGGCGTTGGTAACCTGGGAGATGTTGATCGTCTGACCCTGGTTGGCGCCGATCTGGAACGCCTGGTTGGTGAAGGTGCCATCCAGCAGGTTGGTGCCGTTGAAGTTGGTCTGTTCGGCGACGCGCTGGATTTCCTGCTTCAGCAGCTGCACTTCGGCGTTCAGGGCCTGACGGTCCGAAGCCGAGTTGGTGGCGCTGCGCGACTGCACAGCCAGCTCGCGGACGCGCTGCAGGTTGTTGCCGATCTCACCCAGTGCGCCTTCGGCGGTCTGGGCCAGCGAGATGCCGTCGTTGGCGTTGCGGGCGGCCTGGTTGACGCCGCGGATCTGGGTGGTGAAACGCTCGGAGATCGCCAGGCCGGCCGCATCGTCCTTGGCGCTGTTGATGCGCATGCCCGAGGACAGGCGCTGAATGGTGGTGGCCAGGTTGGCGCCGCTGGTGCCCAGGTTGCGCTGGGCGTTCAGCGACATGGTGTTGGTGTTGATGACTTGTGCCATGGTGCGGTTTCCTTGTAGGCAGTGTGTCCGGCAGAGCAGCCTGACCGGTTTCGGGGGGCAGTGGCTGGCTTCCCCCCAAGGGGTGTGCTACCGCTGCTGAAATCAATAACGGCACTACCCCTCCGGCCTTTAGCGGAGTTTCGATCCTTTTTTCTCTGGTCAAACGAAAAGGCCCCGCCATCTGCATGGCGGGCCCCGGCTCCAGCTCGAGTGGTGCAGGAATTACGACTGCAGCAGGCGCAGTACGTTCTGCGGCACCTGGTTGGCCTGGGCCAGCATGGCCGTGCCGGCCTGCTGCAGGATCTGCCCGCGGGTCAGTTCGGCGGTTTCCTGTGCGTAGTCAACGTCGCGGATGCGGCTGCGTGCGGCGGACAGGTTCTCCGAATTGGTGTTCAGGTTGGCGATGGTCGAGGTGAAGCGGTTCTGGATCGCGCCGAGGTCGGCGCGGGCCGAATTGACGGACTGCAGCGCCGCATCCATGGCGAGGATGGCGTTGTCGGCGTTGGCCTGGTTGGAGATATCCAGTTCTGCAAAGCCTGTCTGGGCCGTACCTGCGGTGAACGCCGTGCCATTGGTGGCACTGCTGCCTGCGGTCAGGCCGGTGGCATTGGCCAGTGCGGTGGCGCTCAGCGAGCCACCAATGGTGAAGTTGCCTTCCTTGTTTTCCAGCTGCACCTTCCCGTCGATCAGCGATGCGGTGACGCCGGTTTCGTGGGTCTTGGCGTTGATTGCGTTCACCAGCAACGTATTGCGTTCCGAGGCGTTCTTTGCGGCACCCACGTTGATGTCGACCACGCCACTGCCATCGGCCTTGGTCAGCGTCAGCTGACCGGCAGTGATGGCGGGGAAATCAGCTGCAATTGCCGGCGTGCCGTTCTGATGGTTGGCGACAAAGGCGCCAGTGGCGAAGCCCTCACCGGCACCGGCGCCGGTGACGGTGATCGGCAGGTCATTGCCGTCGGCGCGCGAGAATGCCAAGGTGCCGGCAGCCACGCTGCCACTCATGGTGATGCCGGCGGCGACCAGCGCATCGGACTTGCTTGCCAGTGCCGCGGTGATGTCAGCGGCATTGACCGCCCCGCCAGCAGCGGCGGTGTGGATCGAAATACCGCCGACAGAGAAGGCAAAGCCACCAGCAGGAACCGTCGCAATGGCATTGAAGTTGCCGGACGGACCCGAGGTGGTCGGAATCGCAGCCTCGGCGCCACCGGTCGCAGTCTTGCCGGCCACGCTTGCCGGGGTCGAGGCACTGGTCCAGTCGCCGAGCTTGTGCACATTCGCATTGGTGATCTGCGAGATGTTGATGGTCTGGCCCTGGTCGGCGCCGATCTGGAAGGCCTGGTTGGTGAAGCTGCCGTCCAGCAGGCTGGTGCCGTTGAAGTTGGTCTGCTCCGCAACGCGCTGGATTTCCTGCTTCAGCAGCTGCACTTCGGCGTTCAGCGCCTGGCGGTCCGAGGCCGAGTTGGTTGCACTGCGGGCCTGAACGGCCAGTTCGCGGATGCGCTGCAGATTGTTGCCGACTTCGCCCAGTGCGCCTTCAGCGGTCTGCGCCAGCGAGATGCCGTCGTTGGCGTTGCGTGCGGCCTGGTTGATGCCACGGATCTGGGTGGTGAAACGCTCGGAGATCGCCAGACCGGCGGCGTCGTCCTTGGCACTGTTGATGCGCATGCCCGAGGACAGGCGCTGGATCGAGGTGGCCAGCGAGCTGCTGCTGGTGGACAGGTTGCGCTGAGCGTTCAGCGACATGGTGTTGGTGTTGATGATCTGTGCCATGGTGCTTCTCCGTGGTTGCTCGGTTGTTTCGGTGTGGAAGGCGCGGGACGCGCCGTGCTGGAAGACGGATGGAACGGGGAAAGGGACTAGCGGATCTTGTTGAACAGGGACATCGCCTGCATCTGGCTGAAGATCGTCTGGGCGGCTTGAAGGGCGGCGGTCTCCAGCTTGTATTGGCCGATGGCATCGGCGTAATCGAGGTCGCGCATCGTCGAGAGCGTGCTCTTGACGGTGACGGCAGTGGCTTCGCGGGCGCTGGCCGCGGTATCGATGGCGGCCAGCTGGGCGCCGCCCTTGGCGCGGGCGTCGATCATCGTTTCCGAGGCCCTGTTGAGGTCGCGGATGCTGGACTGCAGCGTGTTCTGCAGCGCCGTGCGCTGGCTTTCGGTGGACGGGTCGGTTTCCAGTGCGGCGACCAGTTTGTCCAGGGTGGAGAAGATGTCGCGGCTACCCGCGTCGCTGACGTTGAACTGATCACCGGCGGCTGGCTTGCCCTCGATGCGCATGCGCACACCGCCAACGACAATGTCCTCGCCGGGTTTGTGGGTTCCGCTGCCGACCACCGTGCCGGTGCCATCAACCACCTCATAGGCACCTTCGGCAGTGCCGGTGAAGCGGACATTGAGCGTGCCGCCGGCCCAGCTGCCGCTGCCGTCACGGCTGACCGAGGTCAACAGGCCACTGCCGGTGTTGCCGGCGGCCGCGCTGGCATCCACACGGCCATCGCCGGTGGGGATGCGCATGAAGATCTCGCTGCCGGGCAGGGCGTCGGAGACCAGTTGGCCCGGTGCCACCTCCACCTGCCGCTGGTTCTGGTCACCGCTGTAGGTCACGGTGCCGCCGCTTCGCTGGAACGGGGCGTCAGCGTCGTTGCTGCCACCGAACAGGTAGCGTCCGCTGCCATCCCTGGAATTGGCCAGCGACAGCAGGCTTTCCTGGATGGTCTTCAGCTCGCTGACGATGGCCTTGAGGTCACTGGCCTTGGGCACCGGACTGTTGGCCTGGATACTCAACTCCACGGCGCGCGACATGAGCTCATTGACCTGAGCCAAGGCGTTTTCCTGCAGGCCCAGGCGGTTCTGCACGCTGTTGGCGTTCTTGCCGAGCTGCTCGAGCCCGGCCACGACACGGTCCAGGCCAACGGCCGTACCTGCAGCGACCGGGTCGTCCTTGGCGGAGGTGATCTTGCTGCCAGTCGCGATCTGCTGCTCGAGGTGGCTGATTTTCGACTGCTTGGCGAGCATCAGCGACACGGACTGGTTGAACATCATCCCGGTGGAAATTCGGCTGCTCATCGACGGACGGCTCCCAGGATGGTCTGGAACATGTTGTCGGCGGTGGAGATCAGCTGTGAGGCGGCCTGATAGGCCTGCTGCAACCGCAGCATGTCGGCTGCTTCCTCATCCAGGTTGACGCCGGAGATCTCGTCGCGGGCTGCCTGCGCCTTGTCTGTGATGACCTGCTGCGCGTCCAGCGAGTACTCGGCCGAACGTGCTGCCGCGCCGACCTGCGTGGTCAACCCCCCCAACGCACCGTTGAGGGTGACGGTGCCGCCGTTGAACGCCTTGGCGTCCTCGACCTTGGCCAGCTTTGCCGCGTTGCTGTTGTCCGACGAGCCTGCCGGAGTAGGGCTGATATTGAAGGTGTCGCCGACCTTCGGTGCACCGTCCAGCACGAAGCTCCAGCCATTGGCGCTGATGGTCTGGCCCGGTGTGTAGGTCTGTGGCGGCCCACCGTTGATGGTGTAGGTGGTCGCCGACGTGAACACGATTGCGGCAGGATCGCGCAGGTTCGGATTGGATACGTCGTTGACGGTGACGCCGGTCAGCTTCCCGGTGCCGGTGTTGGCCAGTGCAGCCGTACCCTTGACTGCTGCCGCTGCGGCGATGCGGGAGGGATCGGTGATGGCGGTTTCCAGGCTTCCGGCGACGCCCGCGGTCGGCTGCAGGAGGAAACGGTCGTTGGTGGCCGGGGTGCCGCCGACCACCAGCTTGACGCCATTGATCACCAGCGGATCGGCGGTCGTGCCGGTACCGGTCAACGCAACGGTGGCGCCGGTGTCGGCGCGGGTGGCCTGCCACTGGGTGCCGTCGAACTTGAGGACGATGTTCTGTGCCTCCAGCTTGGACAGGTCACCATAGGTCGCAGTGAGGCTGCCGGTACCGGTATTGCTCGCGTTGGGCGTGACGCGCGGGTTGCCGATGGTGAAGAAGTCGCCGCCCATCTTGCCGTACAGGTCCACGCCTTGGTGGTGCGCCTGGTTGAAGCTCTCGGCCAGGCCGACGGCGAGCTTGCCCAGTTCGGCCTGGGCCGGTGTCAGCACGGTATCGCGGAACTCGAGCATGCCGCCGATCTTTCCGCCCACTGCCTTGGGATCGAGCGTGATCGTGTTGCCCTGGGTTTCCAGCGCCAGTTGCAGGCGTTCGGGCTGGTATGGATCGGTCACCGTAGTGACCTTGGACGCGGTCGTGCCCACCACCAGCGCATTGCCGCCTGCGGTATAGACGTTCATCACGCCGCCATCCTGGACGACGGCAGTGCCACCGGTGTAACCGATCAGCTGCGAGATCAGCTGGTCGCGACGATCGAGCAGGTCCGGCGCCGCATTGGCCACGTTGCTGCCAATGGCACCGTTGATCTGCGCAATCTCCTGCGCCAGGCGATTGACTTCCGTGGCGCCGGCAATGAGCCCGTTGTTGACCTCGCTGCTCAGGTTGTTCATCTGCGTGTTGAGCTGCACGAAGCGGCTCGCCAGGGCCTTGCCGCCATCGAGCAGGCTCTGCCGGTCGGCCGTGCCGGCCGCGTTGGACGAAAGGCCACTGACGGCGTCGAAGAAGTTGGACCAGGAGCCGGCGACATTCGTGGCCGGGTCCGAGAACAGGGCATTCACCCGGTCGGCCATGCCCGAAAGCTGCTTCAGGCGTGCCAGCTCGCCGCTGCTGTCGAGCAGGCGCGAGATGGCCAGCTGGTCGGCAGCACGGCGGATATCGGTGATGCGGGTGCCGCTGCCAACGTCCCCAAAGCCGTAGTTCTGCGGATCAGACGTGGCGAAGTCGACCTTCTGCCGGCTGTAGCCAGGGGTGTTGATGTTGGCGACGTTGTGGCTGGTGGTCGCCAACGCACGCTGGAAGGCGAGCAGGGCACCAGTACCGGTGGAAAGTACGCTGGACATGGGGTTCCTCAACGACGAGTGATACCCAGCGCCGCGGTTGCGGTGCTGGCGAAGGTCTGGCCAAGGCGCGAGCCGGCATCGGCGACGGCGCTGACGGCGCGCTCGATGGTCGGGCCGCCGGCGATCGCGGCGATCTTGGCCGCGTAACGCGGATCGGTGGCATAGCCGGCGCGCTGCAGGCCGCGGGCGAAGCCCTGCACGTCGGTGCCGGCCTGCAGTGCCTGCTGGTAACGCGGGCTGGTCTTCAGCAGGCGCACATAGTCGGCGAAGCTCTCGGCCGGCGAACTGTAGGCGCGGAAGCTGGCGGTCTCGTTGCGGCGCACGCCATCGACATATTCGTGGGTGCCGGCCACGGCGCGCTGGCCGTTCCAGCCATTGGCCTTGATGCCGAACAGGTTGTGCGAAGTGCTACCGTCGGCATGCTTGATGTGGCGCTTGCCCCAGCCGGTTTCCAGCGCCGCCTGGGCGACCAGGGCGCGGGCATCCACGCCCAGTTCCTTGGCTGCACTCTGCGCGTGCTGCCAGATGCTGGCGACGAAGCCTTCCGGGGTGTGTTCGCCCAGCTGGGCGACGGCGGTACGGGTGGCCATCGCATCGGCCGGGCTGATCGCGGTGCCGCGATTGCTGGCGGTGGCCGACCACTGGTCGCTGTTGGCGGCCCAGTCCTCGCCCTGCAGGCTGCCGATGTACGGATCGTCGGTGCCCAACGAGCGGTGCATGCTGCTGCTCTCGCGGCCGGCGATCAGGTCCAGGGCCTGTTCCATCGGTGCGACCGCCGCCTGCGCACCGTGCTGTGCACCGGCGGCCATCTGCTGCAGCAGGCGCACGGCCTGGCTGCCGTCTTCCAGCGGCAGCGACGGTGCCGGCTTGGCCGGTGCATTGAGCTGGTAGGCACGACTGGCCTTGGCCGGGTCCACGCGGGTATCCAGCGCGGGGCCGTCCGCGGCCTGGCCGGACAGCTGCCGGCTGATCATGCCCGACAGTCCCAGGCCCTTGCCGCGGGTCATGGCCTCGGCAATCTTCTGGTCGTACATCTCGCGGAACATCTTGTTTTCGCCGGGGAACAGCGAGTCGCCGAAGCTGGCGTCACGCATGCTCTTGACCAGCATCTGCGCGAACTGGCCTTCCAGCTGGCGCGCGACCTTGTCGATCTTGGCCGGATCGTTCTGTTGCGCCGGGTGCAGATCGAATGCGGGAGTGATACGCATATCAGATCACCTCGAGCTCGGCACTCAGCGCGCCGGCCTGCTTCAGGGCTTCCAGGATCGCGATGAGATCGCCCGGTGCCGCGCCCACGGCGTTCACCGCGTGCACGATCTCGTCCAGGGTGGTGCCGCCGCTGAACTTGAACATGCGGCTGCCGTCGTTGGTGGCGGTGATGGTCGACTGCGGGCTGGCCACGGTGCGGCCGCCGGACAGCGCATTGGGCTGGCTGACGTTGGTGTTTTCCTGGATGGTCACGGTCAGCGAACCATGCGAGATCGCAGCCGGTCCCACGCGCACCTGCTGGCCGATGACCACGGTGCCGGTACGCGAATTGACCACCACCTTGGCCGGGGCGCTGCCGGGGGTAAGTTCCAGGTTCTCGATGCGTGCCAACAGGCCGATGCGTGCGCCTGGATCGGTCGGCGCGGTAACCGCTACGGTCACGCCGTCGACCGCACGCGCGGCGCCTTCGCCGAAGGCGTTGTTGAGCGCGGCAACCATGCGCGAGACCGTGGTGAAGTCGTTGTTGTGCAGGTTCAGGGTGATGTCGCCGCCGTTGGCCAGCGGGTCGGGCAGGGCGCGTTCAACGGTGGCACCGTTGGGAATGCGGCCGACGCTGGGCACGTTCACCGAGACACGGGAACCGTCTTTGCCCTGCGCACCAAAGCCGCCGACGATCAGGTTGCCCTGTGCGATGGCATAGATCTGGCCGTCAGCACCGCGCAGCGGCGCCATCAGCAGCGAACCGCCGCGCAGCGAGACCGCGTTGCCGATCGAGGACACGGTGATGTCGATCGGCTGGCCCGGCTTGGCGAACGGCGGCAGTTCGGCGTGGATCGCCACGGCGGCCACGTTCTTCAGCTGCGGGTTGACGTTCGGCGGCACGTTGACGCCCAGTTCGCCGAGCAGGTTCTTCAGGCTCTGCACGGTGAAGGGTGCCTGGCTGGTGCGGTCGCCGCTGCCATCCAGGCCGACCACCAGGCCATAACCCACCAGCGCATTGCCGCGCACGCCGCCGACCTGGGCCAGGTCCTTGATGCGCTCGGCGCTGGCCGGGGCAGCCACGACCAGCAGCATCAGCGCGACGAACGACGCCATGCGTCGCTGCCAGGAAGAAGAGGAGAAGAGTTTCATGGCCATACTCAGAACGGCGTCAGGCCGGAGTTGAAGAAGCGGCTCAGCCAGCCCATCGCGTTGGACTGCGCGACGGGACCGCGGCCGCCGTAGACGATGCGGGCCTCGGCCACGCGGCTGGACGGAATGGTGTTGTCCTGGCTGATGTCGCCCGGGCGCACGATGCCCTGCACCTGCACCAGTTCATCGCCCTGGTTGAGCCGCAGGTTCTTCTGCCCCTGCACCACCAGGTTGCCGTTGGGCAGGCGCTGCACCACGGTGACGGTGACGCTGCCCTGCAGGCGGTTGCTCTGCGCGCTGTTGCCCTTGCCGGTGAAGTCACGCGCGCCCTTGGCTGTGGCACTCAGGATGTCCTTGCCGCCGAGGGTGACCGGAGCGCCGAGAATGGACGGCGTACCCAGGCTCAGGTTCGATTCCTTGTTGGTGGCCGTGTTGGCGCTGGTCTGCGCGGTGGTGTTTTCCAGCAGGGTGATGGTCAACAGGTCGCCAACATCGCGCGCGCGTCGGTCCGAATACAGCTGCAGGGTCGGGCCGGCAGCGTAGATCGCACCGGCGGTCGGCTGTGCCTGCGGCGGCATGATCGGCTGGATCGGTGCCATCGTCGGGTAGGGGCGCACGTCGCCCGCGATCACGCAACCACCGAGCAGGGCGGCCACGGCGCAGGCGAGAGCAGTGCGGGCGAAGTTGGAAATGGGCGACATGGCGGTTTCCCGGTTTGGCCGGTCAGAGCTTGTTGTTGAGATAACCGAGCATCGAGTCGGTGGTGGAGATCGCCTTGGCGTTCATCTCGTAGGCGCGCTGGGTTTCGATCATCGACACCAGCTCTTCCACCACGTTGACGTTGCTGCCTTCCAGCGCGCCCTGCACCACAGTGCCGAGGCCGTTGAGGCCGGGGTTGCCGTTCTGTGCCGGGCCGGACGCAGTGGTCTCCAGGAACAGGTTCTCGCCACGTGCCTGCAGGCCTGCGGGATTGACGAAGTCGGTCAGGGTCAGTGCGCCGACTTCCACCGAGGCGGCGCCGTCGGCCATCTTCACGCTGATGGTGCCATCGGTGCCGATGGTCACCGACTGCGCGCCTTCGGGAATCTGGATACCCGGCTGCACCGGGTAACCGCTGTTGGTGACCAGCTCGCTGTCCTGGTTGATCTTGAACGAGCCATCACGGGTGTAGGCCGAGCTGCCATCAGGCATCTGAACTTCGAAGAAGCCGCGGCCATTGACCATCACGTCCAGGGCGCGGCCGGTCTGCTGCTGGCCACCCTGTTCAAAGTTCTTGGCGGTGGCGACCACGCGCACGCCGGTACCCAGCTGCAGGCCGGTGGGCAGCTGCGTCTGCGCCGACGATGAGCCGCCGGGCTGGCGCACCTGCTGGTACAGCAGGTCTTCAAAACTGGCACGGTCCTGCTTGAAGCCGGTGGTGTTGGTGTTGGCGAGGTTGTTGGAAACCACCGACATGCGCATCTGCTGCGCATCCAGTCCGGTTTTCGCGATCCACAATGCCTGGTTCATCTTCGATGTCCTGTCTGCTGAAGCCGGCCGCGTGGTGCGGCCCTTGTATGCGGGTGTGCAAGCGGTGTGCCAGCGCCGGCATCAACCGGCGCCGGAATTCCGTCAGCTGCCCAGGCGCAGCATGCTGTTGGCGCTGCGCGCGTTTTCGTCGCCGTGCTTGATCACCTGCACCTGCATTTCGTACTGGCGCTGCAGCTGGATCATCTGCACCAGCGCGCCAGCGGCATCCACGTTGCTGCCTTCCAGCTGGCCGCTGTGCACGGCCGTGCCCTGTGCCGGTGCGAACGGCTGTAGCGGGTCGGTGTTGCGGAACAGGCCATCCAGGCCACGCTCCAGACGTTCATCCGGTGCCTGTACCACTTTGATGCGACCGATCTGCGCCATGGTCTGCGGACCTTCGCCCTGCGGGATGATCGAGAGCGTGCCGTCGGCACCGATCTCCATCGCCTGGTAGGGCGGAATGGCGATCGGGTTGTTGTTGTCATCCAGTACCGGGCGGCCGCTGGAGGTCACCAGCTGGCCGTTCGGCGTCACCGACAACGCCGCGCCGCGCGTGTACGCCTCGCTACCGTCACTGGACTGCACGGCCAGCCAGGTGCCGGTCTGCAGGGACAGATCCAGAGGCTTGCCGGTGATGTGCTGCGAGCCGGGCGTGCGGTTGAACCCGGCGTCTACATGCAGCGCATCCACCCGCGAGGCAAAGCCCGGGCCACGGATCGGGAAGGCTTCGGTGTTGGCCAGCGCTTCCTTGAAGCCGGGGGTGTCGGAGTTGGCGAGGTTGTGGCTGAGCGTACCCTGCGCCTGCAGGGAGGCGCGGGCACCGGTCATCGCCACGTAAAGGGCTTTATCCATGCGGGGAGTTCCGTGACGGGGTCAGCAGGTCATCAACGGATGTTGATGACGGTCTGGGTGATCTGGTCCTGCGTGGTGATCATCTGCGCGTTGGCCTGGAAGTTGCGCTGCGCGGTGATCATGTTGACCAGCTGCTCGGTGAGGTCGACGGTGGACGCTTCCAGCGAGCCGGCCTGGATCTTGCCGAGGTTGGAGGTGTCCGGCATGCCGGTGCGCGGGGTGCCCGACTCGAACGTCTCCACCCACAGGTTGTTGCCCTTCTGCTCCAGACCCTGCGTGTTGTTGAACGTGGTCAGTGCGACCTGGCCGAGGGGCTTGTCGTCGCCGTTGGAGTAGCGGGCATAGACCACGCCGGTTTCCGACACGGTGATCTCGTTGAGCTTGCCGGCGGCGTAGCCGTCCTGCTGGGTGTTGCGCAGCGCGAACTTCTCGCCGTACTGGGTCGAGCCGCTGATATCCAGCGTCATGTTCAGCTGGCCCGCGCCGGTGGTCGGGGTGAAGGTGCCGAGGCTGACCTTGCCGTTGGCAGGATTGGTCAGCTTGCCGCTGTTGTCGAACGTCACCGGGGTCGGGGCGCCGGCCGGCTGGCCATCCACGTAGTTGCGCACGGTCCACTCGTTGGGGTTGGCGCCTTTCACGAAGTACGAAACCTGGATGTGGCTCACGCCCAGCGAGTCGTACACGGTGATGCCGCCGCTGGAGTGGTTGTAGCTGTTCGAGTCGGTTGGGTCGAAATTGGTGACCGTCGGTTGCTTGGCGTTGGCGGGCAGGGTGAAACCGACCTTCACTTCGCTGGTCTGCTTCGGCGCGCTGTCGGTAGTCAGCAGCTGCAGGTCCACCAGGCGGCCTGCATCGAAGTTGGTGCCATCGGCGTTCGGCGCGAACACCTGCAGGCGCGCGCCCTGCGGGTTGATCACATAGCCGGCGGAATCGGTCTGGAAGTTGCCGGCACGCGAGTACACGCGCGAGCCGTTCATGTTCATGGTGAAGAAGCCCTCACCGGAGATCGCCATGTCCAGGCTGCGGCCGGTCTGCTCGTTGTGGCCCTGGATGAACTGTTGGGCCACGTTGGAAACACGCACGCCCGAGCCGGTCTGGTTCTTCGACAGGCCGTAGCTGGTGGAGGCGAACAGGTCAGCGAACTCGGCGCGTGATTGCTTGAAGCCGGCGGTATTGACGTTGGCGACGTTGTTGGCGGTGACGCTCAGGTCGGTATTGGCGGCATTGATGCCGGACAGGGAGACGTTGAAGCCCATGGGATGCTCCTGGTAGATGCGGAATGTGCGGCTCAGCTGACGCGGAGCACGTAGTCGATCGGGGCCGTGCCCAGGCCCTTGAGATTCAGGTACAGGCCGTCGGAGCCGACGGTCACGCTCTCCACCGGGGCCTGCACGAAGGTGGACAGCTTGGTGCTCTTGCCGGCGGTGTCGACGTGGTTGGCGACGATGGAGTACTTGCCCGGTTCCATGCGCTTGCCGTTGGCGTCCTTGCCGTCCCACTGAAACGCGGTTTCGCCAGCGGCCTTGGCTTCTATGCTCAGCGAGGTGACCTTGGTGCCGTTGGCATCGGTGATGTCGACGGTCACGATGCCGGCCGAGGGCGCAGCCACCGTGCCTTCGACGCTGCCTTCCTTTTCCAGTACCAGCTTTTCCGACGGCACCAGTACCTGGTGGCCAACCAGAGCGGCACCGCGCAGCACCTGGTCGCTGGCCATCGATTCCTGGAAGCCCTTCACCGTCTTGTTCAGATCGGTGATGCCCTGCACGGTGGACATCTGCGCCATCTGCGCAACCATCTGCGTATTGTCCATCGGCTTCAGCGGATCCTGATGCTGCAGCTGCTCGGTCATCAGGCGCAGGAAATCGGCCTGGTCCAGCGTGTTCTTCTTCTTGGTGGCGTTGCTGTTCGGGGCGTTCAGGCCGAGCGCGGCGTAGACGTCCTGGTTGGTCTGGTTGTTGACGGCGGTGGTCATGGTGGTATCCGGTGCTGCGGGCCTCAGCGGCCCATGGTCAAGGTCGCCAGGGCCAGTTCCTTGGCGGTGGTCAGCATCTCCACGCCAGCCTGGTAATTGCGCGAAGTCGAGATCAGGTTGACCATCTGCGCCACCGGATCGACATCGGGCTGGTAGATGTAGCCATCGCCGTCGGCCAGCGGGTGGCCCGGTTCATAGCGCTTGATCGGCGCGGCTTCGCTCTGGGTGATCTCCTTGACCTTCACCGACGTGATGTTCGGATCGTTCTTGCTGGTCACGGCCTGGAAGATCGGCTCCAGCGGCTTGTACACGGCATCGGCGGAACCGGCGACGGTGTCCGCGTTGGAGAGGTTGGAGGCGATGGTGCTCATGCGCACCGACTGCGCCTGCAGCGCGGAGCCGGCGATATCGAAGATCGGCAGGTTGCTCATGGCTTATTGCCCCGTGATCGCGGTCAGCATGGAACGCACCTTGCTCTCGACGAAGCTGAGCGAGGCGCGGTATTCGAGTGCGGCGCGGCCATAGGCGGCACGCTCGGCATCGGGATCGACGGTGTTGCCGTCCAGGCTGGGTTGCACGCCTTCGCGCGCGATCTGGAACGGGTTCAGGCCACTACTGATCTCGTAGTGCTGCTCGTGGGTGGTGGCCATCAGGCCATTGGCATCCTGCCCCTGGGCGTGGCGCAGGGCGGCATCGAAGTCCAGATCCTGGGCCTTGTAGCCGGGAGTGTCGGCATTGCCGAGGTTGCTGGCGATCAGCTTCATCCGCTGTTCGCGCAACGGCATGGCCTGGGCGTGGACGCCCAGGTAGTCGGTAATCAGGTTGCGCACGGTGCACTCCCACAGGAACGTTGCCCGGGAAGCTGCAAGGGGTGTGCCAGATTCGAGAGGGTAGTGCCGGCCGCTGGCCGGCTTCCCGGGTTGTCCGCGGTTGCCGGCCAGCGGCCGGCACTACCGGATCAGAGGCCTCAGGCCGCCATCGCGACCTTGCGCAGGCGGTCCAGCACGAAGTCGGCCAGTTCGTGCGGCGAATACTTGGCGACGAAGGCGTTGGCGCCGACGCGCTCGACCATCGCATTGTTGAATACGCCCGACAGCGAGGTATGCAGCAGGACATACAGGCCGGCAAGGCCCGGGTGGCGCCGGATTTCCGTCGTCAGCGTATAGCCGTCCATGGCCGGCATTTCGATGTCCGAGATGACCATGGCGTAGCGCTCGGCGGGGTTCTCGCCCGAGGCCTGGATCTGCAGCAGGTGGTCCAGCGCCTGCTTGCCGTCGGAAAGCAGGGTGGCGCCCACCCCAAGCTGGTCCAGCACGCTGCGGATCTGTTGGCGGGCTACACGAGAGTCGTCCACCACCAGCACCTGTAGCTGCGGGCCGTCGGCGGGCATTGCCATCGCCGGGTCGAGTACTGCTTCACCGCGTACCTGGGCGATATCGGCCAGCACGCTTTCAACGTCGATCACCTGGATCAACTCGCCCTGGAAGCGGGTCACCGCCGTCAGATAGCTCGATTCGGCGCCCAGTTCCGGTGGCGGGTGGATGTCTTCCACCGCGATGTTGACGATGCGCTCCACGCCGCTGACCAGGAAACCCTGGATCGAACGGTTGAATTCGGTGACGACCAGGTAGCCGGGCGAGGTGTCCGCATCGGGCTCACGCTCGGGGTGGCCGATGGCCAGGCCCAGGTCCAGCACCGGCACCGAGCGGCCACGGACGTCGGCCACGCCGGCGAACTGGCTGGGCAGTCCGGGCACCTGGAACAGCTCCGGGCGGCGCAGGACTTCCTGAACCTTGAAGACATTGACGCCAAAAAGCTGACGTCCGCCGAGGCGGAACAGCAGCAGCGCCAGGCGATTGTGGCCGGCCAGTCGGGTCCGCTGGTCGATCCGGTTGAGCAGGTCATGGGACATGGCTGCTGTATCGGCGGGGTGGGCCCCGAACTTGAGCGCCTTTGTAGAGTCGAGCGATGCTCGACCCTGCCTCTGTAGAGTCGAGCTTGCTCGACTGGTCATGAAAGCAGTCGAGCTAGCTCGACTCCACACAAGCCCCTCTGGCACACCCCTTGCACGCACCTGGGCCAGATCCCTTCGACAGGAGGCGCCATGCGCCGGGTCACATCTCTGTTCGCCATCGCGCTGGCGCTGGCCTCGCCGTGGGCGGTTGCCGCCGACTGGCAGCCGGTGGCCAGTATCCGCACCGCCGCGTTGTCGACGCTGCCGGCCGGCAGCGAGGGCGAGGCCCAGGTGGCCGATGCGCTGCGCTTGCCCAAGTGTGGTGGCGCGCTGCAGGTGCAGCCCACCGCCAACACCACGGTTGAAGTCAGCTGCCCCGATGCCGGCGGGTGGCGCCTGTTCGTGCCAGTAAAGGTGCGGCGCAACCAGACCGTGCTGGTGCTCAACCGCGGAATCGGCACTGGAGAAACCCTCACCGCCGCCGATATCACCACTGCCCAGCGTGATGCCGCCCGGATTGCCGGTGCGGTGCTGGCCGATCCGAATGCAGCGATCGGCCGCATCGCCCGCCGTCCGTTGCAGGCCGGAGCCCTGCTGTCGAACAACGATCTGGTGGTGCAGCGTCTCATCAAGCGAGGAGACAATGTGGCCCTGGTTTCGCGTCGCGGCTCGGTCGAGGTCCGTATTGCAGGCCGTGCGATGGGCGATGCCGGTGAAAACGAACGGGTCTCGGTGGAGAACCTGTCCTCGCGGCGGATCGTGCAGGGCACGGTCGATGCCGCCGGTGACGTAATCGTGGCGCGTTGATTTACCGCAAAATATCCCTAAAGATCACGGCCCTGCGGCCGTTATCCCTTGTGAACGGCAACTCCAGGACACCCCATGAGCCAGAAAATCGACGGCAACCTGCAGGTCCCCCAGGCACTGCGCAGCGTGACGACCCCGGCCAACAAGCCCGGCGTCAGCACCGATGCGGCGACGCGCCCGGTCGAAGCGGCCGACAGCCTGCGCCTGACCGGCGAGGCCACCAATCTGCAGGCCATCGAGCGTGAGCTGACCACCGCCCCGGCAATCGACGCCCAGCGTGTGGCCGCAGTGCGCGAGTCGCTGCAGAACGGCACCTACAAGATCAATCCGGACGCGATCGCATCGCGCATGCTTGAGCTGGATCAGCAGCTGCACGGATGACCGCGCCGATGAGCGAACAACTGCAGCGGCTGGCCCAGGCGCTTGACGTTGAACGTCAGGCGCTGGTCGATCATGACGTACACGCGCTGATCCGGGCGACCGGTGCCAAGCTGGAGGCGCTGCGTGCACTGGAAGGCACGCCGCCGCTTGGTGAGGGGAATCACCTCCAGGAACTGGCCGAACGCAACCGAGCCAATGGCGTGCTGCTGTCGCGCCGGCGCCGCGAGGTCGATTGGGCGCTGCGCCAGCTCGGGCGCACCGAGGCCTCATCCTCCTATGATGCCAAGGGCCAGTCGCATACGGTCACTGCGCGGCGCCCACTCGCCATCGCCTGACGCGACGGCGGTCGCACATCCCACCCCCGCGGGCTGAAGCCCGCCGCACGACCGCGTATATTGGGCGCCTGTTCGAATGCCCCGAGTCGCCGTGTCCGCTGCCAACGCCCTGGTTACCGCCCCCCTTCCGCCGCAGCCGGTGCTGCAGGCGCTGCTTGAGCGCCTGCGCGAAGGGCTGCTGCTGTTCACCGAAGACGGGCAGGTGGCGCTGGCCAACCCGGCCGCGCAGAACCTGCTGGCCAGCGGTGAGGGCGGCGGCCTGCCACCGCCGCAGCGCCTGCGTGAACTGCTGCCGCCTGATGCATTGGAGCAGGCGCGCCAGCATGGTCACTGGAACGGCAGCCTGCCGCTGGGCGAGGGCGTGGTCATCGCCCATCTGTATCACCACGGCCCGGTCGGCCAGGGGCACTTCCTGGCGTTGTTCCGCCATATCGAAGGCCAGGAAGACTACGAACGCGAATTGCAGCAGCGTCATGCAGAGCTGCGGCAGGCCTACCTGCGCCTCAACGGTACCCAGGAAAAACTGCTGCAGTCGGAGAAAATGGCCTCGATCGGCCAGCTCGCCGCAGGCGTCGCGCACGAGATCAACAACCCGATCGGCTACGTGCACTCCAACCTGGGCAGCCTGCAGGAGTACCTGCGCAGCCTGTTCACCGTGATCGAAGCCTACGAGCGCGCATTGCGGGCGCCGGACCCGAAGGCGCTGATCCCGGAGATCGACGATATCCGTGACCGCCTGGACATCGATTTCATCAGCCGCGACCTGCCGCAGCTGATGGCCGAGTCGCGCGAAGGCATCGAGCGGGTGACGCGCATCGTGCGTGATCTGAAGGACTTCTCGTATTCCGGCCGCGACGAGTCGTGGAAGCTGGTCGACCTGCACGCGGGCCTGGAATCGACCATCAACATCATCTGGAACGAGCTGAAGTACAAGGTCACCCTGGTGCGGGAGTTCGGCCAGTTGCCGTTGGTGGAGTGCCTGCCGTCGGAATTGAACCAGGTCTACATGAACCTGCTGCTCAACGCCGGCCACGCCATCGCCGAGCGCGGCACGATCACGGTGCGTACCGGCGTCGATGGCGATCATGTATGGGTCGAGTTTGAAGACACCGGCGGCGGCATCTCGCCGGAACTGCGCCAGCGCATCTTCGATCCGTTCTTCACCACCAAGCCGGTGGGCAGCGGCACCGGCCTGGGCCTGTCGATCTCCTACAGCATCATCAACAAGCACCACGGCCGCATCGACCTGGACAGCACCCCGGGCGTGGGCTCGCGCTTCCGCGTGGTGCTGCCGGTGAAGCAGCCGCGCTGATCGCTTCTGTAGAGTCGAGCCATGCTCGACTCTACATGTGGGTCACCGCAGCGGACGATCCTCGCCGCCATCTCCGCTTTCTACCGGCGCCGGACCGGCGTTGCTGCGGCGCTGCTCCTCGTAGGTGCGGAACGCCTGGTGGATGTGCTTGCGCAGCTCGTCGTCGTTCCACGGCTTGGTCAGGAAGCGATAGATCGCACCGCGGTTGATCGCGTCGGTCACGGTGTTCAGGTCGGTGTAACCGGACAGCACCAGGCGGATCGTGTCCGGGTACAGCATCTTCACCCGGCCCAGGAACTCGGTGCCGCTCATGTCGCTCATGCGCTGGTCGGACAGGATCACCTGCACGTCATTGATTGCCAGCAGGTCGAATGCATCGCGCACGTTGCCGGCGGCCAGGATGCGGTAGCCGTCGCGACGGAACAGGCGCACCAGCGAGCGCAGTACGTTTTCTTCGTCGTCCAGCAGCAGCAGCGTGCGGTCGGGACGGGTCTCGGCAAAGGCTTCCGGACGCAGGTAGCGGCGGCGCAGGGTCATGCCGGCGGCATCGGCCGACATCGGTTCGCCGAACAGGTAGCCCTGGAACACATCGCAGTCATTGCGGCGCAGGAAGCCCAGCTGGGCCTGTGATTCCACGCCGTTGGCGATCACGGTCATGCCCAGCTGATGGCCCATGGCGACGATCGCGCGGGCGATGGCCGCCTCACGGTTGCCGGCCGGCGCGCTCTTGATGAAGCTGCGGTCGATCTTGAGCTTGTCCACCGGGTAGCGGACCAGTGCACTCAGGCTGGAATCGCCGGTGCCGAAATTGTCCAGGCTCAGGCTGATACCTTCGTTGCGCAGATTGGCCAGCGTCTCGTGCACGAAGTTGACGTTGTTGGTCAGCGCGCTTTCGTTGATCTCCAGCGTCAGCATCTGTGCCGGCACGCCCGCGGCCTGGATCAGGCCCATGACTTCAGCGAAGAAGTTGGGCCGCAGCAGCTGCAGGGTGGAGACATTTACCGCGATGGTGAAGTCGTCGAAGCCCTGGTCGCGCCACAGGCGTGCCTGCTTCAGTGCGCCTTCCAGCACCCAGGTGCCGATCTGCACGATGATGCCCAGCCGCTCTGCCGTGCGCATGAAGCGCTCCGGCACCAGCATGCCCAGCGTCGGCGACTGCCAGCGCAGCAGCGCTTCCATGCCGACCACGTGGCCATCGCGGGCGCTGACCAGCGGCTGGTAACGCAGTTTCAGCTCACCATTGGGAATGGCGTCCACGATCTGGCGGGCGATGATGCTTTCGCTGTGCGCGCTCGGTGGCGTATCCACGGCGTGGATGCGCACCGCGTTGCCGCCTTCGCGGGCCGCTTGGTACAGCGCATCTTCGGCGTGATCGAGCAGGCGCGAGGTGCTGCTGGCATGGTCCGGGCACAGGCTGACGCCCAGCTTGCCGGTCATGAACAAGGTGTACGGCAGCACCGACAGCGGCAGCTCCATCTGCTGCCGGATCTCCTCTGCGAAGTCCTCCGGCAATGGCACGTCGGCGGTGCGTGGCACTGCGATCAGGAACTCATCGCTGCCGTGGCGCCACAGCTTGCCGCGACCACGCAGGTAGGACTGCAACCGCTGCGCCACCAGCACCAGGGCCTGGTCACCCACCTCGGCGCTCATGTTTTCGTTGACCGAGGCGAAGTGGTCGATGTCCACGTGCATCAACATCAGTGCGGTGCCGCCCGAGGCCGCCTCGGCGACCATCGCCTGCAGCTCGGGGTTGCCGGCGCCAAGGCGATCAGGCGCATCATCGATGCTGACCGGGGGCTGGTTGGGATTCCACATAGGCTCAGTAGTCCGGTGACTCAACGGCGGCCATGCTGGCCGCCTGGTAGGGGAGGTGTACGTCGATCAGGGTGCCTTCGCCGTGTGCGGATTCGATCCGCACATGGCCACCGACGCTCTGCGCACGCTCACGCATCACGATCAGGCCCAGCCCGCGCGGACCGTCCGGGTCGAAGCCCTCGCCATCATCACGGATCTGCAGGTGCAGGCCGCGCTGGCCGACATCGCGCAGCTGCAGCAGGACCTGGCTGGCGCGGGCATGGCGCAGGGCATTGGTCAGGCTCTCCTGCGCGATGCGGAAGCAGGCCTGCTCGATGCTGTTGTCAGGACGTTGTGGCAGCGGTTCGATCTCGGCCAGCAGTTCCACTGGCGACGAACGGAACAGCACCCGTGCCTGCCAGCTCAGTGCGGCCTCCAGGCCCAGGGCATCCAGCTGCGGCGGGCGCAGCAGCGTGGAGATGTCGCGCAGCTTGGCCACGGTGGTGTCGGCCAGGCTGACGATCTGCGCCAGATCCTCGGCGCGGCGCTGTGGATCATGCTCGTCCTGCGCAGCATGGGCGGACAGCTTGATTGCGGTGATCGCCTGGCCGATGTCGTCGTGCAGGTCGCGCGAGATCGCGCGGCGCTCATCCTCCTGCAGCGAGAACAGTCGGCCGGCCATCGCCTGCAGCTCACGGTTGCTGGTTTCCAGTGCAGTGCGGGTGCGTTCGGAATCGCTCAGGTCGCGCACGATCAGCAGCTTGCAGTCGCGTCCGCCATAACGCACTTCGCCCACCGCCAGGCCGGCATGGAAGCTGCGGCCATCCGCGCGCTGCATCGCCACCACGCTGCTGTGACCGGGCCCCAGGTGTGGTTGGCCTGCACGCAATTGGCTGCGCACGCGGGCCAGATCGGCGCTGTCCACCAGTGCTGACAGGGGTTCGCCCAGCAGGGTGTGGCTGCCATAGCCGAACAGGCTGGCGGCCCAGGCGTTGGCGTACAGCACGTGTTCGTCGGAGAGGATCACCACGCCGTCGGGCAGCACCCGAACCAGTTCGCGGAACTGTTCCTCGCGCTCGCGCAGCAGGCGTCGCGACTGCTCGCGCTCCGTCACGTCCTGCAGGGTGCCAAGCACGCGGTTGCGGCCGGCCTCATCGATGCCGCTGGCCGCACGCAGATGCACCATCAAGGCGCGCCCATCCATCGACAGCAACGGCAACAGCACGTCCACCTGCACGGGATCGCCGGAGCAGAGCTCGGCCAGCAACTGTTCGGTCTGGGTGGCGGTGGCCGGGTCTGCCGGCACCAGCAGTTCGTCGAAGCGATGCCAGCGCCGCGCCTCGGGCGGGCGGCGACCGAGCAAGCGATAGACCTGGTTCGAATAGCGGCCAAGTCCCGTGGAGGGGTCCAGTTCCCAAGCGCCGATGCGCGCCAGCTCGTGGGCTTCCTCCACCCGCGCCAGCGCCTGGTCACGGCGCAGCTGGGCCAGGTCTTCGGCGGTGCGGTCGATGGCAATCAGCAGGCGGGCGTTGTGGCCGTCATAGCTGATGGCGTTGGAGCGCAGCTCCATCTGCCGCAGCGAGCCGTCACGCAGCTGCAGCTGGGTACGCAGGATGCACAATTCCTCCGGTGCCTCGCGGATCGCTTCCAGCTTGGTCTGCAGCGCCAGGTCCTGGCCTGGCGGCCACAGCGAATCGATGGTCTGCTCCAGCAGTTCGTCACGGTCCCAGCCGAAGGCCGTACAGGCCGCCGGATTGGCATCGAGGATCGCCAGTGTGTCCAGGTCGTAGACCAGGATCGGGCCGGGGTTGCCTTCGAACATCTGCCGCAGGCGCAGCTCCGAGGCTTGCTGGCGTGCATGGGTGTGCAGCACATGCTCGGCCAGCGGGCGCAGCAGCAGATACAGCAGGCCGGCACTGGCGAGGGCAAAGAACGAGCCCTTCAGGCCCTGCCACAAGGCCGCCTGCTGCGGGTCGGGCACCAGTGCCTGCACCGCACTGTCGGTGGAGATCATCCAGGCCAGCGCCATCGCCAGGTAGCTCAGCACCACCCGGCGCCGGTCGCGGCTCAGCGCCTGCGCCATCCGCGGGTCGGGAACTGGGGCGTTGCCGGTCGGTTCTGCGGGCATGGACAGGGCGGAAGAAAGGGGCGCCGGCCATCTTACCGCGCAGGTGCGCCCAGACCACTCAATTATCCGCCGCAGGCGCCGTTAACCACTGCGTGCCCCGCTGACGGGCGTGTCATCCGGAGCAAGATCGCGTGGACCAAGGGATCATCGCCAGCCTGCTGCAGCACCCGCTTGCGTCGGCGCTGGTCATCGTCGACCGCACGGGCCGCCCGCTGGCGGCCAATCCGGCTGCGCGCGAGCACGGCCTGCCGGCGACCGTGGCTGCGTATGCGCCGATGCTGGAAGATCTGCGCCTGATGGCCGCCGATGGCGGCATCGTGGCCTGCACGCTGCCGGGTGGCCCGCACGGGCACTACGACGGCCACCTGCGCGCCGTGCATGATGGCGCCGGCAACCTGCTGGCCTTCACGCTGAGCATTCCCGAGCCGGTGCCGCTCGGCGGCGGTGGGCGCTGGGAGCTGGCGCTGGACAGTGCTGGCCACAGCCTCTGGGACTGGGACATTCCCAGCGACCGTGTGGTGCGCACCCCGGCACTGGGCGATGAAACCGCTACCGAGATTCTGGCCCGCGTGCACAGCGAGGACATCGCACAGGTGCGGGCTGCACTGGATGAGCATCTGCGTGGCTTGAGCGAGCAGTACAGCGTACAGTTCCGTTTCCGCCAGGCCGATGGCCAGTGGCGTTGGGTACTGGACCGCGGCCGCGTGGTCGCGCGCACCGCCGATGGCCAGCCGCTGCGCATGGTCGGCACGCATACCGATATCGAACAGCAGAAGCAGCTGGAAGGGCTGCTTCAGGAACAGCAGCTGCACCTGAGCGAGGCCCAGCGCATCGCCAGCATGGGCAGCTGGTCGTTCGACCCCAACAGCGGTCATTTCTGGTGGTCGCCGGAGCTGCGTTCGCTGCTGTCGTTGGAGCAGGGGGCCGTACCCGGCCAGCGGCGCTGGCTGAAGCAGCTGCATCCGCGCTCGCGTGGTGCGCTACGCGCAGCATGGCGACGCTTGTGGCGCGACGGCCGGGCCGCCAACATCGAACTGGAACTGACCCGCGGCAACGAACCGTCGCAGCATCTGCGGCTATGGATGCAGCCGCTGCTGGACATGGATGGCCAGCCCAAGCGACTGCTCGGCCAGGTGCAGAACATCACCGAGCAGCACCAGACCGATGCACTGATCCGCTGGCGTACCGAACTGCTCAACCGTGTTTCCGCGCTGGGCCGCATCGGCGGCTGCGAGATCGAAGTGCAGACCCGGCACATGCAGTGGACCGAGGAGTGCTACCGCATCCACGGCCTGCGCAAGGAGCCGATCACCCTCGATCAGGCGCTGGCGCTGTACACCGAGGATTCGCGCAATGCCTTCGAGGCGGCGCTGGGCCGGATCGCTGCGGGTGGACTGCCGGAACAGCTGGACCTGTGCTTCTATCGCCAGTCAGGCCTGCGCGTGTGGGTGCAGGTGCTGATCGAGCTGGATCGCCGTGACGGCCTGCCGCCTCGGTTCGTGGTGCTGTTCCGTGACATCACCCGCGAGCGCGAGGCCAACGAGCGCATCGAGCTGCTGGCGCACTACGATCTGCTCACCGGTCTGCCCAATCGTGTGCTGCTCGGCGAGCAGACGGCAGAAGCCATCGAGGAAGCGCGCGACCGCGGCACCTCGCTGGCGATGTTGTTCATCGACCTGGACGGCTTCAAGACCATCAATGACAGCTTCGGTCATGCCACCGGTGATGCGCTGCTGAAGGCCGCCGCCACCCGCCTGCACCAGAACCTGCGCAACAACGACCTGTTTGGCCGCTTCAGTGGCGATGAGTTCATCGTTGTGCTGCGCGACCTGGCCGAGCCGGAAGATGCGGGTCATGTCGCCCGCAAGCTGATTGCCTCGCTGGCCGAGCCACTGCGGCGTGGTGAGACCACGTTGAAGGTCGGTGCCAGCGTCGGCATCGCGATGCTGGGCGATGCCCAGACCGATTTCGATTCACTGCTGCGTGCCGCCGACGCCGCGATGTACGCGGCCAAGGAAGCGGGGCGCAACACCTACCAGTACTACAGCCAGGACGCATTGGCCCGCATCCAGCGCAAGCTCGAGTTGGAGCATGCCCTGCACGGGGCGATCGAACGCGAAGAGTTCAGCCTGGCCTACCAGCCGCTGCTGCATGCGCACCAGGGCGAGCCACCAGCGGTCGAGGCACTGCTGCGCTGGCATCGTCCCGGCATCGGCTACTGCAGCCCGGCCGAGTTCATTCCGATTGCAGAGAAGTGCGGCGAAATCGTGCGCATCGGCGACTGGGTACTGAATGAAGCCTGCCGCCAGGCGATCGCCTGGGACCGGGCCGGCCTGTGTTTCGACCGCATCGCGGTCAATGTATCGGCGGTGCAGCTGCGCGACCGCGGTTTTGCCGAACGTGTGATCGAGATCTGCCATGCCCACGGCTGGCCGCCGCAGCGGTTGGAGCTGGAGCTGACCGAGTCGGCGCTGATCCGTGACACCGACATCCTGCGCCATTGCTTCGACGTGCTGGAACGGCATGGCGTGCCGCTGGCGGTGGATGATTTCGGTACCGGCTTCTCCAATCTGAACTACCTCAACCGTTTCCCGGTGGGGCGCCTGAAGATCGACCGCAGTTTCGTGCAGGGCATGCTGCATGACTCAGGCACGGCCGAAGTCACCCAGGCCATCGTGCACCTGGGCCACGCGCTGGGAATGAAGGTGGTGGCCGAGGGCGTGGAAACGCATCAGGAAGAAGATATGCTGCGTCGCCAGGGCTGCGACGAGATCCAGGGCTACCTGTACTCGCGCCCGCTCAGCCCGCGCGACCTGGCGCAGTGGCTGCGCCAGCAGCACGCCGCGCCCGGGCGCACCGACGCTGCCAGCGAGGTCGTGCTGGCGCGCTGAGGCTGGCGCCGGGCCATGCCCGGCGGGATCGCCGTACGCCGACGCACCGCTCTGGTAGGTGTCGACCTTGGTCGACACGAATGCCGGTGCTCGCGATCATCCACGCATGGCGTGGATCTACTGCGATGCGGCAACCATTCGCTGCGGAAATTCGGAGCGAAGCCGTGCGCGCACTGCTTCCACCACATGTGCATAGCGTCGGCGCTGGATGAAATAGCCCATGTAGAACAGCAGCAGGGCCACCAGCATTGGCGAGGCAGCCGGGCGGACCAGGATGATGGGCACCAGCATCAGTGTCAGGCCCAGCGCGAACCAGCTGCACCGCCCGACCACCCGCACCTCCCTGCGTCGCGCGTCGATCATCACCCGCCCGCGCATCAGCGGAAAGTAGCGACCGGCAAAGCTCGGCGTGAAGCTCTCGCGAAAGGCGACACTGCCGTCCGGCAGCGCGCGGAATACCAGGCGCAGCCAGGTATCGGCCGGCAGATCATGCTCCAACCCGGCTAGCGAAAGCTGCGCCAGCTCTGCGGGCGTAGCGGCGATGCGCTGATTGAACAGGACGATGCCGGTGCGGAAGAAGAACGGCGCCCAGAGGACCAGCAGCAGGACTTCGATCAACAGCACGGCGATCAGGGCGATGGCCATCGGTCTTCCATGAACGGGACCGGCGCATCATGCCATGGGGATGGCCGGCGCTAGCACTGCGGGTTCGAGTACGAGCAACAGGTCACATGCCTTGCCGGATCGACTTGGCTCAATCCTTTTCCGCCAGATCGCTTAGGTCCAGGATCTGCGGGTTGACGCTGCTGGCTACGATGCTTCTGATCAGCCCCGGGCGGCGGCGAAGCGAGTAGGCGCGTATCGCATGGATGGGACTGAATTCACACAGGGGGTAGCGTGAGTGCCCCATGATGACGGGCCTGTTGAAGTGGATGTCCTTAGGGTCATCAAGTGGCAGGGCCCACTTCCCACCGTGTACCAGCCTGACGGTCTCCCCTAGATATCGGGCGAACACGACCCTCAGAGAGTCCCGCTCGTCCTCAGACAGCGTGGCTGCCATCAAGTCATGGAGGCGTTCCAGCCTGTCGAGGCTTTCGGGGCTGCTATCCAGTTCAATGCCATGCGTTTGAGCCTGCGCGACCAGCCATTCTATCTGGCCGTCCATCAGCATCAGGAATTGCTCAAAAGCCTCGCGGGCTTCTTCCAGATTGAACGTCATGCAGAGGCCAGAGGAGACAGGGGGAGTGGGCAGTGTGTCCTCGTCCCCTTCCTCCGGCTATGCAATAAATCCTAAAAGGCGACAGGCAACGCAGAGGTTGCAGAGATCGCGGCGTCCATCCCCGAAAGTCGTGGATCTACCGTTTCATCAATGCGATGCCTGCAATGGAATAGCTGGCGATCAACAGCCCGAACGCGTACTCCGCGACGATGATCAGCCAGAAGGTCATCGGCTCGATGTCCCGCCATGCATCAATGGTGCCGGAGCGGTGATGGCTCAGATGAACATGCCCGGTGTTGATGGCAGTTGCCGGCGCCCAGGCAAATAGAAAGGCCATCAGCATGAAGAGCAGGCTGCCGAACAGGAATGCGACAGGTCTATGCCGGGGTGGCCGCAAAGTGGCGTAGGCGGGGCGCCAGGTGAAGGTGACCGCGATGAGCACCATCACAGCAAATCCCAGCCAGGTCATGAACGTGGTGCTCATGCGACGACACTCCGTGTCCAGCCGTAGGTGGCATGGGCGGATCATGCCATGGGTTTGGAGCGGGTGGTGGTGAAGACCATCCACGCATGGCGTGGATCTACCTCAAGGCTTCCCCATCCAACCCCAGGTCCCACGCCAGACCCAGCAGCGTGTCGTCCGTGCGGGACAGGGCAGGGCGCGCATCGGCCAGCTGCTGCAGTTCGCGGATCTCCTCGCGGGCCACCTCTTCCAGCTGCTGCAGCTGCTCACGCACGCTCGCGTTGCGCGGGCGCTCGGTGTCGGCGAGGGATGGCAGGGCGCGGATCAGGGTCATGGTGCGTGTACAGGATGCATCCAACGGCGGGTTACCGGCACGGGCCCCGGACGAACCGGGGCCTTGCGGGCTGCCGGCGGCGGCAGCGGACATCAGGATCAGAACAGCTCGACGGTGCCGGCGCCCATGCTCTGCTGGGCAACCGGCTTGTGCGGCGGGCGTTCCCATTCGCTGCGCAGTTCGCGCAGGCGGTTGCCGGTGCGCTGCAGGGCGGTGGCGATCTCTTCGTCGAACACGCCGCCATTGCGGTGCAGCAGTTCCTGCAGGGCCACCGCTTCGCGGTTGATCGCGGTCAGGCGGTCCAGGTGGGTGTGCACGCCGCCCAGCGCCTGGGTGGCGATGTCCTCGAACTGCAGGGCGCGCACGGCCTCGGCCACGCTGCCATCAATCGAACGGGCGCAGTCGGAGACTTCGCGCATGCCATCACCCAGCGACGCATTGATCTGCGCGACGTTATCGAGCATCGCCGCCGCCTCCTGGCGCGCTTCGCGGGAGCGGTCCATGTCACGCGAGGCCATGTGCGAGACCGTCTCGCGCACCTTGGCGATGGCGTCCTTGGAGCTGTGCGCCAGCTTGCGGATCTGCTCGTTGAAGGTGGTCGAGCGCTCGGACAGGTTGCGCACTTCGTCGGCGACCACCGCGAAGCCACGACCGGCTTCACCGGCACGCGCGGCTTCGATGGCGGCGTTCAGCGCCAGCAGGTTGGTCTGGTCGGCGATCGACTTGACGTCTTCCAGCAGCGCGAAGATGCCATCCAGGTGCTGCGCCATCTGGTCGATGTGCTGCACGGTGGTGCTGCTCTGGCCGCTCACCTGTTCCAATGCTTCCACCAGCTGTTCCATGCGGTTGCTGGCGTGCTGGGCGAAACGGGCAACGTCGAGGCCGGCATTGCCTTCATCACCGGCACGATCGACGATGCGCGACAGGGCCTGGCTCTGCTGGCGCGACTTGCGGTTCATGGCGTCGAAGCTGCCGCCCAGGCTGGAGACCGCCTGGCGGATCAGGTCACGGGCGCGTTCCACTTCGCCACGCGAACCGTCGATTTCGTTGCCGACGAAGTTGCGCAGCTCGGTCAGCAGCTGGTCCTGCTCACGCAGGACGCGGGCATGTTCTGGGGAACGGTGCGCCTGGGCGCGGGTGGTCCACCACGCAAAGCCGAGCCAGCTCAGCGTCATCGTGGTCAGGATCGCCCAGCGCAGGGCGGCCGGCCATTCGAAACCGATGGCGAAGGGGAGCAGCAGGGTCAGAGCCAGGGGGGCGGCCAGACGGATGAAAATGCGTGAGTACATGGACGTTCTCGGGAGGTGCACGGAGGATGTATCGGCCGTACCCCCTTTCTCTTTAACGTCGAAATGCCTCGAAGTGCATTCTGAATGCGCCGGTTTTCCGACGCCTCGGCGGCTTCGGGGTCAGAGCCCTTTCCTTGCCGGAAAAGGATCCGACCCCATGGGGCTCAGGCCAGCTGCCGGTCCACGGCCTCGATCATCGCCTTGCGGCTGAACAGGAAGTCCCAGTAGCTGCCGCCCAGCTGCCGCCACAGCACCGCCGAGCGCACCGCGGCCAGCAGCAGGGCGCGGATCTCTGCGACCACACCGGCCTGGCCCAGGTAATGCGGGTTGCCCTGCACCATCACCCGCGGCTTCAGGTGGCTGATGGTGTCGGCGTACAGGCCACCCAGGTTGGCCAGCACGTCCGGGTGCCCACTGTCGCCCAGCTCGACGGCCTGGCGCTGGGCGCGTTCGATGCCCGAGGCGACCTTGTTCACGGTGGCGCCGTCCTGCACGAAGCGGCGCTCCAGCTGCAGCACCGACAGGGCCAGCTTGGGCAGGATCGGGTCCTGGCCCTGGCTGCGGAAGTAGTTGTGCAGCAGGCGCAGCCCAGCCTTCAATGCATTGCGGTCACCGAACACCTCCTGCGGCGAAGAGGCATCGACGCGGAACACGCTGTCCACGGCGGTGCGCACGGCGGCGGCGTCGGAATGGCCGGTATCGGCGATGCGGCGTACCTGCTGCAGGGCCTGGGCAATGCCGGCCAAAGCCAGGACGCGGTCGTCGACAGTGAAACTCATGCAGCGATTACCTCAAAAGGGGAAGGGGTGGTGCGCAGGCGCTGTTCCAGCGGCGCATCGGTGGCGGCGATCACCGCGCCACCCAGGCACACATCACCGTCATACAGCACCAGTGATTGACCGGGAGTAACGGCGCGCTGCGGGCGCGCAAAGGTGACCAGCACGCTGCCATCGTCCAGCACCTCGACCGTACACGGCTCGTCGGGCTGGCGGTAGCGGGTCTGGGCGGTGCATTCGAAGCGTCGTGCCGGCGGCGCGCCGGCAATCCAGTGCGCGGTCTCCGAGCGCAGGCGGTTGGACAGCATCCACGTGCTGTCGCGATCCTGGTCGACGTACAGCACGTTGCTGGCCACGTCCTTGCCAACCACGTACCACGGCGCGGCCGGGCGGCCACGCACGCCGCCGATGTTCAGGCCCTCGCGCTGGCCCAGGGTGAAATAGAAGACGCCTGGGTGCTCGGCGATCACACTGCCGTCGGCCGGGTCCAGGATCTGCCCGGGCTTGGCCGGCAGGTAGCGGCCGAGGAACTCGCGGAAGTCGCGCTCACCGATGAAGCAGATGCCGGTGGAGTCCTTCTTGGCGTGGGTCGGCAGGCTGACGTCACGCGCGATCCGGCGCAGGTCGGTCTTTTCCAGGTCGCCGATCGGGAACAGGGTGGCCGCCAGCTGCGCCTGGCCCAGCTGGTGCAGGAAGTAGCTCTGGTCCTTGGAGCGGTCGGCACCACGCAGCAGCAGCCACTGGTGGCCGCGCTGGGCCACGCGCGCGTAGTGGCCGGTGGCAATGCGTTCGGCGCCCAGCTCGCGGGCGGCATCCAGGAAGTGCTTGAACTTCACTTCGCGGTTGCACAGCACGTCCGGGTTCGGGGTGCGGCCGGCCGCGTACTCGGCCAGGAAGTGCTCGAACACACCCTGCCAGTACTCGCTGGAGAAATCACGGAAGTGGAACGGGATACCGAGCAGGCCGCAGACGGCCACCGCATCACGGCGGTCGTCCTCGGCGCGGCACTCGCCGCTGCCGTCGTCGGCCCAGTTCTGCATGAACAGGCCGGCCACGGCTTCGCCCTGCTGCACCAGCCGCCAGGCAGCGACCGAGGAGTCGACGCCACCGGAGACGCCCACCATCACGCGCGGAGTGCTCATGCGACCTCCCGGACCAGCGAAAGCGGATGGCGCTGGCCACCCAGGAAATCAGCCACCACCTGCCAGACCAGCGGGCTGCGCAGGTGCTCCGTGGCGGCCTGCAGCTCGGCCGGGGTCAGCCACAGCGCGCGATCGATGCCGGTGTCCAGCGGCTGCGCCGGGTCGTGCGAGACCGGACGCGCCGCATAGCAGAAGCGCAGGAAGGTGGTGCCGTCGCCGGCCGTCCACTGGTAGCAGCCGATGAAGTGGATCAGCTGCACCGTCCAGCCGGTTTCCTCGCGGGTCTCGCGCAGGGCTGCCTCGGCCAGGCTTTCGCCCGGCTCGAGGTGGCCGGCCGGCTGGTTCAGCACCTGGCGGCCGTCGATGGTCTCCTCGACCAGCAGCACGCGGCCACCGTCGACCACCACGGTGGCGACAGTGGCGTGCGGTGCCCAGCGCGGGTCCGGCGTGGTGTTCAACTCAGAACTCGTCCTTCTTGGTCAGTTCCAGCTCCATGGCGTCGGCGGTGCGGATGGCCGCATCGATGGCGTCGCTGAGCTGGTCGGCCGTTGCATCGGCGTCGATCTTGACTACGAACATGGCGGTGGTGTCCTGCTTCACCCAGCCACCCATCTTGGCGTCCTGCGAATCTTCCAGCAGGCGGTTGGCCACGGCCACCGGAAACTGCTTGGTCTTGGCGCTGTAGGCCGGCGACCAGATTTCGCGGATGTTGTGGGTGCCGAAATCTTCCACCGACGAGCGCACGTAGACCATCTGGGTGCGGTCACCCTCGACGTCGAACACCATGCGGTAGTCGCCGTCCTCGTCGACCTCGTAGGTATAGCCCAGCTTGTCCAGGTGGTGGGCCACGGCCTTGTCGGCCTGGGTCTCGGCGGCGGCGGAGCCGGCGGCGGCCAGGGCGATCAGCAGGGCGGGAAGAAGGGTCCTTTTCATGAAGATCCTGTGAAACAGTGTTGAGAGAGGGTGCAATTGTGACGGTGGGCGTGCGTGCCGTCCAATCTGCGGCAGGCCGACGCAGGCTGGCCCGTGCCTCTATAATGGGCAGATGCCCCATGAGTCTTCCCCCGATTCCCATCACGAGCACGGCGTTGCCGTGGAGCCCGCGCGCCCGGAAGTGGCGCCGCCGCCGTTCTACCAGGTGATGCTGCTCAACGACGACTACACCCCGATGGATTTCGTGGTGGACGTGCTGCAGCAGTTCTTCAGCATGGACCTGGACAAGGCCACGCAGGTGATGCTGCACGTCCATACCCGTGGCCGCGGCGTGTGCGGGGTGTTCACCCGCGAAGTGGCCGAGACCAAGGTCGCCCAGGTCAACGAGTACTCGCGGATGAACCAGCACCCGCTGCTGTGCACGATGGAAAAGGCCTGACCGGCTGACGGTTTTCGTCCGGGCACATCGACTCCGGACCCGGTGTGCCCACCAAGGTGGGCACCTACCAAGGCAGGGGCCTGTATCGATAGTGGATGGGGCGTGCCCACCAAGGTGGGCATCTACCAGAGCGCGGGATCAGCCCTCCGCCAACGCCTCCAGCGCCATTCTCGCCACCGCCTCGTCGACTTCGGCGGGGTCGCCATCATCCCGGAACCACACCGCTGACAGCCCCGCGCTGGCTGCGATCCAGCGCAGCAGGCGCGTGCGTTCCAGGCCCGCCAGCGCGCCGACCTGTTCCAGCCGGGTGGCAAACCGCTCAGGCCGGGTGGCCACATGGATGCCGGGGCCGCACAGGTCCGGATTACTGAACATCGTCGTGTAATCGAACGCGCGGTCGCCCAGCAGCCGCTTCGGGTCGATCGCCAACCAGCCGCGCGCGCCGAAATCCAGCACGTTGTCGTGGTGCAGGTCGCCGTGCAGCGGCCGGATCTCCTGTTCCTGCTGCAACAGTCCCTCCGCCAGCGATCTGCACTGTTCCAGCAGTGGCTGCAGCGCAGCCCTTGGCTGCAGCAGGTCGGCGAACCATGTTCGCAGGCAGACCAGTTCCGCTGGCGGTGCGCCCCGTGGCCGGTGCAGCCGCTGCAGGACCTGGCACAGGACCGTGGTGCAGGTGTCATCGTCGCCCTCGATCGAGCGTTGCCGCAGCGAGTCGCCGCCGGCACGTTCGATCAGGATCGCCGGCCCCTCGTGGGCCAGCAGGCGGGCGGCGCCGTCACCGTCCCACCAACGCAGCAGGCGATGGCTGTTCTGCTCTTCGGTTTCGCTGCTGATCTTCAGCATGGCCGGCGCGCCGGCGGCGGTCAGCACCGGCCAGAGCCGGGCATGGGGCGTTTCGATGGCTGCGCCATCACGCCGCAATCGCCAGCGGCTCAGGTAGGGTTCGCTCATGCTGGGTGGGCTGTCCTGGAGTGAATGAAGATCAATCGATTCGCACTGATAACGCCATCTGAACGCAGCAATCCGCTAGGGTGATGGAAATCGCGTAGTCAGGCCGCATATTGTCCCCATCTGCCGCCGGAGTAATCCATGTTCAGCAAAGACCTCGAACACACCATCGGCCAGTGCTACAAGCGCGCCCGTGAGGCCCGGCATGAGTTCATGACGGTCGAACACCTGCTGTTGGCACTGCTCGACAACCCGTCCGCCCAGGCTGTACTGAAGGCCTGTGGCGCCGACGCCGAACGCCTGCGCCAGGAGCTGGAGCAGGCCATCGAGGCCTCCGTGTCCCGCCTGGCCGAAGATGACGGCCGCGATACCCAGCCGACCCTGGGCTTCCAGCGCGTGTTGCAGCGGGCCGTTTACCACGTGCAGTCCTCGGGCAAGAAGGAGGTCACCGGCGCCAATGTGCTGGTCGCCATCTTCGGCGAGAAGGACTCGCACGCCGTCTACTACCTCAACCAGCAGGATGTCACCCGGCTGGATGTGGTCAATTACCTGTCCCACGGCATCGCCAAGCTGGGCGAGGAAGGCGAGCAGCCGTCGTCCTCCTCCGAGGGCGAAGGCCGCATCGAAGGCGGGGAGGGCGAGCCGAAGGGTGATGCCCTGACCGAGTTCGCCAGCAACCTCAACGAACAGGCCCGGGCCGGTCGCATCGACCCGTTGGTTGGTCGAGCCGACGAGATCGAGCGCACCATCCAGGTCCTGTGCCGCCGCCGCAAGAACAACCCGCTGTACGTGGGTGAGGCGGGCGTAGGCAAGACCGCCATCGCCGAGGGCCTGGCCCGCCGCATCGTCGAGGGCTCGGTGCCCGACGTTCTGGCCGATGCGGTGATCTATTCGCTCGACCTGGGCGCGCTGGTGGCTGGCACCAAGTACCGCGGCGACTTCGAGAAGCGCCTGAAGAGCGTGCTGACCGCGCTGAAGAAGGTGCCCAATGCGGTGCTGTTCATCGACGAGATCCACACCATCATCGGTGCCGGCTCGGCGTCGGGCGGCACCATGGATGCCTCCAACCTGATCAAGCCGGCGCTGGCGTCCGGTGAGCTGCGCTGTATCGGCTCGACCACCTTCCAGGAGTACCGTGGCATCTTCGAGAAGGACCGGGCGCTGGCCCGCCGCTTCCAGAAGATCGACATCGTCGAGCCGACCGTCGGCGAGACCTACGAGATCCTGCAGGGCCTGAAGTCCAAGTACGAGCTGCACCACGGTGTGACCTATTCCGACGAGGCGCTGCAGGCTGCGGTGGACCTGTCGATGAAGCACATCGGCGACCGCCTGCTGCCGGACAAGGCCATCGACGTGATCGACGAGGCGGGCGCCCGCCAACGCCTGCTGCCGGAAGGCCAGCGCAAGGAACTGATCGACGTCGAGGAAGTGGAGGCGATCGTCGCCAAGATGGCGCGTATCCCGACCAAGCAGGTCAGCGCCACCGACAAGGATGTGCTGCAGCACCTGGAGCGCAACCTGAAGATGGTGATCTTCGGCCAGGACCCGGCCATCGAGACGCTGTCCTCGGCGATCAAGCTGGCCCGTTCGGGCCTGGGCAACCCGGAAAAGCCGATCGGCAACTTCCTGTTCGCCGGCCCGACCGGTGTCGGCAAGACCGAGGTGACCAAGCAGCTGGCGCTGCAGCTGGGCATCGAACTGGTCCGCTTCGACATGTCCGAGTACATGGAGCCACATTCGATCAGCCGCCTGATCGGTGCGCCTCCGGGCTACGTCGGCTTTGACCAGGGCGGCCTGTTGACCGAGAAGATCGTCAAGACGCCGCACTGCGTGCTGCTGCTGGATGAGATCGAGAAGGCGCACCCGGACATCTTCAACATCCTGTTGCAGGTGATGGATCGCGGCGTGCTGACCGATACCAACGGTCGCGAGGCCAACTTCAAGAACGTAGTGCTGGTGATGACCACCAATGCCGGTGCGGCGCAGGCCTCGCGGCGTTCGATCGGCTTCACCAAGCAGGACCATGCCACCGACGCGATGGAGACCATCCGCCGCAGCTTCACCCCGGAATTCCGCAACCGCCTCGACGCGGTGGTGCAGTTCCAGGCGCTGGGCTTCGAGCACATCCTGCGCGTGGTCGACAAGTTCCTGATCGAGCTGGAGATGCTGCTGCAGGACAAGCACGTCAGCCTGTCGGCCACCCCGACCGCGCGCGACTGGCTGGCCCACCATGGTTTCGACCCGCTGATGGGTGCCCGCCCGATGGCCCGCGTGATCCAGGACAAGATCAAGCGTCCGCTGGCCGACGAGCTGTTGTTCGGCAAGCTGGTCAACGGTGGCAAGGTCAGTATCGACGTCCGCGACGACGAGCTGGTGGTCGAGACCCAGGCCGAGCCGGAGCGGCTGCTGCCGGTCACGGTGGAATGAGCTGATGCCATAGGCTTGACGTGAAGGCCTGGAAATGAAAGGGGCGGCTTCGGCCGCCCTTGTCATTTCCAGTGGGACTGTCGTCCGCGGCCTTGCTTGAACGGAACGGAGGTGCCAATGCTGTCTTCTGGTCGCGATAGGGTGTTGCCCTGTTTGTATCGCGAAACGATACAGGATACAGTGATGATCATCGGTTTTCGCCACAGGGGCCTCGAGCGGCTCTACCGTTCCGGCAGTAGCAGTGGAATCCGCCACAGTCACGCCAGCAAGGTGTTGTTGATCCTGTCGATCCTGGATGTTGCTTCGGGTCCTGAGGATCTGGCCATGCCTGGATTGCGTCTGCATAAGCTCCGGGGCGGCCTGAAAGGGCATTGGTCTGTATGGGTCAATGGAAACTGGCGGATTACCTTCCGTTTCGCCGGCAGCGACGTGGAGCTGCTGGATTACCTGGACTATCACTGAGGCCGCGCATGATTCATCACCATCCGCATCCCGGGCAGGCGATCAAGGCAATGGTCTTTGATCCAATGGATCTGTCTGTGACCGAAGCGGCCGAGCGCCTGGCAATGTCGCGGGTAGCCCTTTCGCGGGTTCTGAACGGCAAGGCGGGCATCAGTCCTGACCTGGCCATCCGCCTTGAGATGGCGGGGGTGAGTACTGCGGTTTTCTGGATGGGGCTGCAATCCAGCTACGATCTCTGGTTGGCACGGCAGCGCGCGCAACCGAGAGTGTTGTCGCTGGTTGCCGCGACGCGTTGACGTGTATGGCGACAAGGGCGGCTTCGGCCGCCCTTGTCCTGTCTGGGGTCAGCGGCTGCGGCGGCGCGCCTCACGCTTGAATCGCTCGGCATCGATCGGCTCGATGCGTGCAACCTCGCAGCTGCCGCGACCGGTGTCCAGTGCGCTTCGGCCCTCGCTGCACAGCTCGTCAGCTTCTTTGCCGTCGGTCTTGAAGCCGAGGCGGGTGGCCAGTACGGCAGAAGGGCAGCTGTTGCGGAAATGCACAACATAGTGGTCTTCGCCGGAGCGAAGCAGGATGTTCTTGTCGGCGCCGGCGCGAACGATCTGTTGTTCGCCGGTCAGTGATACGCACTGTGCCGGCGCGGTGTCGGCGGCATGGGCGGACGACGCCAGCAGGGTGACGGCGGACAAAGCCAGGGGGATGAGCAGGGAAGACAGGTTCATGGCGGGGCAGGGGGCAGCGATCCGGACTGGATCGGATCCCAAGATGCCGCCGCCGCTGCAAATGCGAATCTGCCGCAAGCAGGGCTGACCGAAGCCACGGTGAGATCGGTCACGATGACCTTTGGCGCCTCAGGCCGCGATCGAACGGAATCCCTGCTGGCGCCCCTGGTCGCCGCCGTCTTCGATGACAAAGGCAACCGCCTCGTGCGGAATGTGCAGGCGCTGCTTGAGGGTGCTGCCCATATGCGGAATCTCGCGCTGCACGGCCAGGTACAGCGGGTGCGAGGCGTCCATGCTGGTGCAGACCAGGCAGGGCTGGCCGAACCAGGTGCCGTCCGGGCCCTTGCTGGCGTAGCAGCGGCTGGTGACGGACTGGGGGTCCAGGACGATCAGGTAGGTCATGCGCGCAACGCCTTCTGTGAAGAACGCGTTGATTCTAGAGTCGCGGCGCGATGCGGTATTTCGGACAGGGACGAAAATCGAGCGGTCCCGGTGCCGGTCGCTTTCTTCCGCGCACGACAAAGGGCCAGCAGCGAGGCCGGCCCTGTCGGAGTGGCGCAATGCGCCGACCGCTTACTTCATGCGGTAGGTGATACGACCCTTGGTCAGGTCGTACGGGGTCATTTCAACCTTGACCCGGTCACCGGTGAGGATGCGGATGTAGTTCTTGCGCATGCGGCCGGAGATGTGGGCGATGATTTCGTGCCCATTTTCCAGACGAACGCGGAAAGTGGTGTTCGGCAGCGTCTCGCTGACGGTGCCCTCGAACTCGATGGAATCGTCTTTCGACATGTAGTCCTGTGCGGTTCAGAAAACGGCCACGCTGGGCCTAAGGCGCGGTATTTTACGCGTGATGGGCCCGGCTTGCAAAGTTTGTGTTAACCCCCGGCCAAACGCTGTGCTGGCAAGCGTCCTACCGCCTGGGTCCAGGGGCCTTCACGGCCGTCACGGTGTACGGCCTGGCGGACGTGCTCCAGGAAGTCCGCGCGCGGCAGGTGTTCGGCACCCATCCGCAGCAGGTGCGGATTTTCGACCTGGGCATCGATCAGTTCCCAGCCCCAGCTACGCAGGGTGGCTGCCAACGCGGCCAGGGCGATCTTGGAGCCGCCACTGGCGCCACTGAACATGCTCTCGCCGAAGAACATGGCACCGATCGCGACGCCATAGATGCCGCCGACCAGTGTCTGCCGATCCCAGACTTCGAAGGAATGGGCGAAGCCAAGGTCGTGCAGCTGGCTGTATGCCTCGACCATCGCCGGGCTGATCCACGTACCGTCCTGGTCGGGCCGAGGTGCCGTGGCGCAGGCGCGCATCACACGACTGAAGGCGGTGTCGGCGGTGACCTCCCACGTGCTGCTGCGCAGCTGGCGGCGGAAGCGGCTGGACAGGTGCACGCCGTCGGTGCGGAACACCATGCGCGGGTCCGGCGACCACCACAGGATTGGCTCGCCCTCGCTGAACCACGGAAAGATACCGCCGGCGTAGGCATTGAGCAGACGCACCGGATGCAGGTCGCCGCCCACCGCCAGCAGGCCATCGGGCTGGCGCAGTGCGGTCTCGGCCGGAGGGAAGGGGGCGTCCGGCGCATCGGCCAGGCGCCAGGGCAGCTGGCGGGTCATGGGGCCATTGTATTCGTCGTGGTGATTCGTGATGTCTGGCACCATCACTATTCACCGGCAAGGAGCCTCCGAATGAGTGACTCGATCAGCGCCATCCTCGACCTGCATGACGCCCCGCGCACGCGCAACGACAGCCAAGGCATGCTGCTGTCGATGGCCACTGAACAGCCGCGTCAACTGGGAGAGTTGATGCTGCAGGCGCTGGCGCGGCCTTCGCCGAGCTCGGCCTTCCTCGACATGGCACTGGACCTGCTGCCGGATGACGCGGTGCCCGCGGTCGCGGCCGACGCGTGGCGCCGCTATCGCGCGGGCGAGCGCGGTGACGTGTTGACGAGCGTGATGGAGTTCGCCAGCTATCAGGCGCCGCAGGTGCTGCAGGACGATTGGGAGGCATTGCTGGCGGTCGCCAGTGAGGATGAGGTGCAGTTGGCCGCGCAGGTCTGGCAGGGCCTGCCCAGCGCGACGGCCGCGCATTGGGCGCAGATCCTGGCCGAAGCCGATGACGATCGCGAAATGGCGCGGGCCAGGGCGCTGCTGCTCGCCGCCCAGTCCGAGACCTACGCCATTGCTCGCGGCTACCTGGTCGACTGGGGGCGGTTGGATGCCGAGGTCTGGGCGCACTGGGCCGGCGTCGCCGAAGGTCCGCAGCCGCGTCGCCTACATGGCGAGCGGCCATTGCACTTCCGCTTCGGCCGCGAACAGCATCGCGCGCAGCAGGCGGACGAACCGAGCTGGCGCAAGCGCACCTGGCGCCTGCACCCGACCTGGAATGGTGGGCAGGTACACCATGCTGGGCAGATGGGAGGGCCGCTGGAAGCGCTGTGTAGCAGCTGCCATGCGCCGCTTCAGCGCCTGCTGCAGACCGATGCCGCCGCGCTGCAGCCGGGCGCGTCGGGCGAGATCACGCTGGGGCTGTGCCTGGACTGCTGCGGCTGGGAAGACCCGCCCGTGCGTTTCTATCGCCATGATGCGGCCGGCCTGCCCAGCTGCCACCCCAGCCAGCACCGTGAGGTGCCGAACACACCCACCGACAGTGGCGACCTGATGCAGGCCGAGGTGGGTCTGGTCGCCATGGACAGTGCGCGCTGGCAACAACAGGACTGGGGCCAGTCCAATCATCGGCAGAACCTGTCGCGTGTGGGCGGAGCGCCAAGCTGGGTGCAGAGTGCGTGGTACCCGGCGTGCATCGATTGCGGCGAAGAGATGCCGTTCGTGATGCAGCTGGATTCGACACTGCCGACCACGGGTGAGGGCACGCTGCTGTGGGGCAGCGGCGGCATGCTCTACACGTTCTGGTGTGCGAAGTGCCAGGTGAGCGGGCACTTCTGGCAGTGCACCTGAGCACAGCGCCCTCGCCATCGATCTGGTAGGTGCCAGATCGATGCGCGCAGCTCTCGCTATTGCTCCGGTAGGTGCCCACCTTGGTTGGCACGCTTTTTGGCGGCGCCCAGGTCGAGCACGCTCGGCTCTACGTTCCTGCGCGGAACGGCCCATGCCCTTGCAGCTCCTGCTGGTAACGCCGCACATCGCGCCGCTCCTGCCGGCACCAGTCCTGCAGTGCGTCTGCGAAATCCCGATCGGCCACCCAGTGCCGGCTGCGCACCAGCGTCGGGAGGAAGCCGCGTGCCAGCTTATGCTCGCCCTGTGCGCCCGGCTCGAAGCGGGTCAGCCCTTCGCGCAGGCAATACTCGATGCCTTGGTAGTAGCAGGCCTCGAAGTGCAGGCCGGGCAGCGCGGCGCCGCCCCAGTAACGGCCGTACAGCGTGTCTCCACCGCGCAGGCATAGCGCGCCGGCAATCGGCTCGCCGTCCTGTTCGGCCAGGAACAGCACCAGCCCGCGCCCCAGCGAAATCGCCAGATGGCGCAGGAAGGCCTCAGTCAGTGCCGGGGCATTGCCGTACTCGAGGAAGGTCTGCAGGTAGAAGCGGTACATCGCCTGCAGGTCGGCGCGGCTGGCCTCGTCGCCGTGCACCACGCGGAAGGTGATGCCCTGGCGAATGACCTTGGCGCGTTCCTGGCGGATGTTCTTGCGGTGCTTGTGGTCCATCGCGCCGAGGAACTGCTCGAACGTGGCCCAGTCGCCCGGGTTCTGCCACTGGAACTGCACATCCTCGCGCAGCAGCCAGTCATCGCCGAACAACGCCTCGTCACCAGCGGTGTGGAAGTTGATATGGGCCGAGGATACGTCCAGTGGCGGCAACGCGTCGCGCAACGCCGACAGCAATGCGGTGCGCTCTGAATCGTGACGGGCCAGCAACCGCGGGCCGGTGACCGGCGAGTACGGCACCGCGCCCAGCCACTTCGGATAGTAGTCGCGGCCATGACGGGCATACGCGTTGGCCCAGGCATGGTCGAACACGAATTCGCCGTGGGAGTTGGTCTTCAGGTAACCCGGAATGGCGCCCATCAGGTGGTCGCCCTCCCACAGTGTGAAGTGCCGGGGCTGCCAGCCCCAGTCCTCGCGCAGACAGCCGTGTTGTTCCAGACCCGAGAGGAAGGCATGACTGACGAAGGGGTTGCGGCCGTCGTGCAGTGCATCCCAGTCGGTGGCGGGAATGGACTGCAGGGAGTCGAGGAAGCGGTGGGAAGGCATGGGGAAAGGATAGGGCAGATGAAACAGAAAGGCCGACGCACTGGCGTCGGCCTTTTGCATGAGTCGAGCGTGGCTCGACTCTACGGATGCAGGTTCGCCTCTCAGCTCGCCTTGCCCTGTGCGTCCAGGTAGCGCTCGGCGTCCAGTGCGGCCATGCAGCCGAAACCGGCCGAGGTGATCGCCTGGCGGTAGTGCTGGTCGGCCACGTCGCCGGCGGCGAACACGCCTTCCACCGAGGTCTGGGTGGCGTTGCCGCCCAGGCCCGAGCGGATTTCCAGGTAGCCGTTGTTCATCGCCAGCTGGCCGTCGAACAGGGTGGTGTTCGGGTGGTGGCCGATGGCCACGAAGAAGCCGTGGGCGTCGATGTCGCGGGTGCTGCCGTCCAGCGTGGACTTCACGCGCACGCCGGTCACGCCGGCATCATTGCCCAGCACTTCTTCAACCTGGTGGTGCCAGACGGTCTCGATCTTGCCTTCGGCGACCTTCTTGAACAGCTTGTCCTGCATGATCTTTTCCGCCTTCAGGGTGTCGCGGCGGTGGACCAGGTAGACCTTGCGGGCGATGTTGGACAGGTACAGCGCCTCTTCCACGGCGGTGTTGCCGCCGCCGACCACGACCACGTCCTGGTCGCGGTAGAAGAAGCCGTCACAGGTGGCGCAGGCAGAAACGCCGCGGCCCTTGAACTCGTCCTCGGTCGGGATGCCCAGGTACTTGGCGGTGGCGCCGGTGGCGATGATCAGGGCATCGCAGGTGTACTCGTGGCTGTCGCCGATCAGCTTGAACGGGCGCTGTGACACATCGGCGGTGTGGATGTGGTCGAAGATGACCTTGGTCTCGAAGCGCTCGGCGTGGGCCTGCATGCGCGCCATCAGGTCCGGGCCCATCAGGCCGTGGGCGTCGCCCGGCCAGTTGTCCACTTCGGTGGTGGTCATCAGCTGGCCGCCCTGCTGCAGGCCGGTGATGACGACCGGCTTCAGGTTGGCGCGGGCGGCGTAGACGGCGGCGGTCCAACCGGCCGGGCCGGAACCGAGGATGATGAGGCGCTGGTGGCGGGAGGGCAGGCTGGTGCTCATGTAGACTCGCGAAAAGGTAGATGGGACAAGGCGCTGGCGATGTTTGCGCAGCATCCGTGGCTGGTCATAGAGTGGCGGCTGGGGCAGGGCGATTCAAGCCGATGAACAGAACGCCGTCATCCAGCAGTGGTTCCGGCCCTCTGATTGCCCCGTCGGACGTCGCATAACTGAAAACTGACGCCGTCTCATTTATTATCAATCACTAACAGCGCATTCCAAAGGTATGGTCTAAGGTGGCGAAGCAGGTCCCCGAACGCTCCAAGTCCGACGACAGCAAGGCGTCACGTCGCACGGCCGCGGCGGCGACGACCGACAATCCACGCCGCCAACGCCTCTGGCGCGACCTTGGCCTGATCGCCATCGCGCCGGCGCTGCTGTACCTGGCGGCCAGTCTGTTCACCTATTCAGCGACCGACCCGGGCTGGTCGCACACCGGCAGCGTGGTCGCACCGGTGCACAACCTCGGCGGCCGCGCCGGGGCCTGGATCGCCGACGTGCTGCTGCAGCTGTTCGGCTACATCGCCTTCCTGTTGCCGGTGGTGCTCGGCGCGCTGGCGTGGATCGCCATGTTCGGCCTCAAGCGCGAGAGCAAGGGCGAGAACGATCTGGACCCGGCGCTGCGCCTGGTTGGCCTGGTCGGTTTCCTGATCGCCGGCACCGGCTTCCTGCATGTGCGCCTGTTCAGTGGCGACGTCTCCAGTGCCGGCGGCATCCTCGGCAAGCTGGTCGGCAATTCGCTCACGCTGGGCTTCGGTGCGCTGGGCGCGAACCTGTTCGTGCTGGTGCTGCTGCTGGCCTCGATCACCCTGGCCACCGGGCTGTCCTGGTTCACGGTGATGGAGAAGATCGGCCGCGGCGTGATGTCGCTGGCGCCGTTGCTGGCGCGCAAGAAGGAAGAAGTCACCGAGTGGCAGCAGACCCGGGTGATGCGCGAGGAACGCCAGGAGGTACGCAAGGCCGATGCCGAGGTGCGCGCCAAGCGCGAGCCGGTGAAGATCGAGCCGCGCCCGGAACCGGTGATCGAGAAGAGTGACCGGGCCAAGCGCGACACGCAGATCCCGATGTTCCGTGGCGTCAACGGCGACGGATCAGACCTGCCGCCGCTGGCCCTGCTGGACGATCCCAAGCCGCAGCCGGTGGGCTACGACAAGGAAACTCTGGACGCGCTGTCGCGGCAGATCGAGTTCAAGCTGAAGGATTTCCGCATCGACGCCCAGGTGGTCGGCGCCAACCCCGGCCCGGTCATTACCCGCTTCGAGATCGAGCCGGCGCCGGGCATCAAGGTCAGCCAGATCAGTTCGCTGGACAAGGACATCGCGCGCGGCCTGTCGGTGAAGTCGGTGCGCGTGGTCGACGTCATTCCGGGCAAATCGGTGATCGGCCTGGAAATTCCCAACGTCACCCGCGAGATGATCTACCTCTCCGAGCTGCTGCGTTCGAAGGAGTACGACAAGTCGGCCAGCGTGCTGACCCTGGCGCTGGGCAAGGACATCGCTGGCCGCTCGACCGTGGCCGATCTGGCGCGCATGCCGCACCTGCTGGTGGCCGGTACCACCGGTTCGGGCAAGTCGGTGGCGGTCAACGCGATGGTGCTGAGCCTGCTGTTCAAGGCCTCGCCGAAAGACCTGCGGATGCTGATGATCGACCCGAAGATGCTCGAACTGAGCGTCTACCAGGGCATCCCGCACCTGCTGGCGCCGGTGGTCACCGACATGAAGGAGGCCGCCAACGGCCTGCGCTGGTGCGTGGCCGAGATGGAGCGCCGCTACAAGCTGATGAGCGCGGTGGGCGTGCGCAACCTTGCGGGCTTCAACAAGAAGGTGAAGGAAGCCCAGGACGCCGGCCAGCCGCTGATGGACCCGCTGTTCAAGCCGAACCCGGAACTGGGCGAGGCGCCGCGTCCGCTGGAGACGCTGCCGTTCATCGTCATCTTCATCGACGAATTCGCCGACATGATGATGATCGTCGGCAAGAAGGTGGAAGAGCTGATCGCGCGCCTGGCACAGAAGGCGCGTGCGGCGGGCATCCACCTGATCCTGGCCACGCAGCGCCCGTCGGTGGACGTGATCACCGGCCTGATCAAGGCCAACATCCCGACCCGCATCGCCTTCCAGGTCAGCTCCAAGATCGACTCGCGCACCATCCTCGACCAGTCCGGCGCGGAAACCCTGCTGGGCCACGGCGACATGCTGTACCTGCCGCCGGGTACCGCCATGCCCGAGCGCGTGCACGGCGCCTTCGTCTCCGACGAGGAAGTGCATCGCGTGGTTGAACACCTCAAGGCGATGGGCCCGGCCGACTACGTCGACGGCGTGCTGGACGAAGTGCAGACGATGGGCGACGGCGTGGTCGTCGGCGCCACCGGCCTGCCCGAGAACAGCTCTGCCGGCGATGAGTCCGACCCGTTGTATGACGAAGCGCTGCGGGTGGTCACCGAGACCCGCCGTGCCTCGATTTCCGGCGTGCAGCGCCGGCTGAAGATCGGCTACAACCGTGCAGCGCGATTGATCGAGGCCATGGAAGCGGCCGGCGTGGTCAGTCCGCCCGAGCACAATGGCGACCGCACGGTGCTGGCACCGCCGCCGCCGAAGTAAGACCCGACGTATCCCCCACGACGTCCAAGGAACCGACGCATGCTTCACCCCGTACCAAGCGCGCTGGCACTGGCGCTGGCAGCCTTCCTGGCTGCCGGCCCGGCACTGGCAGACACCGCCACCTCCGCGCCCGCCACGGCGCCGCCTTCCACCAGCGGCGATACCGAAGCCAGCAATAATTTCAGCATTGTCCGTTACCGCGCCGACTACCAGGTGCGGCCGGATGCGGGCAATGTGCAGACCGAAACCTACGAAGTCCTGCTCAAGACCAAGGCCTCCGTCGAGCAGTTCAGCCAGGTGCGGCTGAGCTACAGCGAGAAGATGGAGACGCTGGAAGTGCTCGGCGCCTACACCATCACCGCCGATGGCCAGCGCCGCGACGTACCCGCCGACCGCATCTATACCCAGGAGAGCTACTCCAGCGCTTCGGCGGCGATGTATGCCGACCGCAAGGTGCGGGTGATCGTGTTCCCGAACCTGGCCCCGGGCACGCGCCTGTACTATCAGGTGCGCCGCACCCAGGCCACGCCGTACTTCCCGGGCTACTTCGGCCTGTGGGAGACCTTCAATGTCTTCACCGAGTACGAGGACGCCGAGGTCACCCTGAGTGCGCCGGCCAACCTGCCGATGTTCGTCGACAGCCGCGGCGTGCAGGGCAGTGATCGCCCCACGGTGAAGAACGGACAGGCACAGTGGCGCTGGCGCTACCAGCGTCGCGAAGCCATGCCAGCACAGAACTGGTCGGCGGCGGGCTGGGAGTTCGGCCCGAACATCATGGCCAGCACCTATCGTGACTGGTCGCAGATGGGTCGCGCCTACCAGCTCAAGGCCGGCCCGGCCGCGCAGGTCACGCCGGAACTGCAGGCGCTGGCCGATGAGATCACCGCTGGCATCAGCGACCGTCGCGAGCAGGCCGACGCGTTGTACCGCTGGGTGGCGCAGAACATCCGCTACGTGGCGGTGTACCTGGGCAATGGTGGCCTGGAGCCGAACAGTGCGCAGAGCATCCTCGACAACCACTATGGTGACTGCAAGGACCATGTGACGATCCTGGAGGCGCTGCTGGCGGCCAAGGGCATCGCCAGCTCGCCGGTGCTGATCGGTGCCGGCGGTGGCCCGACGCTGCCGAAGATCCCGGTGCTGGGCCGCTTCAACCACGCCATCACCTACATTCCCGAGTTCGATCTGTACCTGGATTCGACCACGGCGTGGGCGCGCTTCGGGCAGTTGCCGGAAGGTGACCTGGGCGCACCGGTGATGCGTACCCGCGACGCCTCACTGGCGCGCACCCCGGCCAATACGCCGGAGCGCAATGCCACCTCGATGGAGGTGCGTTTCACCTTCGACGCCAACGGCAACCTGCGCGGCGAGACGATTCCGAAGCTGGGCGAGAACGCCGAGATCGGCATGCGCGCCCAGTTCTCCCAGCTCAACGCGCAGAACCGTGCGCGCGCTGAAGAGCAGATCATGGCCGCGTCCGGTTTCGATGGGCGAGGGCAGCTGCAGATCCAGGGCGTGCCGGTCGACCTGACCCGGCCGTTCGGTTATCGCATGGGGTTCCAGGCCGAGGACTACGCCGATTTCAGCGTGGCCGGCGGCATGGCCGTGCCGGACCCGCCGGGTGGTGAGTCGGTGCGCGGGCTGTATGCCACCGCCTCGGCGCCGGCCAACGAGACGCCGTTCTACTGCAATGCCAGCCTGCGCGAGGAAACCTATCGCCTGCAGTTCCCGGCCAATGCGCCGATCATCGCCATCCCGGCCAGCCAGCGTTTTGCCAACGCCGCCGGCGAGTACCGGGTGGACTGGAGTCGCGATGGCCAGGACGTGATCGTGCATCACCGGTTGCAGCAGAACGCGGTGCGTGGACCAGAGGCGCTGTGCCAGCCGCAGGACTATCCGGCGTTCCGCGCGCTGTACCGCGAAGTGCGGCGCGGCTTCCGTGGCCAGGTGCTGTACGGCAAGCTGCCCGGCTCGGGTGGCTGAATCGCCGATGGACGTTCGGGGCGGCATAATGTCGCCCTGATCGCCCATTCATCTTTGTCCGGGCACACTGGCAACCACCTTTCCTGGCGCCCGCGCCCACAGGATTCCCGCATGAACTTCCGCTTCCGCCGTTTCCTTGCCACCACCACCCTGGCCGTGGCCTGCGCCGCCGCCGGCAGCGCCTGGGCAGGCGCCCGCGATGACCTGAAGACCTTCACCAGTGGCCTGAAGGGCCTGGATGGCCAGTTCAACCAGCAGGTGTTCGACAGCCGCGGCAAAGTGAAGGAATCGACCAGTGGCCGTGTGGCCCTGTCGGCGCCGCGCCTGTTCCGTTGGGAATACGTGCGCCCGCACGAACAGCTGATCGTGGCCGACGGCAGGAAGGTCTGGATGTACGAGCCGGACCTGGAGCAGGCCACTGTTCGCGAGCAGGGCAAGGAAGAGCAGAACAGCCCGCTGACCGCGCTGATCAACCCGGCGCTGCTGGAACAGCAGTACGACGTCAGCGAAGAGGCCGCGCAGCGCGACGGCCTGCAGTGGCTGTCGCTGTCGCCGAAGCGCGAGACCGAAGCCAGCTTCCAGTACGCCGCGCTGGGCTTCAACGCCCAGGGCCTGGCCAAGATGGAGATCACTGATGCGGTTGGCCAGCGTACCGTGATCAGCTTCAGTGGCTGGAAGCGCAACCCGGGCTTTGCTGCCGGCACCTTCAGCTTCACCCCGCCGAAGGGCACCGACGTCATCGGTAACTGATCTCTGGGCGGAAACGCCCCGGTGGGTGTCAACCTTGGTTGACACGCTTTTGATCTGCCGGCCAGCGGCCGGCACTACCGATTCCTGTTGCCTGGCGCTGGTGGGTGCCAACCATGGTTGGCACGCTCTCGCGGTACAATGAGCGTGTGGCAAGACATCGTTCAACTTCCTTCCCCGGCCCCGATCTGCTGAGCGTCGATCGGGAACATCTGCGCCCGCTGGCCGAGCGCATGCGCCCGCGAACCCTCGACGAGATGGTCGGGCAGAAGCGCCTGCTGGCGCCGGACAGTGCGCTGCGCCGCGCGGTCGAATCCGGTCGCGTGCACTCGATGATCCTGTGGGGGCCGCCGGGCTGCGGCAAGACCACGCTGGCACTGCTGTTGGCCGAATACTCCGACGCCGAGTTCCGTGCGATCTCCGCGGTGCTGTCCGGCCTGCCGGAAGTGCGCCAGGTGCTGGCCGAGGCGGCGCAACGGTTCGCCGAAGGCCGGCGCACCGTGTTGTTCGTCGATGAGGTGCATCGCTTCAACAAGGCGCAGCAGGATGCGTTCCTGCCTCACATCGAGCGCGGCACCATCCTGTTCGTCGGTGCCACGACCGAGAACCCATCCTTCGAACTGAATTCCGCACTGCTGTCGCGCTGCCGTGTGCATGTGCTGGAAGGTGTTTCGCCTACCGACATCGTCGAGGCACTGGAGCGTGCGCTGGGTGACCGCGAACGCGGCCTGGGCGAGGAGGGTATCGAGGTCGCCCCCGAGCTGCTGCTGGAAATCGCTACCGCCGCCGACGGCGACGTGCGACGTGCGCTGACCCTGTTGGAAATCGCTGCCGAGCTGGCGGGCGGGGAGGGTGGTCGCATCACCCCGCAGACCCTGACCCAGGTGCTGGCCGACCGCACCCGTCGCTTCGACAAGGGCGGCGAGCAGTTCTACGACCAGATCTCGGCGTTGCACAAATCCGTGCGCAGCTCCAATCCGGATGCCGCGCTGTACTGGCTGACCCGCATGCTCGATGGCGGCTGCGATCCGTCCTACCTGGCGCGCCGACTGACCCGCATGGCGATCGAGGATATCGGCCTGGCCGATCCGCGTGCGCAGAGCATGGCGCTGGAAGCCTGGGACATCTACGAGCGGCTGGGCAGCCCGGAGGGCGAGCTCGCCTTTGCTCAGCTGGTGCTGTACCTGGCCAGCACCGCCAAGTCGAATGCAGGCTATGCGGCCTTCAACCAGGCCAAGGCCGATGTGCGCGAGAGTGGCACCGAAGAAGTGCCGCTGCACCTGCGCAATGCGCCGACCAAGCTGATGAAGGAGCTGGGCTACGGTGCCGAGTACCAATATGACCATGATGCCGAAGGTGGTATCGCACTGGACCAGACCGGTTTCCCGGATGCGATGGGCGAGCGCGTGTACTACAACCCGGTGCCGCGCGGCCTGGAAATCAAGCTGAAGGAAAAGCTGGACCGGCTGCGCGCCGAGCGAGAGGCGGCGCGGGCGGCAAAGGGTCGTTGAGCCCGCTCTTGTAGAGTCGAGCCATGCTCGACTCCGCTCTTGCACGGCTACGGGTGCCTTCTGGAACAGTAGTCGAGCATGGCTCGACTCTACAGGGGGCAATGGCAGTCGAGCATGGTTCGTCGCCACATTGTCCTGTGCGCCTGCATTTGGCACACTGCGCGGCTTCTCTTTCAAGGATCGATGCCGTGCAGGAAATGATTCTGCCGTTGAAGCGCTATGCCCAGTTCGAGGGGCGCGCCAACCGCCGCGAGTACTGGATGTACCAGCTGTTCCTGTTCCTGGTCGCAACTGCGGTGATGCTGCTGGCCGGTGTGCTGGCGATCCTCCTGCGCAACAGTCCCGATGCACTGGCCGGCATCCTGATCGGCATGATGGTGCTGCTGGGCGTGATGTGGCTGGCCACGATCGTGCCGCTGATTGCCGTGACCGTGCGCCGCTTGCATGACTGCAACCAGTCGGGCTGGCTGTTCCTGCTGGCGCTGGTGCCGGGCGGTGGCATTGTGATCATGATCTTCTCGCTGCTGCCGGGCACGCCGCAGGAGAATGTTTACGGTCCGGTGCCCGCGGGGCCGTGAGGCTGCGGTAGTCGAGCATGGCTCGACTCTACAGAAGCGGGGGGGGGGGGGGGGGGGGGGGCGAAGCCGGCGTGATGCCGGCTTCGTCATTTGCAAGGGGGTGTCGGTTGCGCGAGGCAGGATACCGGAGGGGGCTGACGGCCTATGCAGCGCGTGCCGTTATAGGCAAGCCCAGCAGGCTGTCGTGGATGATGCCCCATTGCGGGTATTGGCTATCGTGCAGCTTGACGTCAACAAAGCCGGCTTCCCCCAGCAATCGCACCAGGTGAGGATACGAATAGATCCTCAGTTCCAAAGTTGAGCCGTCACCACCATGGAAGGACAGGTCAGAGAATCGTTGCTCCCTGCCATCGCTGGTGATGTTGACAAGAACCCGATCCGCACCTTTGCCCTCGATCCGGTAGTCGTTGAGCTCAGGGAAGTGCTCAATCGTGGCCTCGTGAAATCCATAGGGAACGGTGAGCACAAGCAGCCCGCCCGGCTTCAGCAATGCACGCAGGTTTCCGAGCGTGCGCTCGCAGGGCCCATCCACGTGTTCCAGCACATCTGAGCTGACAACAAAGTCATATTTTCCCAGGTAGTGTGCGGCTGGGTGACGGATGTCCAGCATGGGGCGCTTGTGGAAGTAGGTATTGATGTAATCGAACTTGCGCCGCAGGGCATTAGTGTAGATATGGGCGTCGGTCATGCCGATTCCCTTGATCTGTCCGCGCCTGGGGATCCGCTCAAGCACGCGGATCTCCCGCGCTTGGTCCATCTCCGACTGCAGGGCTGCCATGAGGGCACGGAAGCGCAGAGTGGATCCGCAGCCAATACAGCTGCGGGTTTCCCTTTCGGCGATGGCCTCGCGGGATGCTCGCAGGCGGAAACCGCAGATGTTGCACGCGGGCCTCTCGGTGGTCGGTATGCTCACGGGGAAGACGTGTGGGCGAATCGTGTCGAGCCCTTTTCGGGCAAGGCTGCGGCAAATGGCGTACACGCTATGACAGTCCCTGTTCTTGTTGATACCGCCTAGCTTGCCGTATGGCCGTGGCGCGAATCCAGCCTGCCCATTGCCTCGTTTCGTGCCGAAGGCCCTCTTGCGCGCGTGATACACAGTGCGACGTTCGATCGATGTGATAATCATTCGCGTTTAAGGTAGACTGCGGTCCCTTGTGAACCGGCGGCCGTGAGCCGCTTCTGCCGCCGCTGATGAAGCATTTCGTCCCGCCTTCGCGCCGTGGTCCACTGGCCCGCGGCCTGGTCGCCTTGATGATGGGTCTGCTCCTGGCCACCCCATACGCCCATGCGCAGCAGCGCAATCCGCTGCAGAAGATCGGCCACACCGTGCTCGACGAGCCGGCGGCGAGCTATCGCTTCGAGCATTTCGTGGTGGACAGCCCTGACCAGCAACGCCGCTGGCGGGTGAATGTGGCGATCCCGGCCAAGGCCAGCAAGGCGCCGCTGCCGGTGCTGTACGCGCTGGATGGCAATGCCGTGGCGATGGTGCTGGATCAGCCGTTGCTGGCCGAGCTGGCGGCACGCAAGGCGCCGCCGGTACTGGTGCTGATCGGTTACGACAACGACCTGCGCATCGATTCCAAGGCGCGCACCCGCGACTACACCGCGTGGATTGACCGCGCCGACGACGAGAGCGGTACGACCCAGGCGGTCGGTGGCGGTGCTGCCGCGTTCCTGGATGTGATCGAACGCCGCATCAAGCCGGAAGTCGAGCGCCGCGCACGCATTGATACGCAGCAGCAAGCACTCTGGGGCCACTCGCTGGGCGGGTTGTTCGTACTCAATGCGCTGTACACGCGTCCGGCGGCGTTCCAGTCCTATCTGGCAGCCAGTCCGTCGCTGTGGTGGAGCCAGGGTGCGGCGCTGGGTGATCCGGAACAGCAGTTCGTGCAGAACGTGCATGGCCAGCCGGCAAAGCTCTGGCTGATGCTGGGCGGTGCCGAGCGTGTCGGTGATCGCGGCAAGCGCGACATGAACAATCCGCGCGTGGTCGCGCACCTGCGCCGCATCGGTGGCGCCACCCCGGATGCGGCGATGCAGCTGTCCGAACGGTTGGCCAAGGTGCCGGGCATGCGCGTGCAGTACCGCGAGTTCCCCGGCCTCGGCCATGGCCCGATGCTGCCCGCGTCGTTCCACGCTGCGCTGCACGAGCTGTATGGCGTGACCGACCGCAGCGCCGGTGACGGCGCGCCCAACGGTGGTGACAACGCCGCCGAATGAATCCCTTCGCATGCCAAGGCATGCGACCCCACTACCCAGGCGAGGCTGCCGATGTGCAGCGGCCCAGGCAACCGATGAATCCCGCGTCACGTGGCGCGGCCTACGTGTGCAAGGAGCCTTCCATGTCGTTCCGTCCGTCTTTCCGTCTCACATCTCTCGCCGCTGGCCTGTTGCTGGCCGTGACCGCCACCGCACAGCCGGTGTTCGATCAGCCGGCCAACGCCACCTTCAAGGGTGAGGTCGTCTCGCGCGGTGAGAACGTGGTTCCCGGCAGCACTGCCGACGTGGTCGGTCGCGGTTTCGTGCCGGGCCAGAAAGTCAGCCTGCTGCGTGGCGACAGCGTGCTCAACACGCAGCCGCTGGTGGTCGATGCCGATGGCAACTTCAAGACCCAGCTGAGCATTCCGGCCGATGCCGTGCCTGGTACCCACCCGGTGGTGGTGCGCGCCAGCCAGCCGGCTGCAGCCACCGTGCTGAAGCTGCGCGTCTCGCCGCAGCTGCCGCTGTCCGGCCAGGCGCAGTTCGCCACCCAGTCCAACAAGCTGGTGCCGGGCCTGTATCAGTCCGCCTACAGCGCCGCCAGCAACGCGCTATTCGTGACCTCGGCCGTGGGCCGCCCGCCGGTGACCCAGTCGCAGCTGCTGAAGCTGGACCCGAAGTCGCTGAAGGTGACCAAGGCGATCACCGCGGCGCAGGTGCCGGGCAGCACCAACGGTGCGCTGTACGCGGTCTACGGCGTCGGCGTGGATGACACCAACGGCAACGTGTGGGTCACCAACACCCGCCAGAACTCCATCGCGGTCTACCGCCAGAAGGACCTGTCGCTGGTCCACCAGTTCCCGGTCGATGCCGTGCCGCACGCGCGCGACGTGGTGGTTGATGGCACCCACGGCAAGGTGTTCGCCTCGGCCACGGGCGAGGACCACCTGTCGGTGTTCGACGCCAAGACTCTCAAGGAGCTGCCGGCGGTGACGCTGGAGTCCGGCGTGGACGACGGCAAGTTCACTCCGATGAGCCTGGTGCTGGACGAGAAGGGCGGCAAGCTGTTCACCGTCAGCATCGGCACCCCGGAAGCGGCAGTGATCGACGTGGCCAGCGGCAAGGTCGAGAAGGTCATCGACCTGGGCAACTCAATCAGTGCCTCGGGCGTGGCCTTCGACGCAGCGCGCAACCGCCTGTACGTGGCCTCGCAGGGCACCGACAACCTGCTGATCGTCGATGTGGCCGCCGGCAAGGTGCTGCACGATGTGCCGGTCGGCGCCGGTGCGCTGAACGTCGCCTTTGATGATGCCTCCGGCCTGGCCTACGTCAGCAACCGTGGCGCTGGCACGGTCACCGTGGTGAACGGTGACGGCAAGGTGGTCGCCAACCTCGACGGCGGCACGTTGCCGAACCACGTCCGTGCCGATGGCAAGGGCAACGTGTTCGCGGTGAACAAGTCGCGCGGCGCCGAAGACCCGAAGGGTGACCGCATCACCCGCATCACCCCGAAGCAGTAAGTCACACGGCGGGGCGGCGTGCACGTCGCCCCGCCAGCAAGGAGAACGAGCATGAACATCGCGTCCCGTCTGCGCCTGTGTGCGCTTCCGTTGGCTGTCTCGCTGGCACTGGCTGCCTGTGGCGGTTCATCGACGCCCTCGGACACCGGCAAGCCGGTTGAGCCCGCCGCCGCAACCGCGGCTGGCGAAGTTGCGTTGCCGGCAGGCTGGCAGCGCGTGGCCGGCACCGACATGCCGGCCGTGCGCGACCAGAAGGCAGTGCTGCCGGCCAAGGTGCATTCCGATGACGGCGCCGACGTCGAGGTGGCCGATACCAGCCGCATCATTGCCGGTGGTGACGACGTGATCGCGGTGATCGAGGCGCTGGGACTGGACAAGCAGGTGTTCGCCGCGCCGACCAATACCACCACCCAAGCTGGCCTGGCTGCCCCGCACCAGTTCCTGTTCAACCGCACCACTGGCGTGGAGGGCGTGCTGAGCCTGCAGGGCTCGCTGTTCCTCGGCAACAGCCTGCGCCGCCACACCGAACTGGCGAAGAAACTGCGTGAGGTGGGCGAACCGGCGGTGGTCATCGATGACCTGCAGCCGGCGCCGGACAAGGTGCGCAAGGTCGCCGCCGCACTAGGGCTGGCCGAGGCAGGGCAGGCACTTGCCACACAGGTGCAGCGTCAGCTGGACGAGGCTGCAGCGATTGGCAAGGGCCTGGGCCATGCGCCACGACTGATCCACGTGTCGGCTACCGGCGCCGGTGGCTCACCCACCGTTGCGGGTGCCGACAGTGCGTCGGCGCAACTGATCGCACTGGCTGGTGGTGTCAACATCGGCACCGAGGCGGGGGTGAAGAACTACTCGCAGCTGAGCAATGAAGGCGTGGTCGCCGCGGCACCGGAGGTGATCCTGGTGACCGAGCATGACCTGCAGCTGTTCGGCGGTGCCGAGGGCCTGTGGAAGGCGTACCCGACGCTGAAGCAGACGCCGGCCGGGCAGGCCAATCGGGTCTGGTTGATGCCGGATGTGCAGCTGAAGTACACCAGCGTCGGTTCCGGTGCTGGTGCGCTGGCGCTGGCCAAGGCCCTGGCGGCGTTGCCGAAGGCATGAGTCCGGCGGATCGGCGCCGCCGTCGCGGGCGGACGATGTTGCTGGTGGCGTTGCTGGCACTGCTGGGGGCAGTGCTGGCCTCGTTCGCCGTGGGTCCGTTGCGGTTGCCGCCGCTGGAGGTGATGCAGGCGCTGGCAGTGAAGCTGGGTCTGCTCGATCCACAGGCGGTCAGGAGCCGCGACCTCGCTGTGGTCTGGCAGCTGCGTATTCCGCGTGCCCTGTTGGGCGCGATGGTCGGTGCGTCGCTGGCGATGGCCGGTGCCAGTCTGCAGGGTCTGTTCGGCAATCCGCTGGCCGATCCCGGCATTGTCGGTGTCAGCCAGGGTGCTGCGCTGGGTGCAGTCGCTGCCATTGTTCTCGGCGCTGCGGGCGCAGCCGGCTGGCTGGTGCCGGTGGCTGCATTCGCTGGTGGTGCACTGGCGATCGGCCTGACCTACGCATTGGCCCGGCCCGGCAAGGGTACGGGCAACGCCACGCTGCTGCTGGTCGGTATCGCGATGGCCGCGTTCTGCTCGGCGTTGATCGGTTTCCTCACATATATCGCCAGCGAAAGCGAGCTGCAGTCGCTGGTGTTCTGGCAGATGGGCTCGCTGGCGCGCGCCAACTGGGCCGATGTGGTGGCCGTGGTGCCGTTGTTCGCCATCGGTGTGTTCGCGCTGCAGCGGTTGGCCACGCCGCTGGACATGCTGGCGCTGGGCGAACGCCAGGCACAGCACCTCGGGCTGGATGTCACCCGCACGCGTCGCCGCCTGGTGGCGTTCAGTGCGCTGCTGGTGGGCGCAGCGGTGGCGTTTGCCGGTTCGATCAGTTTCGTCGGCCTGGTGGTGCCGCACGTAGCGCGCCTGCTGGTCGGTCCGGGCCATCGCTGGCTGCTGCCGTTGTCCGGGCTGCTCGGTGCCCTGCTGATTGTGGTGGCCGACACCGCCGCGCGCACATTGGATCCGCCGGCGGAGATTCCGCTGGGCCTGTTTTCGGCCGCACTGGGCGCACCGTTCTTCCTCTGGCTGGTGCTGCAGCAGCGCCGCAAGGCCGCGCCATGAGCGTGCTGTTGAAGCTGCATGAGGTGGTGGTACGCCGCCAGCAGCGCGAGATCCTGCACGGCATCTCGCTGGCGTTCGAACCGGGTACGGTCACCGCACTGGTTGGCCCGAATGGCGCGGGCAAGTCCACGTTGTTGGCGGTCGCCGCCGGTGACCTGCGCGTTGACGCGGGCGAAGTCAGTCTGCTGGGCCGGCCGCTGGCCAGCTACAAGGCCGGGCCGCTGGCGCGCGAGCGTGCGGTGATGCCGCAGGAGCATGGCGTGCGCTTCGCGTTCAGTGTGGAAGAAGTGGTGGCGATGGGGCGGCTGCCACATCCGCCGGATCCAGCCGTGGACGACGCCAAGGTGGAAGCGGCCATCGATGCCGCCGAGCTGCAGGCGCTGCGCCTGCGCGAGGTGCAGCAGCTGTCCGGTGGCGAGTCCGCCCGGACGACGTTCGCGCGCGTGCTGACGCAGGACACGCCGCTACTGCTGCTGGATGAGCCGACCGCAGCGCTGGATCTGCGTCATCAGGAACGCACGCTGCGCAGTGTGCGCGCCTGTGCCGAGGCCGGTGCGTGCGTGATCGTGGTGCTGCACGATCTGAATCTGGCTGCGGGCTATGCTGACCGCATCGTGCTGCTGGAGCAGGGCAGGGTGGCAGCCGATGGCACGCCGTTGCAGGTGCTCACCGAAGACAACCTGCAGCGGGTCTACCAGCAGGATGTGGTGGTGCTGGAGCATCCAAGGCGTGGGGTGCCACTGGTGGTGGTCACGTGACTGTGTGAGGGCGTCGCGCTGGGCGCTTCTGACCGCGGCATCAGGCCCCTCAATGGCGCGGCGGCAGCGGATCCCGTATGCTCCGCCGGAACCAGGGGGCAAGCACGATGAACGGGATTTCGTGGGTGGTCGCGGCAGCGCTCGCGACGGTGCTGGGTGGGTGCGCGACGCTGAAGGCACGACCGGATGTTCCACTGGCCGCGGACGAGGGCTACGTGGTGATGTCGGTGAACTGCGCCACCAGCAACATCAGGCTGATCACGATCTTTGCCAGCGGCACGCGGTCGACGTCGCCGTTGGCTGACCTGCGCGGCGAATTCGAGTTCGGCTGCAGGGCCGGTCTGGCCGCCATCCGCGCCAAGGCCGGGCGCCACTATGTCGGCTACCTGACCGAACATGGTTATGGATACGTCGGGGCGGTGCCCGAAGACGAAGCGCTGACTTTCGACGTGCGCGCAGGCGAAACGACCTACATCGGTGAGGTTGTGGTGTCTGGACTGTTCGACCGCCTGCACTCAAGGCCGACCTGGATCTCGGTACGCGATCGCGAAGCGGAGTCGTTACGGCTGTTGCAGCAGACGCAGCCCTGGCTGCTGGAACGCCATCCCTTCCACACCCGGCTGGCGACACCAGCGCCGGGTGCGCCGAGCGCCGAAGTGCTCGCCGAGCAGTTCCGCAGCTGCACGCCGGCGTGCGACAGCATCCTGGCCCTGCCGCTGTTCATCCGCTGAGCGGGAGGTTTCCAATGAAGTGGATCTGCATGTGCTGACTGATGGGTCGCGCCATCCGGACGCTGTATCATTCGGCGCCAGTTACATTCAATGGACTGATTCAATGTTGCCCTCCGCTTCAGGTGTTTCGCGGACGTTGCTGATCGCATCGGCCTTTTTCTCTGCATTTGCCGCCAATGCGGCGTCGACATCTCCAGTTTCGCTGACCCACGCGGCCGAGAACGCCTCGCTGATCGAGACCCTGCATTCCAGTAGCGACGGTGCTGCAGTGACATCGATGAAGACGCAGTACTTCGCCAACGAGGAAATGTCGGTGAGCTGGGACGACCAGCAGGTGCTGGTGCTGTGCAGTGAAGCGGCGTACCTGCAGATTCCTGCCGCCAAGCTCAAGGCCGGAGCGTTGACCTCCGAGCAGCGGCAGATGATCGTCTATCAGGCACTGATGTCAGGCCTTGGGGTTGTCGCGGGCGTCGTCGGGCCGGCAGGCGAGGTGGTGGCCGTGGCTGATGACGGTAGCGAGACTCGCAGCGTTGGCGAAAACAGGTGGGCGTATGGCGTCGAGCGCTACGACGTCATCACCCAGCGGCTCCCGGATGGTGCGCTTCGGGTACGAACCCGCAAGACGGAAACCGTGAATACCACGCCGCCGGCCGGTCCGGACGACATGCTCAGCACCGAAGACGACCAGGCGGCACGCCTGTCCGAGTTGGCGCCGGTGGGCAGCTGGACCGAGGTGGTTGTCCATGAGGGGCCGAGGCTGCCGCATGTGGATCCGGCAATGTCGTTGAAGGGCTGGATCTCGATGGGGGACGACCAGGCTGCGACCGTGGCTGAGGCGCGCAAGCTGCACGACTGCAAGTAAGGCGGGGCAGGGGTCAGAGCCCTTTGCATTGGGCAAAGGGATCTGGCCCCGGTCATTGCCGGCCTCATCGTTCTATTTATGTGCGTAATATTCACTTGCGCGCCAGATTGACCGGTCTAGAATGCGCCCCATGAACCGGATGCCGCTCCTGAAGTTTTTCACCCTGACCCGCGCAAGCGCGGAACGGGCGTGTCTGCCTGGAGCCCCACGAGGCCGTTGAGACGGCCATCGCTGGACCTTCGACAGAGCGCCCTCCGGGGCGCTCTTTCCGTTTCTGATTTCCCGCAAGTCGACCAACAGTCGACTCTACCCAGTCGGCCCTACCCAGTACCCAAGGAGAACGTGCCATGCACCAGATCGCCGAGACCGAACGCTAGCCGCGCACCCTGTCGCCAACCGGGGTGTGCGGCCCCTGAAGTTGGCTTTGCAGGAACCTCTTTATGAACACCCAAGTCCTTTCCCGCCGTCGCAACCTTGGCATCATTGCCCACATCGATGCCGGCAAGACCACGCTGACCGAACGCCTGCTGTGGAAAAGCGGTGAGATCCATCGCGTCGGCGAAGTGCACGATGGCAACGCGACCACCGATTTCTCGGCGATCGAACGCGAACGTGGCATCACCATCGGCGCTGCTGCCGTACAGGCGCAGTGGGCGCCGCGCGACCTGCCGCCGCATCGGCTGACCCTGATCGACACTCCCGGCCACATCGACTTCGCCATTGAAGTCGAGCGTTCGCTGCGCGTGCTCGACGGCGCCGTGGCCGTGTTCTCGGCGGTGGACGGCGTGCAGCCGCAGTCGGAGACGGTGTGGCGCCAGGCGCGTCGCCATCGCGTGCCGCTGATCGCGTTCGTCAACAAGATGGATCGCGTCGGCGCCTCGTTCGAGCGCGTGCTGGAGCAGCTGCAGGACAAGCTGAGGGCGCGGCCGTGGGCGCTCGGTGTGCCACTGGGCAGCGAAAGCGACTTCAACGGCTGGGTCGACCTGGTCGATGAGCGCGTGCTGCACTGGCAGGATGGTGCCGTAACCACGGTGACCCCGTGGGACGACGCGGCGCGCACCCTGTGGCAGCCGCAGCGCGACGCACTGGTCGAGGCCGTGGCCGACCACGACGAACTGCTGGCCGATGTTTGGCTGGAAGGTCGCGTGATCGATGCCGAACAGCTGCGCGCTGCGATCCGACGGGCGACGCTGGCGGGTGCAGGCGTGCCGGTGCTCGCCGGTGCGGCCTTCAAGGACAAGGGCATCGAGACGCTGCTGGATGCGGTGGTCGATTACCTGCCGTCGCCGCTGGATCGGCCTGCCGTCACCGCTGAAAGCGAGAGCGGCGAGGTGGTGCTGCTGCCGGATCCAGACGGTCCGCTGGCGGGCCTGCTGTTCAAGATCACTCACCAGCAGCACGGCGCGCTGAGCTTCGTGCGGCTGTACTCGGGCACCTTGAAGGTCGGCGATGCGGTGGCCAGTTCGCAGCATCCGCAGGGGCGGCGTGTCAGCCGCCTGGTGCGGGTGCAGGCCGACCAGACCCATGACATCGAGCAGGCCGTGGCCGGCGATATCGTGGCGGTGCTGGGCTGGAAGGATGCCGTCAGCGGTGAAACGCTGAGCGGGCGTGCGCAGCCGCTGCGCCTGGAGAACATCCAGGCACAGGCGCCGGTGCTGGCGTGGCGGCTGGAGCCGGCGCGGGCGGCCGACCTGATCCGGATGGCGCAGGGCCTGGCCAGCCTGGCCCAGGAAGATCCGTCGTTCCGCGTCGAAACCGATCGCGACACGGCGGAGACCCTGGTCTGGGCCATGGGCGAGCTGCACCTGGAGGTGATGGTCGAGCGCCTGCGCAGTGAATGGAAGGTCGACGTGGGCGTAGGTTCGCCGCGCGTGGCCTACCAGGAGACACCGCTGCGAGCGATGACCGGCGTGGTGGGGCGGCTGGTCAAGCAGACCGGTGGCCAAGGCCAGTTCGCGCACGTGGTGCTGGATGTGTCGCCGCGCGAGGACGACCAGGTCGTGTTCAACGACCGCATCGTCGGTGGCGTGGTGCCGCGCAGCTTCATCGCGGCGGTGGAGAAGGGCGTGCGTGCCGCGCTGTCGGAAGGCCCGCAGGGCCATCCAGTGGTGGGTATCGAGGTCAGTCTTGTCGATGGCCAGACCCACGCCAAGGACTCTTCGGAAATGGCGTTCCATCGCGCCGGTGCCGAGGCGATCAAGGCGGCGCTGGTGGAGGGCGGTACGCAACTGCTGGAGCCGGTGATGGCGGTGACGGTGCATTCGCCGTCGGCGTCGGTGGGTGATGTGGTGGGCGATCTCAACCGTCGCCATGGTCGCATTGCCCGCATCGAGGACCAGGACGGTCGCGCCGAGGTCAGTGGTTTCGCACCGCTGGCGCAGCTGGTGGGTTACACCACGTCGCTGCGGTCTCTCAGCCAGGGGCGGGCCAGCAGTGAGGCGCACCTGCATGGTTACGAGCCGGTACGCGCTGCGTAAGGAAAGGCGAGGGGAGCCCGTGAGCGGGCTCCCTTTTTTTGTCGTCGGGAACGCCCATCCACGCATGGCGTGGATCTGCCGGGTGATCGGGTTGCAGGCCCTGCAGTAGATCCACGCCATGCGTGGATGAATTCGCATCGACACCGGGATAATGCACTGCATTGCAACAAAACTGCAGAAAAAGCTGGATTAAAGTGATGCCTCACGATAAATTGCGCACCCCCCGTTGCTCGCCGCCGCCCGCACCCCTCTCATGCGTGATGACAAAGACCCCGGAACCCTGGAGCTGACCCTGCCGCGAAAGCGCGGTCGTCCGCCCAAGTTCGGGTACGCAATGAGTGACGCGCAGCGCGCAGCGCGCTATCGCGCGCGCCGGGCCGGGCAGGCCAACCATGCCGATGTGCGCTCCTGCTCGGACATGGTGCTGCTGGACAAGATCCGCGCGGCGGTGAGCGCGCGCGACACCGAGCTGGCCGGGTTCCTGGTCCACGTCCTCTGGCAGCGCTACCCCCTGCAGTTGAAATAGGCCGTCGGTGGGGTGGCCGTTGTCATCGAGCTTGTTGATAATGCGGGATTCAGGTTGTTCCCGCTGGCGCGCCCGGGATGGCAGGCGCGCATGATCGAACGGTTCCCAAGATGACGACCACCAGCGACACCACCACCGAAGCGGCGCCGAGCAGCGCCCCCCTGTTCTACACCCGTCCGGTGCCGCTGCAGGCCGATGTGCATGCCGATCTGCGCATCCTGCCGGGCAGGCTCGAGTTTGCCGCCGGCAACAACGCCATTCCGCTGGTGCTGGGCGAGTTCTCGCTGGCCCTGCATCACTTCCCGATCCTGTTTGCCGGCCCGACCGCCGTGCCGATGGCTGCCGTGGGCGTGTCCGACCAGAACCTGTTCATCAAGGACGGCCTGTGGGAAGACGAGGCCTATATCCCGGCCTACCTGCGTCGCCACCCCTTCATCTTCATCGACACCGGTGCAGACAACGACTTCCTGCTGGGCATCGACGAAGAGAGCGCGCGCGTGGTCAAGGGCGGTGACGAAGGCCAGCCGCTGTTCGTTGATGGCAAGGCCACCGACATGGTGCAGCAGGCGTTGGAGTTCTGCGGCCAGTACACCCGCGAGCACGAACAGACCCAGGCCTTCTCCAAGGCGCTGATCGACAACGGCCTGCTGGTCGAGCGCAACGCCACCGTCCGCACTCCGGATGGCCGCGAGTTCAATCTCAACGGCTTCCTGGTGGTGGACGTCGAGAAGTTCGTGGCGCTGCCGGAAACGACCGTGGTCGAGTGGCACCGCAGCGGCTGGCTGGCGCTGATCCACCAGCACCTGATGTCGCTGGGTCGCTTCAATGACCTTACCCGTCGCCAGGTCGAGCGCCTGGCGGCCTGATCAGGTCGATGGTGCGGCTTCCGCCTTGCGGGAGCCGTGCCACTGCTGCAATCCCCGCAGCAGCCGCCGCGCCTCGATCCAGTCAGGCGCGGCCTCATGCCCCAGTTCCCACAGGTCGGCCGCTGTGCCGGCCTGATCCGTTGCCCGGCACATCTGCAGCGTTCCCTGCAGCCGGTGTGCATGATGGCGCAGTGTCGAGGCATCGGCGTCCTGCACGGCCTGTTCAATCCTGGCCAGCTCATGGGCAATGTCCGCAGCGTAATCCGGCGCGGCGCCAGGGGTGCCATCGGGCGCAGTGCCGTGCGCCGAGGCCGGCAGGTCCAGCGCCTGCAGCAGGCTCGCAACCTGCAGCGGTTTGATCAGGATTGCGTCGAAGCCGGCCCCTCGGCAGCGTGCCGCGTGCCGGCGCCCCATGCGGGCGGACAGGGCAATCACTCGCAGAGGTGCCTGTGCCTGCGCGCGCAGCTGCTGCGCCAGTGCATAGCCATCCGAGCCGCGAAGCCCGATATCCAGTACGACCGTGCCGCGCGGTCGTAGCGCATGCTCGGCCAATGCGGCGTCGGCATCGGCAACCGCGCGTACGTCGGCGCCCAGCCGACGCAGTTGCTCTGCGACGACATGCCGGCTGAGTGGGTGATCTTCGACCAGGAGCAGGTCGATGCCCGTCAGTGGCGTCTGCTGCAGCGGCTCGATGGGCGGCTGATCGCCGTGAACGGCGCGGACCGGCAATCGCAGGGTGAAGCGGCTGCCGCGCCCATGCACGCTGTGTGCGGTCAGGTTGCCGCCCATGGCAACGGCCAGTTCGTGCGCAATCGTCAGGCCCAGCCCGCTGCCGCCACGTCTCTGGCCATCCTCGTTCTGCTGGAATGGTCGGAACAGAAGCGCCAGTTGAGCGGGTGCGATGCCGATGCCGCTGTCGATCACATCCAGCAACAGCTCCCGGGGAGACAGGGCGGGTTGTAGTTGCAGGCGCACCTCGATACCGCCGACATCGGTGAATTTCAGTGCATTGCCCAGCAGGTTGTCGACAATCTGGCGCAGTCCATCAGCATCGAGCACAACCACCGGCGCTGGATCGGGCGCGCGATCCAACTGGAGTGACAGCCCTCTCTGCAGTGCCTCCGGCCGGATTGCTTCCAGTGCACGGGCACAGAGTTGGCCGACGTCGCAGGGCGTGGGATGCGGCCTGAAGCTGCCGCTGGCAAGGCGCGAGAACGCCAGCGAGCGATCGAGCAGCCTGCGCAGCGAGTGGCCGGCGGCAAGGGCTGCCGCGAGCAGTTCGCGCTGCCCCTTGGGCAGGTGTGACTGGCTCAGCAGGTCGATCGAAGCCAGTACTGTCTGCGCGGAATTGCGCACTTCATGGCTGATCATCCCCGCCGCGCGCCCGAGGCGTTGTTCCGCGCGGCCGATTCGCCAGCGTAACGCCTGCCAGAGCACGGGCAGGCCGATGAGTGCCGCGGCCAGGCACAGCAGCCAGAGCTGGAGCGGGGGGCGCACCCGGACCAGTGCGCTCTCGATGGATGTGGGCAGCATCTGCTGCGCCCACAACTCCAGCAGGCCTGCGTGCTCTTCGAGGGTGATGGCGCGCAGCGCCTGATCGATGTGCGCCAGCAGCTGCTGGTCCTCCCGGCGGACAAGCAGGTGCAGATCGGTAGAGAATCCGCTGTCGAACGGGTGCAATTGCAGGTTTCCCGTGAAATGCTGCCGGATCATCGAGTGCAGCGTTGCTTCCAGGCCGATCGCAGCATCGGCGTTGCCGCCTTCAACAGCGGCCAGGGCCGCATGGCGGTCGGGGAGATGCAGGAGGCGGATCCGGGGGTGGTGGATCGTCAGCCAGTCGGCATAGGGACCGCCTTCAACTACAGCCAGCACCTGCGCTCTCACGCCGGTAATGTCACGGGGCGGGTGCTCGCCTTTACGCACAGCCAATACCGTCTTGCCGCCATGGAAGGCGCCGGAGGCCATCAGGTCGGGACAGGGAAGCGGGTGATGCGAAGGGCTGCCCATGACCAGCACCAGGTCGGCCTCGTGATGGCAGACGGCAGCGACCGCTGCGCTCGTGCTGGCGTAGGAGAGATCGCGGAAGCGCAGGCCGGAATGCCGAGCCACAAGCTTGGCATATCCATGGGCGAGGGTTGGCAGCGCGCTTGAATCCACCAGCGTAGGAGGGAGCGGGCGCAGTGAAGGCGCGGTGGCGACCCTCACTTCGCGGCCGGCGGACCATCTCTGCAGTTGTGCATCCTCGGCCGATGCAGCCGGCAGCAGGATCAGGGCCAGCAACAACGTGCACGACGTGCGCAGACGGAGGCGAACGCGCCGCCTCATTGGAGCTCCAGCTGCTGCCGCAGTGCATAGATCTCCACGTCATTGCGCAACCCGAGCTTGCGCAGGGCGGCGACCTTCTGGGTGCTGACCGTCTTGACGCTGCGGTGGCGGCGCAGCGCGATCTCCGAGACAGTCAGGCCGGCCAGGAGCAGGTCTAGCACTTCGCGTTCATTGCGGCTTAGTTCCTCGCGGCACGCCGGGAACAGGCAATCGGCAGGGAGGCGGCACAGCCCCTGCGAGATGCGCACGATGGCATCAGACAGCATCTCCAGGGGCTCGGACTTGCTGACTACGCCGGAGATGCCGCTCGCCAGCAGGTGGTCGATGCGGGTGGATGGCATCAGCGTGGCGAAGGCGAGCAGGGGAATATGTGGAAAGCACTCGCGCAGCAGGGGAATCAGCTCATCACTGCTGCGGTCGCCAGGCGCCAGGGTGAGATCGATGATGGCGACATCCACTGCCAACTGGCGCAGGCTGCCGATGAGCTCATCGCTGCGGGTGTGGCTGGCGACAATGCTGAAGCGGACGTCGCGGGACAGGTGCAGGGCGGTGCCGCGGCGGACGATTTCGTGATCGTCGAGGAGTGCCAGCCGCAGTCGGCGCGGTGCAGGATATCCATTCATGCGCAGGGAGGTGATCGGCGCCCGCAGGGCGTGGCGATCATTCTGGCGCCGCTGTCGCGTCGAGCATCGAACTTGTTGGAATTTTGCGATTATTCCTAAGAATCGATGCGTAAAGCCCATCAATTCATAGCCACCGATTGATGAGGTGGATCGTCAGTCCCCAATCACGCGCTTCGGGGTCTCGAAGCCGGTAGCCGGGCTCCATGTAGACATTGAGATTGATCAACCACTGATGCTTCAGGAAGATCCGCCCGAGGAGAAGGCTCCGCGTCATCGCACCGACTGCGGCACCCGCCTCAGCTTGTGGGTGTCGTAACCCATGGCTGCAATCCGCTCGACCGCCTGCTGGTAGTCACTGTCCGACACCTGCGGGGTGCGGGCCATGTACCAGACGTAATCGCGCTTGCTTCGTGCCACGATGGTCTGGTGGTAGCTTTCATCGAGCCAGGCGATCACGTACTCAGCCTGGATCGGCCAGATGAACTGCATGCCCCAGATCGCGCCGTTGCCTTCCTTCTCGACACGGCCGACGGGGTGCATCGACTTCTGTGGCGCGTCGAAGCTGCCTTTGCGGTAAGTGAAGGTGGTCTGGATGCGTCCATCGGGGCGCAGGGCATAGCTCTCCACGGCGTCGAAGGCCTCGCGCTCAGGGCGCGACGGGATATGCGCGATCACGTACCAGTCGCCCATGAAGCGCGGTACATCCACCGACGGCGGACGCGGCAACGGGCGGGTGTCGCTGGAGCTGCAGCCGGAACCGAACAGGCCGACCGCGATCAGGGGGAGCAGCGGAAACATGCGCATCGGGCACCTCAGCGGGGTCGGAACAGATAGTGGGCCACCAGCCACTGCTGGCCGTCGTCGTAGCCGAACAGCTCGGCGCATGCCATCCAGAACATCCGCCAGCGCTGCCACCAGACCTTCGCTGCAGCCTGGCCATAGGTGGCGATCAACACCGGCATTACCCGCTCGCGGGCTGCATCCTGGTTGGCCAGCCAGTGGTCGGCCGTGCGCTGGTAATGGGTGCCGTCCAGCAACCACCGTTGCTCCAGGCGCAGGTCGCGCTGGAAATGCAGCAGTGTGTCGGCCGCCGGCATCAGTCCGCCGGTAAAGAAGTGGCGACCCATCCAGTTGTCGCCGCCGTCTGTCTCGAACGGATACATCAGTGCGTGATGGGCGAAGATGTGCACGAACAGTGCACCGTCCGGTTTCAGCCACCGTGCGATGCCTGCCAGCAGGCGCTGGTAGTTGCGTACGTGCTCGAACATCTCCACCGAGATACAGCGGTCGAACCGGGCCGTCGGCAGGTCAAGCTGGTTGACGTCGCGGGTCATCACCTCGACGTTGCCCAGGCCGCGCGCCTGGCACTGCGCCATGATGTACTGGCGTTGGCTGTGCGAGTTGGAGACGGCGGTGATATGCGCCTGCGGGTAACGTTCGGCCATCCACAGGGTCAATGAGCCCCAGCCGCAGCCCAGCTCAAGTATCTGCTGGCCATCGGCCAGTCCGGCGCGCTGGCCGTACAGTTCCAGCATGGCGTCCTCGGCCTGGTCCAGCGTTTCGCGCCCGGTGGCGTAGTAGCAGCTGCTGTACTTCAGCCGCTTGCCCAGGCAGGCCTGGAAGAATGCCGCGGGAACTTCGTAGTGCTGGCGGTTGGCCGCTTCGGTATGCAGCGCGAGTGGGCTGTCGGCCAGCTCGGCGATGCGCTGGCTGAAGCGTGCCGATTGGCCTTCGATGCCGCCTTCGCTTTCCTCATGCAGGCGTTGCGCGCACAAGCGGCGGATGCCCGCACGCAGCGCCGCATCGGGCACCAGCCCACGTTCGGCCCAGGCGATCAGCCCGGTTTCCGCATCCTCGGCCGGATTCAGTGAAGGGATCGCGCTCATGCGGAATGCTCCTTGGAAGAACGGGGGAACCAGGGAAAGAACATCGATGTAGTGCGCTGGTAGGCGCGGTAGTCGTCGCCTCGGCTGCGCAGCGCTTGCTTTTCAGTGAAGGGAATGCCGCTGAGATAGCGCAGGAACACGTACATCAGCAGCGGGCCGGCCCAGGCCAGCCACCACAGTGGCGAGCCGACCGCGAGAAGGACGTAGCTGAACCAGTGCAGCCATTCGAAGAAGTAGTTGGGGTGGCGGGAGTAGCGCCACAGCCCATCGCGGCAGGTGCGGCCCTTGTTCGCTGGATTCGCGCGGAACCGGGCCAGTTGATGGTCGGCCAGGCTCTCGCCGCCGACGCTCAGCAGCCAGACGAGTGCGGCGGCCACGATCCACAACGTCGTGCTTGTCTGCGGATTGTCAGCCACCGCGACGAAGGGCAGGGCGAACAGCACGACCAGCAGAGCCTGGGCCATGAAGAAGCCGAAGATCTTGCCTTGATGCCCTTGCCAGTGCTCGCGCAGATAACGGTAGCGGCCGTCTTCCTGTTCGTGGCGGACCCGGTGCCACAGGTGCAAGGCGAGTCGACTGCCCCACAGGCCACCGAGCACGCCGAGCGCCATCCGTGGCGCCGCCGCACCATCGCCGAGCCACGCCAGCAACAGGGCTGATGCGCCCACGCCCTTGGCCCAGAGCACATCGACCACGCCGATGTTGTCGTGGCGGCGCTGCCAGGCCCAACCCCAGCTCATCACAAGTACGGCATACAGCAGGACCCACAACAGATTGATCATGACGGTGCTCCTGCCAAGGGCGGCGGGAGGGTGCGGGAGCCGCGACGAGCGGCCATGCACAGCAGCGAAAGCGCGATGCTCCAGCCCACACCCAGCACCAGCAGGCCCTGCCACAGCGGCGCAGTGAAACGGACCGCCTCGAAACCGCGCGCTGCGGAGAGATACGCCAGCGGGGCCAGCAACAGGCCGAACAGGGCTGGCAGGGCAGGGTGGCGCAGCAGGAAGCGCATCGAAGTGGTCAGCGTCATCGCAAACGCGGCCCACAACGCCATGATCCAAAGGGGCGGAGTCCAGCCCAGCGGGGCAGCAGCGTAGCGCACGGCGCCGCTGGCGGCGGCACTGGCGTCGACCAGCCACGCGCAGGCCAGCGCCAGCAGCATCAGCCGAAGGTCCAGTCGAGGGTGCGGTGAAGTCAGCAGCTGGCTGCCGATATAGATCGTTGCGGCCAGCAGCGCCGGCCACTGCCAGCCTCGCCCTGCGCCGGCGCCGGCCACGGCACACAGCCAGACCAGCTGGTTGCCAAGCAGATTGGTCCAGAACCGGCGCATGTCAGCGGCTGTCGCCCGCAGCAAGGACGGGCCGGTGGTCAGGACGGGCCAGCAGCAGATGCGAGACGCCGATCGAACGTTCCAGGAAGCCGCCCTCGCAATAGGCCAGATAGAACTCCCACAACCGGCAGAAGTGCGCATCAAAGCCCTGCGCCTGCACCGCAGGCAGCTGGGCCAGGAAGCGCTGGCGCCAGGCGCGCAGGGTCAGTGCGTAGGAGTGGCCGAAGTCCTGCTGGGCGATCAGCTGCAGGTCGCTGGATCGGGTCTTGGCGGCCATGATCGCGTTGATCGATGGGATGAAGCTGCCCGGAAATACATAGCGCTTGATGTAGTCGACGCTGCGCCGGGCCTGTTCGTAGCGATGGTCCTCGATGGTGATGGCCTGCAGCAGGGCAGCGCCATCCGGCTTGAGCAGGCGTTGCAGTGTAGCCATGTAGGTGTCCAGGTACTCGGCGCCGATCGCTTCGATCATCTCGATCGAGACCAGCTTGTCGAACTGGCCCTGCAGGTCGCGGTAGTCCTGCATCAGCAGCGTGACCTGATCCTGCAGGCCCGCCGCCTCTACGCGCTGGGCGGCCAGCGCATGCTGTTCCGCGGAGATGGTGGTGGTGGTCACATGGCAGCCATAGTGCTGGGCGGCGTGTACCGCGAAACCGCCCCAGCCCGTGCCGATCTCCACCACGCGGTCGCCTGGCTTGAGTTGCAGCTGCTGGCAGATGCGGTCCAGCTTGCGCCGCGAAGCAGATTCCAATGACTCGGATTCGCTGTCGAACATCGCCGACGAGTACATCAGGTCCGGCGACAGGAACAGGGCAAAGAAGTCGTTGCCCAGGTCATAGTGCGCGGCGATATTGCGGCGGCTGCCTTCACGGCTGTTGCGGCGCAGGCGGTTCCAGACCCGCAGCATCCCCCCACCCAAGCGGGCCGGGCCACGCTCCATGCCGTCGAGCAGATCGCGATTGCGCACCAGCAGCCGGATCAGTGCCACCAGATCATCGCAGTGCCACTCGCCCTGGATGTAGCTTTCACCTGCGCCCACGCTGCCTTGCGCAGCAACCTTGCGATAGAACGCCGGGTTATCGATGGTGACGGTGACATGCAGTTCACCACGGGCGTCGCCCAGCCAGACCTCGCCGAGTGCATCGCGCACGCACAGCCGACCGTCGCGCATCGGGGCCAGCTGGGCCAGCAGGCGGCGGCGCAGGAACGCGTCCAAGGCGCCGGGCCGCGGCAGGGCAACCCAGGGAGTCATCGAGTTCATCGCGGTTTCTCGGTAAGAGTGGGGTGGTCGTGCACCGGGTTGCGTTTCAACCACAGCCGCAGTGCGTGCCAGTGAATGGCGGCCACCACCTGGGTGGTCATCAGGGGATAGCAGGCCAGAACCCGGGCCAGCCCGCGGCCATCCAAGGCACGCCGCTGCATGGCCTGGGTGGCATCAAACTGGCGCACGCCGTCCCGCCAGACCTGCATGTGCACGCGCAGGTCCTGGTCGGGGCGGTTGAACCGCCAGTCGTAGCCGCAGTCCATCGGCATGAACGGCGAGACATGGAAGCACTTGTCGAACTGCCAACGCAGTGAGCTGCCTTCGTGCGTGGCGGTGGCGACCGGCAGCACATAGGCGTGCCGTTCCTTCCAGGGCGTGTTGGTGATCTCGGCGACAATGCAGTCCAGCGTGCTGCCGTCGGCCTGGTAGCAGTAGTAGAAACTGACCGGGTTGAACACGTGCCCGGCAAAGCGGAGATGGGTGAGCAGGCGCACCGGGCCGGTCGGGCGGTAGCCAAGAGTGTGGGCAGAGTGATCGCGGATGGCATCGGCCAGTGGCCGTGCGGGATCGCCGAAGTAGTCGCTGCGGCGGAACTCGGCCAGGTTGCGGCGATTGACCGACCACAACCAGCGCCCGTCGAACACCGTATCGAGTTCGTCCAGATCGAGCAGCAGCTGGGCGATGGGGTAACGGAAGGCATGCGGGTGCGGATGATGCCGGCGATGCATCACCTGCCCGATGTAGAGCGCGCTGGCACTCATGCCGCCACCTCATCCGCGGCGGATGCCAGCCGATGTGGAGCGCAGGCCTGCAGGGCATCGACCACGCGGCGGGCGCTGCGGATGCCATCCTCATGGAAGCCCCAGCCCCAATAGGCGCCTGCGAACCACGTATGGCGACGGCCCTGCAGTTCCGCCCAGCGCTGTTGCGCGCGCACTGCGGCATGGTCGTGCACCGGGTGGGCGTAGCGCAGCGTACGCAGTACTTTGGCCGGATCGATTGCCTCGCTGCGGTTGAGGGTAACCACCAGGGGCGTATCGCCGGGCAGGCCCTGCAGCAGGTTCATGCAATAGCTGACCGTGCAGGGCGCGGCGCGATCCTCTGGCACGTGCGCGTTCCATGCCGCCCACGCCTTGCGGTTGCGCGGCAGCAACGAGGCATCGGTATGCAGTACGGCCTCGTTGGATTGATAGCGGATGGCGCCGAGGACCTCACGCTCGATGGCATCGGCGTCGCACAGCAACGCCAGCGCCTGGTCGCTGTGGCAGGCCAGGATCACTTCGTCGAAGGCCTCCGCGCCGGCCGCGCTGTGCACGCGTGCACCCCAGGGCATGCGTTCGACCATCCTGACCGGGCATTGCAGCCGCTCATGCACCCGCCAGCGGCGGCGCAGCGTATCCACGTAGCGCGCCGATCCCCCGCTGACCACCCGCCAGCTCGGGCGCCCGGTCATCTGCAGCATCTGGTGGTTGGCCATGAACTGGGCCAGATAGCGCGCCGGGAAGTCCTGCACGGTGGCGGTCGGTGAGGACCACAGTGCCGAGGCCATTGGCAGCAGGTGTTCGTCGATGAAGGCCTCGCCATAGCGCTGGCTGCGCAGGTACTCGCCGAGCGTGGGGCCCTCTTCCTCGGCCAGCAGCAACTGTGCATCCCGATAGAACCGGCGCAGGTCGGCCAGCATGCCCCAGAATCGAGGTGACACCAGATTGCGGCGCTGGCAGAACAGGCCATCCAGCGAGGTGGCGTTGTACTCCACGCCGCTGCGCTCGCTGTGCATCGAGAAGCTCATCGTGGTCGGCTGCGAAGCCACACCCAGCTCGTCGAAGAGCGCGGTCAGCAGCGGATAGTGCTGGGGATTGAACACGATGAACCCGGTATCCACCGCCATGCGCACGCCATCCACATGCACGTCGTGCGTGTGGGTATGGCCACCGAGGTAGTCGTTGGCCTCGAACAGCGTGACGTCGTGCTGGCCATCGAGCCACCAGGCACTGGACAGCCCCGAGATACCCGAGCCGATGACGGCGATGCGCATGTCAGTACCTCGCCTTGGCCAGGACCCACTCGGGGATGGGCTTGAGACCTTTGACCAGGCCCAGGGCCGCCATCGCGCGCAGTCCGTACCAGGTCAAATCCACTTCCCACCAGCGGAAGCCCTGGCGGACAGTGCCGGGGAAGAAGTGATGGTTGTTGTGCCAGCCTTCGCCGAAGGTGAGCAGCGCCAGCCAGAGGTTGTTGCGGCTGTCATCGCGTGTGTCGAAACGGCGGCGGCCGAATCGATGCGCCAGCGAATTGATGGTGACGGTGGCATGGAACAGCACCACGGTGGAAATGAAGAAGCCCCACACCAGCAACTGCGGGCCCGTGGTGTGCAGCACTGGCGCCCATCGCTCCAGCGCGGCACCCAGTGCGTACAGTGCTGCGGCCAGCAGTACCGGCACTGCCGTATCGAAGCGGTCCAGCCAGCGCAGCTCGGGGAAGCGCGCCAGGTCCGGTACCCGTGACAGATCGGTGGCGAACGCCTCGCGGGTCAGGAACCAACCCATGTGGCTGCGCCAGAAGCCGCCCTCGCGTGGCGAGTGCGGATCCAGCGGCTGGTCGGCATGCCGATGGTGGTGGCGATGATGGGCGGCCCACCAGAGCGGCCCACGCTGCACGCTGGAGGCGCCGATGACAGCGAACACGAACTGCACCGTTCGCGATGCATGGAAGGTCCGGTGCGAGAAATAGCGGTGATAGAACGCCGTGATGGCGAACATGCGCACCGCATAGAGCGCTGCGGCGACGATCACCGCTGTCCATGAGATTCCGACCCAGAGCACAGAGATGCAGGCCAGGTGCATCAGTGCAAATGGCACGGCGCGCAACCAGTCGATGCGGCCGGGCTGTTCGTCGGTGGTCTCTGCGACGTTGCCGGTGTCGATCCAGCGCTGCAGCGTACGCAGCAGGCGCGAGCGTCGACGGGGGAGGGGCGCTACAGAGGCCATTGGGGGATCTCGGGGGGTGTCGTGTCTACCTGTACGCAGCAGCGCGTGCAATGGATGCGCTGCGACTCGAAGAATCTCGACTTCACCTGGGCGTCACGGCGCAGCGGTCGACCAGAGGATGCGTCCAGGCCTGCTGCCATTCCGCGGCAGTTTGCTCGGCAGCTGGCGAGCTGAAGCGCACCGTCACCTGCGGGTAGCTGCCGCGGGCATCGCGCAGGTTGCTGGTGCCTCGGAACTCCAGCAGGCGGCGGTCGGCGCTGGCATAGACCAGTGACAGACGCGGGGCGATGCCGCCGTACCAGGTGTCCAGACTGACGTCGATCGACTGGCCATCAATACCCTGCCAACGTACCGGACCGATGCGCCGCACCTGCACCGGGAAGTAGCGCTGCCGCCCCGGCACCAGAAAGGGCAGACTGATGCGTTCGCCGCGCAGCAGCGCCGGCCAGTGCAGGCGCACCGCGGCGTCGAACCCTGCATCGATCACCGCGTCCGGCGGCAGTTCAAGCCGGCGCTGATGCGGCTGGCTGGCGGCATCTTCCTTCCAGGCAATCGACACCGAGTCGCCAGTGGCGTCGACTTCGGCGGTCTGGCCGCTGCGGCGGTCCTGCAGCGAATAGCTCCGTGCCTGCGGGCGGGCGCTGGCGGGCAGATGCTTGCGGGCGAAGGGCTGGCCATCCGGGCACTGGTACAGCACCCAGCGTTCGGCACCCTCCGTTGCCTCGCGCCGCCAGTGCACTTCACGGTAGAGGATGTCGCCCTGCGCGGAGGTGGCCACACCCTCACTTCGCAGCCAGGGTGCCGCCAGCGCGGCATGGGGCAGGCACAGCAGCAGCCAGGCAGTGCGCATGGTGTTCATCCGGAAGGGTAGGTCTCTCAGGTCATACGGCGGGGGCGCCCGGTTGGATGCGCAGTGCCGACTGCATCCAATGGCTGCCCCTGCACGTACAGAGGACAGACCTTCACCCGCCCGCCGCGAACGCAGATGTACCCTGACGCCGCCAGCACACTCCTCAACTTCGATAGCGCACGCACCGTGTCCAGTTCCCAGCAGCCGAGCAGCGAGCCGACGAACTGGGCCGGTGACATGGACGGCGTGGCGCGGCTGCGCGACCGCGAGTGTTTCATGCGGATCTACGACTACTTCATGCCGCGGCTGTGCGTGTACCTGCGCGGCCTGGGCGCACCCGATGCCGTAGCCGAGGAGCTGGCGCAGGAATGCCTGTTGCGCCTATGGCTGCGGGCCGCCGATTTCGATCCGGCACAGGGGGCGCTGAGTACGTGGTTGTATCGCATCGCCCGCAACCTGCATATCGATCGAGTGCGCCGTGAGCGCAGCTGGATGCAGGTGCAGGCGGCGGTGGAGGACGCGGCGACGCTGGATGTGATCGAGCGCAGCAGCGCCGAGCAGTTCGCCGACCAGGCGCGTCTGCGCCAGCGCATCAACGAGCTGCCTGCGGTGCAGGCGCGGCTGGTGCGGATGTCCTATTTCGAGGCCAAGAGCCACAGCGAGATCGCCGAAGCGCTGGGCATGCCGCTGGGGACGGTCAAATCCCACCTGCGCCGTGCCTTCCTGCAACTGCAGGCGAAAGTGGGAGGTGCGCTGTGAATCCACACCATCACCTGCACGAATCCACGCTGATGAGCTATGCCGCGGGTGCGCTGCCGGCGCCGTTGAGCATCGTGGCGGGTGCCCATCTGGAGCAGTGCCCGCATTGCCGTCAGCGCCTGCGCGATGCTGAGGCGATCGGTTCGGTACTGCTGGAGCAGACCCAGCCGCCTGCAAACGACACGCGGCGCGAACAGTTGCGCGAGGCCATGCTGATGCAGCTGGCCACGGAAACGCCGATGGCCATGGCGGAATCCCTACGCCCTATGCCGAAGGAGCGGCCCGAGGCCGATCCCGATCATCTGCCGGTGTCACTGCATCCCTACTTTGGCACCTCGCTGGGTGACCTGCGCTGGCGTTGGATGGCGCCGGGGGTGCACTGCATCCGGGCCGAGCAGATGTCCTCGCTGATCATGCTGAAGATCGCCCCCGGCAAGTGCCTGCCCATGCACAGCCATGGCCGCAGCGAGCTGACCCAGATCCTGCGCGGTTCCTACAACGACGCGCTGGGGCTGTTCGCGCCGGGTGACGTGGCGGATCTGGACGAGGAGGTGGAGCACCAGCCGGTGACCGCGCCGGGTGTGCCGTGCATCTGCGTGTCTGCGTTGGATGCGCCGTTGGTGTTCAGCGGTTGGCTGGCGCGGAAGATCCAGCGTTTCGTGAAACTCTGAGGCGGGTGCGATGATGGTCGGGACGGGTGCATTACGGATTCTGTTGACCGGTGCCGCAGGCCTGGTCGGGCAGGGTGTGGTGCTGGCCTGCCAGCGCTCACCGCAGGTCTCCCGCCTGACCGCGCTGGTCCGTCACCCCGGCAGTCTGAGCGGTACCGGCAGCGAACTGATTGTCCCGGACTTTCTGCGTATCCAGGAGCGGGTGGAGGAGCTTGCCGGGTTCGATGCATGCCTCTACTGCGCCGGTGCGCCACCGGTCGGCACCGCCGAGGCCGAGTACCGACGCGTTACCGTGGACACCACGCTGGCGGTGGCCCGTGCCTGGGCGGCCGCGAATCCCGAGGGATGCTTTCTGTATGTATCCGGTGCGGGTGCAGACCCTCAGAGCCGGCTGATGCCGCTGAGGGTCAAGGGCGAGACCGAAGTTGCTTTGCAGGCCCTGCCGGTGCGCTCGGTGATGCTGCGCCCGGGTGGCGTCAGCCCGGTCGCGGGAACCGGCACCCGTCATGCCCTGTTGAAGCCCTTGTACTGGGGCGGCGCGCCGTTGATGAAGCTGGCCGGTGCGATTGCGCCTTCGTTGATGACCAGCAATCTGGCCCTGGGCCAGGCGATGATTGCGCTGGCCGCCAGGGAGCATCCGCCGGCCACGGTGGAGTGCGCGGACATCAACCGGATCGCCGCTGGCATGCGCGATCCGGCGTCCTGACCTCAGTGCGGCGTCGCCTCCAGCGCGGTGCGCACCGCCGCTGCAAGATCACTGCGGGTAAACGGCTTTGGCAGCAATGAAACGGCGCGTCCCTGGCTGCCCACCTGGTCGTGGTCGCGTGGATAGCCCGACGTGAACAGGACGGCGACTTCCGGCCAGCGTTCACGTACTTCGTGCACCAGTTCCCAGCCCGACATGCCGGGCATCACCACGTCCGAGAACAGCAGATCCACCTTGGTGTCGGGGCGTTCCAGCAGCCGCAGTGCGGAGGGTCCGTCGTGGGCTTCCAGCACGCGGTAGCCGAGCAGCCGCAGCGCATCCACCGTGTGGGCGCGGACATCGTCATTGTCCTCGGCCACCAGAATGGTTTCCTCGCGCGGTGAGTAACCCGCCAGGCCGGTCTGTGGGGTGCGTGCTTCGCAGGGCAGGGACAGCGGAGAGCGCGGGAACATCATGGTGATGCTGGTACCGCCGCCTTCCACCGAGTCGATCAGCACGTGGCCACCGGACTGCTTGACGAAGCCATGCACCATGGACAGGCCAAGCCCGGTGCCGCGGCCAACCTGCTTGGTGGTGAAGAACGGCTCGAACACGCGCGCCAGGGTCGCTGCGTCCATGCCGTGGCCATTGTCGCGCACCCGCAACATCACGTACTCGCCTGGCGTTGCATCGGGAAACAGGGCGGCGTAGTCGTGGTCGAGGTGGCTGTTGTCGACTTCGATCACCAGCCGGCCGCCATGCGGCATCGCATCGCGGGCATTGACCGCCAGGTTCAGTACGGAGGCCTCCAGCTGGCTGATGTCGATCTCCACGCACCAGATGTCCTCGGCGTTGCGGATCTCCAGCTGCACCAGCTCACCCAGTGCACGCTGCAGCATGTCGTGCATGTCCAGCAGGCGTTCGTTGAGGTTGGCGGCCTGGCTGTGCAGCGGCTGGCGACGGGCAAACGCCAGCAGGCGCTGGGTCAGGCTGGCGGCACGGCCGACGCCTTTCAGTGCATTGTCCAGTGCACGGCTGACCATTGCCCCGGGTTCTCCGGCGCGTTCGTTGAGCAGCATGGCGTGCTCGACGTTGCCGGAGATGACCGTCAGGATGTTGTTGAAATCATGGGCGATGCCGCCGGTGAGCTGGCCGACCGCCTCGATCTTCTGTGACTGGCGAAGCGCGTGTTCTGCTTGTAGCCGCGCGGTGGTTTCCACCGCCTCGGAGACCACGGCGGTGACCACGCCTTCGGTATCCAGCAGCGGGCGGAACGAGAAGTCGAAGCTGCGCCGCCCGGTCGGGAGTTCCAGTTCCAGTGCATGCAGCGAACTGCGGCCCTGTACGGCTGCGGCGACGGCCTGGTCGATCAGCGCACTGATGCCATCGGTTGTGGCAAACCAGAGCGATTCGCCGAAGCGCGCGCCAACAGTGTCCTTCTTGTCCGCAAGCACCGCGGCCAGTGACGCGTCATTGGCATCAACCACGCGTCCGGACAGATCCAGCAGCACCTGATGCTGGAAGCTGGATTCGAAGATCGCCTGCAGGCGCCGCTTGCTGGCCCGCAACTCGGCGGTGCGTGCCTGCACCTGTCGCTCGAGAACCTGGTTGTCCTCGCGCAGCGCCAGTTCGGCCTGCTTCAACAGTGAAACATCGCTGCCCATGCAGATGTAGCCGACCACGCTGCCATCGGCCGCATGTTCCGGTACGCAGTCCATCTGCACGAATCGTGATTCGCCGCTGCGGTGGACCAGTTCGACCTGGAAGCTGGTGCGCTCGCCCTGCAGTACCCGCTCCAGGCTGGGCAGGGCGTGCTCGAAGGCGGAAATGCCGCTGACATCCCGTGCCGCGCGACCCAGCAGTTCGGCCAGGCTGACGCCGTGCCAGTCCAGGAACGCCTTGTTCGCGAAGCGGTAGCGATGCGCCGTGTCGAGCTGGGCGATCAGCGCAGGGACGGCATTGGTTACCTGCTGCAACTGCGCCTGGCTGTCGTTCAGTGCGGCCTGCGCCTGCACAAGCTGGGTGCGTTCATGGGCCTCCTGCCGCGCACGACGGATCGCATCCGGCAGGCGCTGCAGGCGCTGCTTGACCACGTAGTCGCGCGCGCCGCGGGTCAGCGCCTGCACGGCCAACTCCTCGGTAAGCGTGCCGGAGACGAAGATGAAGGGCGTCTGCGGAATCCGCTCGCGCGCCAGCGCCAGTGCAGCGTCGCCGTCGAATCCGGGCAGCACATGATCGGCCAGGATCACATCGAAGGCGCGATTCTCAATTGCCTCGATGAAGGCATTGCGGGTCCACAGGCGCTCGGCCTCGAAATCGAGGCCGGCACGCTGCAGCTGTGCGCTGATCAGCTCCGCATCAAGCGCGCTGTCCTCCAGCATGAGGATGCGCAGGCGCTCGCTGCGGCGCGATCCATCACGCATTGTGCTGCCCCGAGCCGTTGGGCCGATGCGGCGGGGGCTGGTTGGTGATGCCCCAGAACATGCCCAGCCCTTGGATGGCGTCGAAGAACTCCTTGAAGTCCACTGGCTTGACCACGAATGCGTTCACGCCCAGTTCGTAACTGCGCACGAGATCCTGTTCTTCGCGCGAAGAGGTCAGCATCACCACCGGGGTGCTGCTCAGCTGTGCGTCACCACGCACCTGTTCCAGCACTTCCAGGCCGTTCACCTTGGGCAGCTTCAGGTCCAGCAGCACCACCACCGGGCCGCCGTGCATGGCGCCGGCGAACTTGCCTTCGCAGCGCAGGTAATCCAGCGCTTCGGCGCCGTCACGTACATGGATGACATCGTTCAGCAACTGGCAACGCGACAGCGCCGCCAGCGTCAGCTCTGCATCCTTGGGGCTGTCCTCTACCAAGAGGATCGGCCGCAGGTCCCTCATGGGTGATCTCCTGTGGAACGGGGTAGGGTGAAGTGGATCGTGGCGCCCTTGCCAGGTTCGCCCTCGGCCCAGGTCCTGCCGCCGTGGCGGCCGACGATGCGGCGCACGTTGGCCAGGCCAATGCCGGTGCCTTCGAATTCCTCGACGTGGTGCAGGCGCTGGAATACGCCGAACAGCTTGTCCACGTAGCGCATGTCGAAGCCACAGCCGTTGTCGCGCACGAAGAAGTGGTCTTCGTCGTCGTTTCGCTGGTGACCGACCTCGATGACCGCCTGCTCGCGCTCGCGGGTGAACTTGATCGCGTTGGCCAGCAGGTTCTGCCAGACCAGGCGCAGCATCGTCGGGTCGGCTTCGACCTCCGGCAACGGCGCAAGCGTCCACTGCACGTCGCGGCCGCTGTAGTCCAGGACCAGGCTCCGGCGCACATCCTCGGCCAGCGCGGCCATATCCAGCCGCGCCCGGCCCAGCGTAGAGCGGCCCATCTGCGAAAAGCTCAGCAGGTCGTCCACCAACGTTCCGGCAGATTTGGCCGACTCCGCGATCGTATCCAGGAAGCGGCGCTCGGTATCGTTGAGGCGTTCGCCGGCCGAGCTGCCCAGCAGTTCCGAGTAACCGACGATATGGCGGAATGGCGCGCGCAGGTCATGGCTTACGGAGTAGGAAAACGCTTCGAGTTCCTTGTTGCTGCGGACCAGCTGCTCGTTGAGCTCAGCCATTTCCTCGGCCTTGCGCAGCACGATGTCGACGATGGCCGTGCGCATCTCGTGCGCGGCATCGCGGTCGGCGTCGTTCCACGGCAGGCTGCGCTGCTGCACGGTCTCTTTCCATGCTTCGAATGAACTGCGCGGGGACAGTGCCACGCCGGGCGCCGCCGCTTTGCGTGGGTCGCCCCCCCAGCGCACGGTGTGCACCACTTCCGGGCGGAACCACATCAGATAGCTGTCGTGCAGCTGCGAAATGGACACCGCCAGTACGCCGCTCGCCACGTCGGACAGGCGCGCGCCGGGCGCCCAGTCGGCTGCCAGATGGTCACTGCAGTACGTTTCCTGCCCGGCCTGCTGTGCGGCCAGCCAATCGGCCAGGGCCAGCACGTCGGTCGCGGGCGGGCACTGGCCCACACGCATGCAGTCGCCCTTGTGCACAATGGCGGCGCCTGCGGCACCGGTCAGCGACAGCAGGCTGGCTTCATCGTGGCGCAGCGCAGCCATGAAATCCTCGTCGCCGGCCATGCGTGCCAGCAGCTTGACCAGCACCGAGCGGCGCGCCACGCGTTCTTCGATGGCGCGTGCACGCTCCTTCAGCGCGATTTGCAGCGACAGGATCTGGCCCATGAATTCACAGGCGGTGCGCACGTGATAGGGCAGGCGGCGCGGCTGCATCGTGTGGCAGGACACCAGGCCCCACAGCTGGCCCTCATGCACCAGCGACACCGACATCGACGCGCCGGTGCCCATGTTGCGCATGTACTGCAGGTGCACGGGCGAAACGCTGCGTAGCACGGCCAGGCTCAGGTCGGTGGCCGGCGCGTCGCGGTGCTCCTCGCTGCGCATCAGCGGGGCAGGGGTGTAGTTGTTGTCCGCGATCAGTCGCACCCGGTTGCGCCGATACAGCTCGCGGGCCTGGGCCGGAATGTCCGACTCGGGGAAGCGCAGGTCCAGGTAGGACGGCAACTGGCCGTTGCCATCCTCGGCGACCACGATGCCGTTCCAGCCGGCATCGAACTGGTAGACCAGAGTGCGGTCGAAGCCGGTCAGCCGACGCATGTGCGCGGCCGCCAGCTGGCACAGATCTTCCACGGTGGTAGCCGATTCGATGCCGGTCATCAGTTCGCGGATCGACGGATACAGTTCTTCCAGCGAACCCGGTTGGCCGGGAACCGGTGCCTCCAGCTCGATCAGCAGATCGCTGGCGGAGCGATGCACCAGCAGCTGATGCCGCCCGTGGCCGTCCAGGTGCACAGCGCCTACATGGGCGCTGCTGCCCACCGTGGCCTGCTGGAACAGCGCCTGGAAGGGGGCCAGCACGCCGCCCAGTACCTCGCTGACGTGCTGCATCAACGGTTCGCCGAACTGCTTCAGCAACCCCGGCTGGCTGATGGCGCGCTCACGCACCCGCAGTGACTGAGGCTCCACTACCAGAAGCACCCCATATGGCTGGATGGCACCGGGCGTATGAATCGGTTCGCGCGCACAACGGGACTGGGCGGTGTCGTGCGTGGACTCAGCAGAAGGCATCAAGGGCGGGACTCATGATTCGTGGATGGCTGGAAAGGCCCAGCGTCGCATCCGGCATGCATGGATGGTGAAGCAAAATCGTGCATTCGCCTACCAGCACGTTCGCGTGAAGAGCGTTTCATTCAAACCTGAATTCTTCATCTGACCATTCCAACAGCACTTGCATGTTTCGCGAAAGGTACATGTGCGCTGCACGCGCGCTCGACACCGACTTGCCTAGGGTGAACGCACATTCCTGAGTGACCACGCCCGTGAACCTGCAGACCTTGCCTTCAACGCCATACCGCATGCTTGCCGACAGCTGCCAGTTTGAGCTGCTGGATGTGGATGCCCTGCAGGATCCGGCCAGTGGGCGCCTGCTCCACCTGTACTCGCTGGTTGCGCGCTGCCTGTGCTGCGAGACGGTGTTCAAGGCGGAAGAGGGGCAGGGACTGGTCAGCCACACCGCCGCGCGGGTGGTGCGATGCCCCACGGGTTGTGGCCAGCAGGCGTTCAAGCCGGCATTGCTGCGTGCATGGAAGCCGCAGCGCGTCGCACAGGCCTGAGAGCACTGATACTGGCTCACAGCACCCCGGGATTGGCGCGCCACACCGCGAAGTTCAGCGCCGAGGCAAACGATATCCAGGCCAGGTAAGGCAGCAGCATCACCGCCGCACCGCGATGGATGCGTGCGAAGGCAACGATCGTTGCGCAGACCAGCGTGATCAGTACCAGGATGTCGACGAAGGCCAGCGCTCCCAGCTTCCAGCCGAAGAACAGCCAGCTCCAGAGGGCATTGACGGCCAGCTGCACCAGATAGAGCACCAGGGCCGGTTGCGCGTTGCGCCAGCCGCGTTCGCGCCAGACCAGCCACGCCGCAATGGCCATCATTGCGTAGAGCAGGCTCCACACCGGGCCAAACACGCTGGCAGGCGGTGCCCAGGCAGGCAGGGCGAGGGTGGCGTAGAAGCTGGCGGCGGAGGCCGATGCCCATGCGCCGACTGCGGCCGCCGCAAAGGTGGCCACGCCCCATCCCAGAAGACCCAGAGCCTGTGAACGCCGCTTCATTCCGTACCGCTCCATCCTGCGTTTACCGCTCATACGAACGGAAGCGGCAAATGGATGCAGCCCGGGGCGATCAGTCTGAAGAACCTGCGGCGCTTCCACCTTCGGCAGCCGGCAACAGCGAAGGGCGCTGATCGAACCATTCACGCGCCTTGGCCAGATGCCACTGGCGCTGTTCGCCATCAAGCTCGATGCCCGCGCCCAGCAGCCCCCAGCGGAGGTAGAGATCGCCACGCTTGCGCCGCTCCAGCAGATCCAGCCGCGCACGAACCGACAGGCGATCATTCTCGGCCTGCAGTCCGTCGATCAGCAGATGACCCGGGCGCCAGCGCAACGTGGCCTGTGCATCGACCTTGCCGGAATCCAGCAGGGACAGCGTCCAGCGCGGGTAGTCGGTGCGCTTGGCGAACACGGCCAGCAAGGGGCGTGCATCGCTCAGGGTCAGATCGGTGGTAGCGTCCACCTGGAACGGGGACTGCGCGTCGATGCGGCCCCGCTTGAACACAGCACGGCCTTTCCACGCGCTGTTGGAATCGGTGCCGGCCACCTGCACATTGCGCAGCTCCACGGTGGTGCCGGACAGATCGAAATGGCGCTGGTTGAAGTCCCCGCGGCGAAGCGTCGCGTTCACGTCGACATCGCCGCCCATGTCCAGGCCCGCCACCTTGGCGCTGGCATTGCGACCTAGCAGCCGCGCGGTGCCATGGCCGACGCGGCCATCGGTGTCGAGCGTGGCGTCGCCGCTGAGGCTGCCGGAGCCACGCAGCAGGCGCACCTGTTGAGAGCCAAGGTAGCGGTTGTAGGCGGCCAGGTCCGGGATGGTCGCTTGGCTGAAGCGCAACCGCGCACGAACGCCCTTGCGCAGTTCCTGCAGGCGGCCATCGCCGGTGAGGTCCACGGCCAGGTCGCGACCGTCGAACAGGCGTACATCCTTCGCATCGCTTGGGCGAGCGGTGAAGCGGGGCAGCCGGATCGCCAACTGTGCCTGAGTGGGGCTGCCGGCCTTCAGCTCGCCATGCGCACTGGCCGTGCCGGCCAGCCGCACGCCAGCGACCTCGGCCACGGCGGCAGCCGAAGGGATGTCCACGGTACTGCCTTCGATCAGTTCGCCATTGCGCAGGCGCAGATCTGCTTTCAGGGTGCCGCCGCCATCCAGCTGCAGCCACGGTTTGCGTACGAACAGGGCAGGGATCCAGTTGAGCGAGGTGAAGGTCCATTCGCCGCGCACAGTGCCGGAGCTGCGTTCCAGCAGCTGGGCAGGGTGCTGGAAGGGAATCTCGCGCCCGGTGATGTGCAGGTCGGCATCGATGCCAGCGGCCGAATCCGGGCGTGGCGGCAGGCGGGCCTGCAGGCGCAGGTCGTTGGCCACGTTGAGCTGCAGGGCCAGCACGCCGCGATCGGGTGCGCCGTCGCCGAGGTAGAGCGGAACCTGCCAGAGCGCGTGGTCACCAGGTTGCAACTGGCCGTCCAACAGGTGGACCGCCAGTTGCAGGCGACCGGGAACCGGCGAACTGGAGATGCGGGGCGTCTGCGCGTCCGTATCCATGCGCAGGCCCTGGCTGCGCGCATCCACTTCAAGTTGCGCATGCAGCAGCTTCAACTTGGCCAGGCCGGGCGCCTGGTCGCGATAGTGGCGCGGATAGCTGAAGCGCGCGGTCAGATCCATGTCGCCCAGCAGCTGCACGCCGTCATAGCTGGTGTCTCCCTTGCTGAACGAGACTTCGGAATCGAACAGTTCGGACGGGCCGCCGCGCAGCTGCTTGAGGAACCCGACCGTACCCTGGCCCTTGCCGATGATCAGCAGCTTGCCGAGCCGGGCACTGCGGATGCTGTCGCTGTGGATGGCGTCGAAACGCAGGGTCCAGCCTTGGTCGCTACGCGGCGGTGACGGAATGGCGTCCTCGACGCGACTGATCTCGGCCGACACGCCAGTGGCCTGCAATCGCGGAACCCGCACTTCGCGGCGGAACAGGGGCAGGACTGCCAAGCGGGCGCTGGCACGCTCGGCGTGCAGTACGTAGACGGTATGGTTGACGTGACCGCGCATATGCACGTTCCAAGCAATGACGTGGCCCGGCAGCAGCGTGATGGCCGGGCCGGTCGTCATCACGAACTTGTGCGGCTTGCGGTTGGTGACCTGGCCGAACAGCGGGGTGTTGAGGAAGATGTTGCCGGCCAGCAGGTAGAGAACGTACACGCCAAGCAGGATGTAGCCAGCGACGCGCCATCGGCGGAGCCGGAGCGGGATGCGCGCGGGAATAGGTGGCATGTACTGTTCCAACGGCTGGAATTCACTCAACTATTGCGGAACCGATGGCGGTGGCGCGTGAAGCGGGTGCGGGGCGCTTGCTGGATTCTGCTAGTGTCCGCCTTGCCCACTACGCCGATCCGCGAGGAATCGCATGGAAATCCGAGCTGCCACCGACGGTGACTTCGACGCCATGTGGGCGATTTTCAAGGCGGCCATTGCGATGGAGGATTCGCTCCCGTTCGCCGGCACCTTCGAAGCCGGCACCTTTCGGAGCCATTGGTTCGGAGTGCAGGCGGCCTTTGTGGCCGTTCTGGAAGGGCGCGTGGCCGGAATGTACAAGATGGGCGCCAACTTCCCGGATCTGGGTGCGCATGTGGCCAGCGCCACCTATGTGGTCGATCCTCGGGTACAAGGTCGCGGCATTGGCCGGGCGCTGGTGGAGCACAGTCTTGATCGAGCCAGATCGGAAGGCTTCCTGGCCATGCAGTTCAATTACGTGGTCAGTTCCAATGCGCCAGCGGTTGAGCTGTACCGGAAGCTGGGCTTTGCCGTGGTCGGGACGCTACCGGCGGCGTTTCGGCATCGAACGCTGGGGTTGGTTGATGTATATGTGATGCACCGGTTCCTGTAGACAGCGATATCGCTGTCCATCGGCTTCGGTGCGTCGGGCGGAATGGGATTGAAATGCCGTGGCGATGTGTATCGCCGACGGCACAGCTATCAGGCGAAGACGCGCTCGATGTCCTGCTGGGCGTGCCGCAGTGCCTGTGCGCGCGCATCGTCGCCCATTGCCAGACCTTCGGCCCGGATGAACTGCAGGTCGGTGACGCCGAGGAAGCCGAACAGGCTGGTCAGGTAGGTTTCGTGATGGTCCATGGCCGCACCCGGCACATCACCGGCGTACATGCCGCCGCGGGTGGAGGCGATAAGCACCCGCTTGCCGCCCGCCAGGCCTTCCGGCCCCTGTGCGGTGTAACGGAAGGTCTTGTCGACAATCGCAATGCGGTCGATCCAGGCCTTGAGCTGGCTGGGAATGCTGAAGTTGTACATCGGTGCCCCGATGATGACGACATCCGCCTGCAGGAAGGACTCCAGATCGTTGGCACCGAGCGCCACGTCCTGCTGCAGGGCATCGGCTTCGATGGGGGCGCCCTGGGCAGCGGCAAGGTGGGGCGGAGCAAGGTGGTCGACCGGTGCCAGGGCGAGGTCGCGGTAGGTCACGTTCACGTCGCCATGCTGCTTGCGGGCAGCTTCGATGAGCTGGGCGGTGAGCTGGCGGCTGACCGACTGCTGGCCGAGGATGCTGGAATCAATATGCAGGAGCTTCATGGCGGTTCTCGTAGTGGGGGGTAGGACGGGCCCGGCGAACGCACTGCCATGGGCCACGCCTGCACTCTATTTCCGCGCATTGGGCCCCACTAGCCGGTCGCAGCGGATTTCATTCGTCCACGGATGGGGGCAATCCCACTGCGGGTGGATTCGTCCATGAATGGACGGGTGAATTCCCCCTGGGTCGGCTAGTGGGCGATGGAAGGGGCACCTAGAGTGCGTCCCGCTGGAAATGATGATGTCGTCGTTCCTGCCGCTGCCACCGTCCCTCTTGTTTCAACCTTGTTTCAACACGCCTCCAGGAAATGCAGACATGTCCTCTTATTCCACAACCACCTTTGGTGCCTCGTCCTCCACCCGCCTGCAGGGCGCAGTCGAACTGTTCGGCCGCCTCCTGCTGGTCGCACTGTTCCTGCTGTCGGGATTCGGCAAGCTGAGCGCCTACGAGGCCACGGCGGGGTACATGGCCTCGGTCGGTGTCCCCGCGCTGATGCTGCCGCTGGTGATCCTTGCAGAGGTCGGCGGAGCGCTAGCGATCGCAGCGGGTTGGCAGACCCGGCTGGTCGCCATGTTGCTTGCCGGCTTCACCCTGGCTACCGCCTTCCTGTTCCACAACAACGTTGCTGATCAGACGCAGATGATCATGTTCCTCAAGAATGTCTCCATTGCCGGTGCATTCCTGATGCTGGCCGCCAACGGCGCAGGCCGGTTCAGCCTGGATGCGCGCAAGGCCCGATGAGGGCAGGGCGCTGCGCCGAGCGCCGCGACACCATTTGCAACACAATGCAGGGACCTCCGTACCGGAGGTCGTCTGCATGGAGACCACGGGTGATCGATCTCAATGATGTGGCCCTGTTCGTACAGGTGGCCAAAGCCGGCAGCTTCGCCGAGGCCGCGCGCCGGATCGGCATGCCCTCCAATACTGCCAGCCGGCGCATCCAGCAGCTGGAAGAGCAGCTGGGTGTCCGGCTGCTGCATCGTTCCACCCGCAAGTTGACCCTGACCGATGCCGGTGAGGGCCTGTACGCACGCAGCGTGGAGCAGATCGAGGCGCTGGCGGACGCCACCCTGGAGCTTTCCGAGGGAAGCGAAGTGCCGGTGGGCAAGGTGCGCGTCGCCGCGCCGGTGGACTTCTTCAACTGGTTCCAGCTGGAGTGGGTGCAGTCATTCCTGCAGGCCCATCCACGGGTCCGCCTGGAGTTCGTGCTCAATGACGCGCGCGCCGACCTGGTCGCTGACGGCATCGATGTTGCGATTCGCGCAGGTGCAGTCACCGGGCCAACACTGATCGCGCGCCGGGTGGGCAACAACCGTGCAGTGTTGGTGGCCAGCCCGGCCTACCTGGGGGCACGGGGAGCGCCCAGCTCATTGGAGGAGCTGTCCACGCACGACTGTATCGCCGTGCCCTCGGGCTCAGGGCGCACGCAGTGGCGCTTGATGGGGCCGGATGGCCCCGCCGACGTCGAAGTGCGAGGGCGATTCAGCGCCAACTCGGCCTTGGCCTTGACCAAGGCCTGCGTGGCCGGCATGGGCATCGCGCTGCTGACCGAGGCGATGGTGGCGCAGCCGTTGCGGGAAGGGACGCTGGTCCAGGTCCTGCCCGACTACCGTATTGATGGGCTGGAGTTGTTCGTGGTCTACCAGAGCCGGCGGCAGTTGCCACGCGCCGCCAGCGCGTTTGTCGACTTCGCCACGACCCATCTGATGCTGGGCAACTGGTAAGCACCTGAGCGGGAGGCGCTGCCGCCTCCTCGCGTGGCAGCCATTGCTCCAACGATGGAGGAATGAAATCCGAACTGGCGGGCTACTGCCATGAGTGCTCAGTGCCTACCTTGGGCGTACGACGTCGTCGCGACGTTCGAAACCCGCTTCCAAGGAGACCACGCCATGCTTGCCGTCCACCCCTCCGAATCCACCGCGATGTCTCCGGTCGCCTCCGTGCGCCGCATCGTGCATCGCACCCGCGGCCGCAGCCACGGACCCATCACCCGGCTGGTGAGTCCTTCCGACCTGGGCGAACGTCTCAAGCCGTTCGTCTTCCTCGATCTCATCGACGCGCGCGATCTTTCGCGCGCCGAAGCCCCTGCGCTTGGCCTGCATCCGCACTCGGGCATCGCCACGCTCACCTGGCTGCTGGAAGGGGCCGTCGACTATGAAGACGACCAGGGCCGCCAGGGCAGTATCGAGGCCGGCTGGATGGAGTGGATGCAGGCCGGCAGTGGCGCGTGGCACGGTGGCGGATTCGGTGATTCTGATCGCCTGCGCGGTTTCCAGTTGTGGCTCGCGTTGCCACCTGCATTGGAGCTGGCTGCACCTTTCAGCCGCTACATCGGCCCCGAGCAGATCCTCAGCGAAGGCCCGGTGACCGTATTGCTGGGAGCGTACGGCACGGCCCGCAGCCCCATCGATGCCCCGGCACCGATCAACTACTTTTCGGTGAAACTGCGGGCGGGAGAATCGTGGCGGTTCCAACCGCCGCCGGGACATGACGTAGCCTGGGCCGCCGTGAGCGTGGGCTCGCTGCGTGTGCCCGAAGCGATCGGTGCAGGTGAACTGGTGGTCTTCGAGGAAGGCGGCCACGAGGTCGCGTTCTTCGCCCGCGAGGACACCGAGTTCGTGTTCGGTACCGCAGCACAGCATTCGTATCCGCTGGCAACAGGCTACTACTCGGTCCATACCAGCCCGCAGGCGCTGAAGGCGGGTGAGGCGCGGATCCGGGAGCTGGGGAAGCAGATCCGGACGGCGGGAAGCGCTGGCTGATGGAGTCGGCTCTGGAGCAGGGCAGGAGGGCGGGGCCCAGCTATCCTGAGTGGCCGCTACTGCTTCCGCGCACGAAGGCGGCTGCCAGCCGCAGTGCATCGTCGCTGCCGCGATCACCGCGCAGCGCGTGGACCAGCCGAGCGGGCGTGACGCCGGTCCATCGCACCAGGTCATGCGTGGCATGGGCCTGGTCGCTGTAGCCGTGGCGCGCAGCGGCGGAGGCGATGCTGGTGGCTTCTCCATCCAACGTGTGCAACAGAGCCTGCAGTCTGCATACTCGGGCATATTCTTTCGGCGTCATGCCCACGGCCGTCAGAAAACGCGACTGCAAGCCACGCAGGGACATGCCAAGCCGCCGCGCCAGTTCGGCGATGCGCAGGTCGCCTTCCGCTGCATCCAGCTCCGCAACGGCCTGTTCGATGCGCTCGTCCAGGGTGAAACTGGCACAACATTCCTGCAGCACCTGCCATAACGGCTCGGGCGTACTGCTTGCCGCGCTGGCGCGTGCGGCCGCACTGAAGGTCTCAGCAAAGGAGGCATCCAGCGTGTACAGGTCCGGTGCCTGGTCGCGAAGGCCGGGCAAGCGGGCACCGGCGATCAAGGCGCTCGCGGCCGGCTGCAGCCGCACACCGATGCAGAACACCGCACCAGCGGCCTGCAAACGGATTGGCCCTGACTGCTGTGCCGCGAAACAGAACGGTAGATCGGAACGGATACGGCCATCTGTGCCATGCAGCTGCAGCGGCACGCCCACTTCGGCCAGCAGCTCGCAACGGCCATCGGGATAGATAACCTGCACGTCATTCCCGGGTGCGTCGTCCTGCAGCCACCAGATGCACTGGACGTGACGGCGGAGGTCGTCGGGGGCAGGGTGCTCGCAGTAGTCCATGCGGCATCGGACGCCATCCTGCGCGTTTTTACAAGCGCCCTCGGTGTCCGTGCCGCTAGCCTGCAGCCAACCCAACCAGGAGGTCAGGACATGTTGAAGTCGAAGGTGGCGGTGCTGGGCGCTGGCCTGGCGTTGGGAAGTGGCGCGGCTATGGCCGCACCGGCCGAGTTCGACTGGCTGGCCGGGCATTGGTGCGGCGGTACCGAGGAGCGCAGGCTTGATGAGGTCTGGCTGCCCGAGGCCGGCGGGGCCTTACTTGGGATGTCACGGACGCTGAGCCACGGCGATATGGAGTCATTCGAGTACATGCGCCTGGTGCCGGCGGGCAAAGCGGCTGGCCTGCATGTGCAGCCCAATGGCGTGGCGCCAACCACGTTCGTCATTGCAGACCATGGCGCGAACTGGGTGGTGTTCGAGAATCCGCAGAATGACTTCCCGAAGCGCATCGAGTACCGGCGTGATGGCACTGCGCTGAAGGCGAGCATCTCCGGTCCGGGTGATGACGGGAAGATCCTGCGGATTCCGTTTGACTATCAACGCTGCGGGGATTGAGTGGGAACGCTGGCCAGGAGTGAAGTCAGGGATCTGAGGACTGGTGAGGCTCTGGCTTCTTGGGTAGCGATCTTGTCCGTAACATAATATACATTATGCGAAATGCTGTATCGGGCTGTCGCGGCGTTCGTGTCCTCCGCACTGCCCTATGCGAGTGTCAGTTTTCTTGGTTCTTGTCCTTTTGCTTAGGATCGTGCCCCTTGTTGATTCTATTGAGAATTTTGAGGCGCTCAGGGACACGATCCAAAGTAAGCGAGTATGTGTCGGCTGTCGCTGCCTTCCATGGGAGATCGATCCACTTCGCTGAGCGTTCGATTCTCGACAGATCTGACGTACTCGGTCCAGTCGTCTCGCTCAGATGCTGCCGTCGGCGCTGGACCAAGCCCTGGTCGCCGCCGGACTCAAGGCCAGGATTGGGTCGTTTAAGCTATCGACCGTGGTCCAGCGCGTGGCCGCGCTATCGACCGCGCACAAACTCAAGCGTCTGGCCAACCCGTGCGAGCTACCTAGTGTCCGCACCCTGTTGAGTCGCGAACGCCGTGCCGCGGTCAAGCGTGGCGAGCGCCCGACCAAGAAGACCGCGATCACCCGCGCCGAACTGGAGGCCATGCTGGCCACCTGTGACGATAGGCTGGAAGGCCGGCGCGACCGTGCCCTGCTCTGCTTCGGCTTTGCCAGCGGCGGGCGCCGGCGCAGCGAGATCGCGGCCGCGGACATGCGCGACCTGCGCAAGGTCGGCGAAGACGGCTACATCTACCGGCTGGAGTATTCGAAGACGCAGCAGGCGGGGGTGAAGGCGGATTCGACGCCGGACAAGCCAATCTTGGGACGCAGTGCTGAAGCGCTGTCAGCGTGGCTCGAGGCCGCTGGGATTCGTGAGGGAGCGATCTTTCGGCGGATCTGGAGGGAGAGGGTCGGCCCTGCCCTGCTCCCGGGCTCGGTGGCCGCGATCGTAAAGCGCCGGGCCCGGTTGGCTGGGCTGGAGGGGGATTTTGGGGCGCACAGTCTCAGGTCCGGATTTGTCACCGAAGCTGGCAAGCAAGGCGTGCCCTTGCCGGCGGTGATGGCGATTACCGAGCACCGATCTCTGGCGAGCGTGATTGGCTACTTCCAAGCCGGAGCTGCAGAAGATAATCCTGCCGCTCGCTTGCTGAAGTGATCTGAGCTCGTCTGCAAATGGCCGTCATCATCGATTGACACGAAGTAAAGCGGCCGAAAACTGACTTACAGGTTAAAGGCGCTAACTCGGGACAAGGCAGTCTGCAGGGCGGCATTTCGAAATCTCAGGCGCAAAGGTCGCCGATCTCGCGTTCGACGAGTCGGAAACGTTCCTTGACCTCTTCACCCGCATAAAAATCGAGCATGTCTTCCTTGGTGAGGGTCCCCTCGGCGAGGAACTTGATGAGGTAGCGCAGATTGAATTCGGCAAGAAGGATACCTTTCTCGATCTGCGCGAGGATCTGCTTCATATTGTCGATGTTGGCTGTGACGAGATGTTTCACCAACGCGATATCTCGCGCATCCTTGATCAGCCGGTTCACGATGATCTTGAGGACGTCAGTGTCGAGCTCGAGTGTCTTCGCATTGAGCGTAATGTCGCGCGCCAGCATGTAAGCGATGGCGAGATTGCGATAATCGCCCTTCTGAGAATCTATAATTGCGATCAGGCCGATACCGGGAAGGAATTTCAGGTCCTGGACGGCAGCGAGGATGCTGCTGTCGACAAGCGATGCGTCGAACACGATGATTCCGGCCTGCCCCTCGCGATTGGCCTGCGCTTCGAGCAGTTGGCTCCAGGCTGTATCCGCTTTTTTGGTGAAGACGTCCTTGGTCTGGATGTCCCCCAGGCGGATGCTCTTGTCGAACTTGCACTCGATCACGATCCGCTTGCCGCTGTCGCCAGCTAGATGGCAGACAATATCGCCCGTCTTGTTGCGGCGGATCGTGCCGGCGCGATCGCCGGTCAGTTCGATCCTGTCTGTGATCTTCTGGCGATCGAAAAACTCCGAAAGGAAGTCGGCGATATCAGCCTCGGCGAGCACACCCTTCACTGCCGACCGATAGAAAAGTTCCTTCTTCACGTCGAAGATAAGCTTCAGGCTTTCGAGCTCGGTGCCGAGCTCGTTCGCGGTTCGCGAGAGGAAGCTTGAAAGCCGGTCCTCCATGAGCGCCAGAACGCCGATATAGAGGGCCTTGTGGAGCTGCTCGTCGCGATCCGCTGCCGCGAGCTTGTTGAAGAATTCGAACAGGATCTTATTGTCGACCTCGAATGCACCGAACTGAACGCGAATATTTTTCTGATCGAGGCTGACAAGCGGCATTTTAGACCCGGCTGTAACGATAGTGACCCTTGATGGACGCCGCGAGGAACTCCCCCTTCGATCCGGCCTGATCGAAGGCCTGAGCGATCTGCGGCGGCACTTCATAATATTGATAGCGACCGCCGTTGTGAAACTCGACCTCGAGCAGCAGCTGATCCTCGTCATAGCTGATTTTGGCGATGTTCGACGATGTAAAGGGAACGAATTCGTACCAAGCCATGTGTGTCATTCCTTCTTGGGTGGAGTGTGGACCGGATTCTGCTGGAGCCAGGTCTCGACAAAATAGCGATAGTCCGCGGGGATACGGGCCTTCAGATTCCAACCGCCCGGCGCCATCGATTCTTCGGGCGCGACCTCGTCGCAGATTTGTGGATCCTGGCTGTCGGGACGACGATCGCGTGGCGGGGCCTGGATCATGGTGCGCATCGGTAATCGAACCGCTTCACCTAAGATGATCGCCTCACCGGTGCGCAGCACTGGCAGCATACTTGTCAGACCCTCAAGATTGTCCGAGAGCGCGCTAGTCACATGCGAGCGATCGGTTGAATTACTCAGCCGCATCGCGAAGAAGGTCCCGCACTGCGACAGGATCGTTGGGTTGATCTCAGCCGGGCGTTGACTGACGATCATCGCGCCAATTCCATACTTGCGACCTTCCTTGACGATACGCTGTGTGGCGATCGAGGCCGCGCTGCTCCCATCGTCGCCAAGATAGCTGTGCGCTTCCTCCATAACGACGAGCAGCGGACGCTCGCGGCCACCTTCCGACAGGTTCCGGGCCCAAAAAAGGCCGTCGTAGAGAACGCGCAGGATATTGCCGATTATGTCGTTCGTCACGGTCGAGGGGATGCCCGACAGGTCGAGGATAGTAATCGGCTTGTCGCTGCCAAGCCATTGGCCGACCAGATCGGCGAGCGTCTTGGTAGTCTTCCCGTCGAGATCGGGATGCCAGTCACCTGCCTTCAGCAAGAAATTGTAACGGGCGACGCGAAGTCGCGCACCGAGTGCCTCGAGCGCCCCTCTTATGTTAATGCTGTCAGGGAGATAATTGATCTTCTCCTTGTCCGCCCCGATATTCTTGACCTTGCGGAAACGAGGCGGGATGCCCGCTTGGGCGTCACCCACCAACTTCGCTTGTGAAGCGTCGAGCTCATAGGCCCAGTTGGCCGGGTCGAGGGGGCTCGCATTGTCGGCGCTGAAATAGGTGCCGAAATCTCGACAATACAACTCGTACCAGAGCTTGTTGAGTGAGAAAGGAACCGGGCTGTCAGCGGTAATGCTGGCCGGATCAACGCCCTCGATGGGTTGTGCGACCAAACTCGCGATCTTGGCTTCCAGAACCTGTTCAAGAATGATGTTGCGTGCCTTGCCGTCCGGCGGAAGGCTTCCGAGCGTCACCCGCATGAGCTCATCGAAGCTAAGCGCCCAGAAGGGAATACACAACTGATGCTCATTAGCGTTACGAGCATCCGGGCTGATCTTGAAGATATTCGCTCGGTCGCCGAGTGCCTTGCCATATTCGCCGTGGAGATCGAGAACGACGATCCGAGCTGACGGAAAGCGGCTTTCGTCTGACAATACATTCAAGAGCCCCGCTACCGTCGTTGACTTGCCCGAACCGGTTGTCCCGACCACAGCGCTGTGACGGGTCACTAGCTTGTTGACGTCGACCAGCGCATCAATCGACTCGCTGCCCGCGACATAACCGACGCGGACGAGGTGGTTTTGCTTATCCGACTGGCCATAGATCGCCTGAAGATCGGCTTCGGAGACCAGATGGACCTCGTCCTCGAAGGTTGGATACTGCGAGATGCCGCGCTGAAACCGGCCCGTCCGATAGCCCTCGCCGATCAGTTGGACCGTCATCCAGCGTAGGCCGTTGGGCATCGAAAGTGCGGCCTTCTCAGGAACCGCGCTCGCCCCGACCTGCGACACGATCCCATAGAGGTCGACATAACCAATCGGGATTTTAACGAAGCTGCCGATCTGGCCGATCTTATGGCCCTGGCCGTGGACAAAGCTCAGGCCCGAGAAGCGGTCCGACGTCAAGGTGACGCTGACCGACGTCCCGCTGACGTCCTGGACTGTGCCGATGACGGTCGCTCGGTCGGCTAGGTCAGGCCGGATCATCGCTCGTCCTGCCGCCGGAGAGACCACGCAGTAGCGCGCCGAGTGCAGCAAAGTCGCCGACCCGCACGGTGACCTTGTCGCCGTCCTTCACGAGAATACTGGGCGGCAACACAAGGTCATCCGCGCCGTCGCCTGTCCAGTCACCCGACGTGCGACCGATGATCGCCTTGTCGAAACCCAGCAGGCTCAGATTCGGGGTCGCCAGCGCGCAATGGCACGCGAGCTTGTACCTCTCTGCTTCTAGGTCGCCATGGACAAAAGCAAAGACATGCGCAGTCGGGTTCGCCTCAAGGCTGCGGCATATGACGTCATTGATATGCTCGTCTGCGAAGGAATAGCCGCAGATGAAGAGTAGCGACGACGGCGCGAGCAGGAATGCCTTCAAGCGATCAAGCATCGCGAGATATGGCATCTTGCGGCTCTGATCATATTTGAGATGCGATGGGTAGATCAGATAGCTCTGCTTGTCGGTCTTCTGATCGGTTCGAACGACGTCCGTCTCGTTCTCTAGGCGCCAGTTGAGTGAGCCATGGATTTTCCACAGCCGAGTCCAGCGCGGTGGCAACAAGTCCTCATCCTCAACAGCACCGAGGTCGAAGAAAGCCTTCCGTGCACCGATGAACCCGTCAAAGTAGGGCGCTGAACTTTCCTCGAGCGCTTGCTCCATAAGCAAGTCGTAATTGGTTGTAAAGAGATGGACGGGCCGCTCACGGCGGATTGAGCGACTCCAGATCGCGAGATTGTGATAGGGGCTGTCCTTTGTCGGAAGCGCGCGGGTTACCTCCTTGGAGATCACGTCGCAGACATTCTTGTCGAGAGCGATGAGCTCGGCGGCGGTTAGCCCACGCACGTCGCCGGCGCCGGCGACACTCGCAAACACGCGGATGCGGCTGAGCAGGAGCTCAATGTTACCGCCATCACCGCCGTCATCGGTCACGATCTTGACGATCTTGTCCCAAGTCGACGGGTTGGCGCCATCCTTGCTGGACAGCTGCTCGGCGATCACCTTCGTCAACCCTGCCACGTCCCAGATCAGCGGGTCGGTTACGGTCTTTCCGTCCTCCTCCCGTTCATTGACGCGGATCGACAGCGGACACCCCGCCCCTAGGAAGAAGCCTATCGGCTTGCGGTTCTGCGACAGGGCTTGTTGAATGAAGCTGATCTGACGAACTGGATCATGTTTATGCATCTCGCCCCCCTAGAATGCATTAAAGAAACATCACCTTTTGTTGAGCAATATAAGATAAACCTAGTCGCATTGACACCTAACCTGACCCAGCCTGATCAGATCTTTACCGATCACGTATTAGCGAACGAGGTATTCCGCCCGCTCCCCTCCCCTACCCCCGATAAATCTTATCCCCTCCCCGGCTGACGCTTACCCTCGGCGACGGGCTCAATCTCCGATTTGGCAGCGGATGGGAAGAACCACAGCTAGTAAACTTCTATGCACTATACTAGAAAGCGACTTTGGCCTCGTGTCGTTTCAACGTAGCGCCTCCAGTGCGCTATGCACGCGTTCGAAACCGATGAACTCCTGCTCCAGCCGCAGATTGCCGCGAATGCGCTGAGCGCGCAGATCGTCATACAGGCTGTACTCCTCATCGCACAGCCGCGGCAGGTCGCGTGTAAGTTGATGTTCCTCTCGCCCCCAGAACGGCTCGGATGCCATCAGCGTAGCCCGGTCCATCAGAAAACCCTGCACTTCAGGAAGGCGGGCGCGCAGCTGATCAAGGATGGCGAAGCCGTGAGTATCGATGTCGCCCCAGTAGTACAGCTGGCATTGCTGGAGCCAGCTGTTTCCATCCAGCATATCGAAACCATAGCCGGCGCCGAACAGCACCAGACTGCCGTTCACTGCGGGAAAGGCCAGGAAGTTGGTTTCGTTCTCGGTGATGAACACCCGCGTGGCGTTGCAGCAAAGTGCACGAAAGCTGTCCACGTCCAGAGTGACATCGCCTCCCACCACGCCCGGCAACAGCGAAAGCGCCGGGTCGAGCACCCGGAAGCGCACGCGCCCGGGCTTGGCAGCGAAACCGTAGCGGCGATGGAAGCCGCTGACACCGCTAGCCGTGGTTTCGACGGCGCTCTCCGGAAGGACGACATCGAACAGCTCGATTAGCACGCCTCTGTGGCGCTCGATGAATTTGCTGTGCACGCCGGGAATGTCGACCTGACGCAGGTAGATGCCGGGACGCGGATGCGCCTGCATCCAGGCGACGACGTCCAGCAAGCGGGGCCAATCCTTGCCCAGAGCCAATGCCCGCAACGGCCATTTGTGCAGCCAGCCGAGCAAACTGGGCTGACGGTCGCGGGTCTGCCGGACCTGCGCCTCGAAGGCGGCGGCGTCATCCTTGCGGTCGATCAGCGCGAGCGCATCGTCCAGCGTATCGACCCAGGCTTCGTCGGGCAGGGTGGTGTTGCCGCGTACGCGGTGTCGGAACTGACGCGTCTCGACACGGATGTACCGCAGCGCCTGCAGCTCGGTCACCCAGACCCGCACCTCGTCGAAACGATCGACTAGGTCGGCCGAGACCGGACCGCGCAGCCTCAACCGCATCGGGAACGGTGATTCGCTGCCGGCCAGGGGTGCCAGCAGCGCGCCGCTGTCCCAAGCCTTGTCAACCTGTGCGATCAGGTCTGCGGGCCGTGTCCAGCTCATCCAGTGATCCGCGCCTTCTCGGCGCGGTACTCGGCGATGGAGAGGTTGCGCAGCTTCGAAGCGCGCCCGGCTTCGTTGTGGACGAAGCCAACACTGGACACGAATGGCTCGATCACGTGGATCTTCTGCAATGGAGTAACGATCAGCAGTTGCAGGTTGAGCTTGGCGAACAGGGTCAACCCGTACTGTGCCGATTCGTCGGAACCGCGCCCGAAAGCCTCGTCGATCACCACGAAGCGGAAGGTGCGCGAACGCGCCTCGCCCCACTCCAGCCCGAACTGATAGGCCAGGCTGGCGGCGAGGATGGTGTAGGCCAGCTTCTCCTTCTGGCCGCCCGATTTGCCGCCGGAGTCGGAGTAGTGCTCGTGCTCGGTGTCGTCCTCGTGCCAGCGCTCGCTGGCGCCGAACAGGAACCAGTTGCGCACGTCGGTGACTTTGGCGGTCCAGCGCCGGTCCTGCTCCGAAAGGCCCTCGCGCCCGCGGAACCGATCGATGATGGCCTTGACCTGTAGGAACTTGGCCTCCGAGTACTGGGCATCCTGGCTTGCGCCCACCACGTCGTCGGTGCAGCTGCGCAGGTCGGACTGGAAGTCGCGGATGTCCGCGTCCTGGCTGGCCTGCGGCTCCAGCAGTATGTAGCGCCCCGGGTTGTAGTCGATCTGGACTAGCGAGCCGTTGATGCGGTCGATGCGGTCCTTGATGGTCTCCCGCTCGCGGGACAGCTGCGACTGGAAGTTGGCGATCTCGCGGATGGTGTTCTCGTTGAGCAATTCCTTGAATCGCGCCTCAAAGCGCGGCAGGTCGTCGGCTTGCAAGGCCTGCAGCATCTTGCTGTATTCACCGAGGGCTTCGATGCTGGCGTCGAACTCGGCGGTATCCAATGGGTACTCGCGCCGGAAATCGCCCATCGCGTTGACGATCTTCTCGCGCAGCCGAACGATCCGCTTGTCCTCGGCGTCGAGCTTGTCCTGCAGCCACCGGCGAAAGTCGCTCTCGCGGTTGTCGCAGGATTCCACGCTGAGCTGGTGCTCGCCTAGCGCGGCATCTCGCAATTCGGCCAGCGCTTGGAAGCGTGCGGCGTGCATAGCGCCGTCGGGGGCGTCCAGGATCTGCCTGCTTTGCTGCTGCAGGTCCTGCGCATCGGCCTGCTTCTGCACCACGCCCCCCAATTTGCCTTCGTGGTCGCCCCGTTCACGTTCGTCCTTTGTGATTTGTGCCTGCAATGCCTCCAGTTGTTCGCTGAGCCGTTGCAACTGGTCCGAGGACTGTGCCAGATCCTGCTTTTCGTCCTCGAGGCGGGCCAGTTCCGTGGCCAGGCCTCGCCAGTCGAGTTCCCTCCAGTCGTCGTACACCTCCAGCTTGCCCAGCGTCGTCTGGCGCGCTTTCAGGTCTTCCTGCTTCTTCTGCAGGCTGGTCAGCCTGCTGGCGACCTCTGCCACCGTGCGCTCGAGCTCTGCACGCTCCTCCTCTAGGGTTCGGATCTTGTCGGCGTTGCTCCAGCCCAACACATAGCGACCGCGGTCGTCGAGCCGATGCCTGTCGTCCTTTTCGTGCCGTTCGCCCGGCATCTTGACCTGTCCATTGCGGGTGACGGCGCGGACTTCCCGCCGGAACTGCTCGGGCGTCTCGCAGCAGGCGATGTCGAACCGCCGGTACAACTCCTGCTCCAGCCAGTCGTAGAAACGCGTCTCTTGATGAATCTCCAGCTTGCGGACCAGCGCGCGCGGATGTGGCGAGGGCAGGTCTCCCTGTTTGCGCTCCCGTACCCGGTAGTACACTAGGCGACCGCGCAAATGGGTGCGATCGACCCAGTCTGCCACGCGCGCGTAGTGCGCGTCGGGCACCAGCAGCGACAGACCGAAGCCGCGCAGCAGGCGCTCGGCCGCGCCTTCCCATGCCTGCTCATCCTCCCTCATCCGGATTAGCTCACCGGCGAAGGGCAGTGCTTCCTCGTCCAGATCCAACGCGGCGCACAGGAGGCGCCGAAGCTTGATCTGATCGTCCGGCAAATTGGACCGGCGCTGCCTGAGACTTTCGATCTCCTCGGTTAGACGGGCATGTGCGTCGCGGCCATCGCGTACCTGTACTGCAAGTTCGGTACGGTCGTTGTCCAGATCCGCTTCCTGGTTGCGGGCGGACTCGATCCACCCGCCCAGTTGCTGGCGTTGGGCCTGGAATTCACCGGCATCAGTGGCGGGCGGCTGTTCGATCTCGCGCAGGAAGGCGGTGTACTGCTCTGCGCGCTGGCGACGGCGGGTGAGGTCCTCACCGGTTTTCCGGATCTGCTTATCCAGATGTTCAAGCCGGCCACCACCGTTGTCATGGATCGCCCGTCGGAGTTCGACTTCGTCCGTGCGGCGGAGGCTGAGGCCTTCTTCCAGCCGTTGCAATTGCGCGGTGTGCCTTGCGTGGTCTTGGGCCAGCAGGGCCAGGCGGCGTTCGAGCAGGTCGTGTTTGAGCCCGGCGAAGTACGCATGAAGCGCATCGCGATTGGCGCGCAGGTCTTCGGTTTCGGCCAGCAGGCCGTTCAGGCGCTCGCCGTCACTGACCAACGGGGCCAGTAGCTCTACCTGCCGCTTGGCCTTGAGCACGGCCTCATGCGCACGGTTGAGGTCGTCGAAATGGCCGATCAGCGCCTGGATGCGTGCTCCGACGTCGGAAGGCTCGAGCATGTGTCCGCGCACGAAATCGGTCAGGTTGCCGACGGATTTCATCGACACGGTCTGGTGGAACAATTCCAGCGCCTGTTCGTTGTCGATGCCGAAGCGACGCTTGAACCATGCACCGTAGGGTGGAAAGTTGTCCTCGACCTCGGCGCCCAGGCCGCGCAGCTTGCGTCGGAGCTTGGCGATCTCGCTGCCGAAGCCCGAGAAGTCGTGGGCGATCGACAGGTCCCGTTCGGCGCCGACGAAGAACCGCGCCGGCTGCCCTACGCCGTCCTTCATCCAGAAGACCTGCGCCAGGGTAACCGTCTGGTCGTAGCCGGCGTTGTGAAACACGCCGAGGATGACCGAATAGCTATTGTGGTCGCGCAGTGCCACCGGCTTGGCGGTGCCGGTAATCTCGCTACGCTCGGATTTGTAGTGGCCCAACACGTAGGAGCGCAGCGAGCGTTCCTTGCTGTCGGCGCCCGCGGCCTTGTTGTAGGCAATGCGCTGGGCCGGTACCAGCAGGGTGGTCACCGCGTCGACCAGCGTGGACTTGCCGGAGCCGATGTCGCCGGTTAGTAGCGTGTTGCGTCCATCTAGCGTCAGCGTCCATACGCGTTGGTCGAAAGTGCCCCAATTAAATACTTCCAGACGTTGAAGGCGGAAACCAGCCAGGGGGCCCTCGGTGGGCTCGGCTTCGCTTGGCGCGGGATGCGCAACGTCGTCGTACGCTAGCTCTTCAGCCCGGTTCATCCTCGATCCCCCCTATTTGCGCCCGATACGAGGCCAGGCGCGCATCGAAGTCCGCCAACCACTGCGCATCCACGAATGCCTTGAGAATGCGGCGTACCTCATACAACGCAGGTTGCGAGCCAACCTGTCCCGTGGCTGGCTTCATACGGCGCAGAAAGCCCAGGTCCACGATTTTGCCCAGATGGGTTTCGAGCTGGTCGAGTACCCGCGCCTCGTTGCTCGTGGGGGGCAGGAACACCCGTACCATCTCGACGATGTCCTCAAGCGTGAGCACGAGCCGGGTATCGCCACCACTGGCATCGGCTTCGGCCAGCTTGCGGCGCAGCAAGGCGAGCAACAAGCTGACGGGAAACGACAGCTGCCGACGTGCCACCAGTCTTGGAATCGGGTCGGCGAGGCCATCGTCGGCCTCGGGCGCACGTCGCGACCGCAAGAAGGCGTAGCCCTCGGCTTCGTCCAGGATCAGCTCCAGCCCCAGCACGGAGAGGTAGTCGCGGACCTGCGACTGCAATCCGAGCAGGCTACCCCATAGCTGCGGATCGGATTCCAGGTAGAGCACACCCTTGAGCAGCTTTACCGCCAGCACGGGCAAGCCGTCGGCGGCAGGCAAGGCGGACGGGTTGTCCATCATGCGGCCCCCAGAAAGATCACCCGCGGTAGGCGGGCCTGGCGATGATAGGGGTGGCCCCTGGCATCCAGACCTTCCCAGTCCACCGGGTCGTGCACGAGCTCGTCGACTGTGCTCCGAAAGCCATCGTCGGCCAGTTGCAGATAGGCGACCAGCTCGGCCAGCCCTTGCTGCATGGGCTGCATCCGAACCAGTTCGGCCAGTGTGATCTGGCTGCGACCGTGCAATGCGTGGCGGATATGGCGGACCAACCGGGCCTTGTCGACGAATACCTGCGCATACAGCGCGGCATCGTCCACGTCGGTGCCGTCGGCTTCCAGCACCACGTCCACGATCTTGGGTTGCAGGGCGGCCGTGTATAGCGGCCGCTCCATCGGCAGTTCAACCGAGGCAGCGGTGCCGTCGATGTGCATGGTCACGTCGGCAGGCGGTGCATCGCGCAGTGCCAGGGCATGGGCTTCGATCGAATGCAGCAGGTCCATGATGCGGCGATTCTCCAGCCAGGCTTGGTCATCGAGAAAGCGGCGCAGCTGACGGCTGAGTTCGGCGACGGTGCGCTGTGTATGTTCGCCGGCTTCCAGCCAGTCGTAGTGCACGCGCCGCAGCCGCATGTCCGGCTGCTGCTCGTTCACTGCCGGCAGGGTCAGGACACGTTCCAGTAGCTCGGACAGCTCTTCCTGCCGGCGGCTGGACATGAGGAAGTCCCAGAACGCACGAAAGCTGCGACCCTGGTCGGACTCGGCGATGGCATCGCGTTCGCCCATGACTTCTTCCAGCAGCGCACCCTTGCCACCTTCCCAGAGCGCGATGCGCTCGCGGACCCGCCGGTCGAGCTGGCGGAAGTTGTGCTCGACTTCGCGGAAGTCGCCGAGCAGTTCGCGCGCCAGCTGCAGGAACTGCTGGAAGCGATCGCGCACCGCCGTATCGTCCAGCAGAGGTGGAGTTCCACCCAGGACCTGACTGATCTCAGCATCGATCTCGGCGCGCCGCCGCTGTAGTTCCGCTACCCGCGCGACCGGATCGGTCTGGGTGCCCTCGCTGATCTGACGCAGCAATTCGAACAGGGTCAGCAGGCGCGATTCGGTAGCGACGAAGCCGCGTTCGCCCAATGTGCTGAGCCAGAGGATCGCCTTTTCGGCCGGGGGGGTCAGGTCGAACTGCGGTTCGTCGGAGTCAGGCCCGTAGAACTTGCGCAGCCAGCCCTTGTCATTGGCCGCCCAGTCGTCGAGATACTGCAGGGCCGTCCTTGGGAACGCGTCGTTGCCCAGCCGCTCACGTAGACCGAACAGCTCATCCTCGAGGGCTTCCACCAGGTCGCCTTGGGCAACATTGCGTACATTCGGTGCCACGAAGGCCCGATGAAGGAAGCTAGCTAATAGCGCCGCGTGGTCGGCGCGCAATAGCCGCCATGCAGGATGGTGCTGGCGGAGCATATCCATGCTGGCGTAATCGAAGCGCATAGGACGGATCGTAACCATTCGAGGCTCACAGGATGAGACTGTCGATCCATACCCAACCGAATGGGAGGCTCTCCATGTAATCACACTTTACTCAAACTTCGGCCTTTAGCCAGTGGTCCAATTTAGATCTTGAATTCAATTACTTTGCCCCGCGCTCGCCCAGTTGGGATTGGGGTAACTCTTGCTGATTGACTCGGATACGTGCGGAGACGTCTCGGACGGAATGGATGGCCATAGTTTCTGAGACGCCGAGTGTCCGCTCCGGGTCGGCGGCTGTGTACCCTACCCTCGATAAACATCCCTTATCGCCACTCCCTGTACTGAAGTGCACTGCCACTCTCAGCTTGGCGCTCGCCGAGGTCCAGCCCTATTGGGCTTCCGAAACAGGAATCACACCCTTTCGCAGAATCTCCAACCTCCCAACATCGCCAACAGGCACAAGCACTGTAGCCTTCCGCGCCGGCTCCCACAGTGCATAGCTGTCACCAAGTCGACCAATCAGGCTTAGGTCGCCCTGCACCTTTCCATCAACAGTCACAGCCGTCACGTGCTTGCCGCCGCCAGAGGAAATCTTCTCGGCACGCTGGGAGCCAAGCATGCTTGAAGCTATCGAGACGTAGACCAGCATCACCAAGGCGTAGATCAGCCAAGGGGAATCTTTCACTGCGGTGGGCACCACCGGCGAAAGATGCACGATCAACGCACAGATGACCGTCAGAAGAACCCCTATCAGAAGAGGCCACGTGTTCGACCACCAAAGCAGCAGCCCTAGGGCAGTGAAGAAAAGCACTGGAAACAGCCATGCGAATAGCTTGCTTTTGGAGCTGCCGCTCGTGACCTTCATCTCCATCCAGCCGCCAAACAGCGAGGCCAGCAGCATGAGAAATAACACCATGCCGATCCCAGCAAGCCCTGCCAGCGCAAGCTCACTCACCGCAACAAACTGGAAGGGATCCAGGCCGAAGTGGCCCCAATACGCCTTCAGATAGAAGGCCCCTTGAATCAAGCCAAACGTGACCAGCGCCGAGCCCCATCCAGCAACATCAGCCATCGTTAGCGCTTTCTGCGTACGCTCCATGTATCCCCTTCCATCAATGCAGCCCCGCTGCATAGTGACATGTAGCGCTCCACCTCGCAGGATCCAACCTTATTAACGTGACGCGTCACGCCAAACTACCCCACCCCATTGGCGCCCCACCCCTCCCCCACTATAGTTCCAGCCCCACAAGGACGAGGCGGCACACATGCCCTATATCGGAATCGGACTCCACGTACTGGCGGCCATCTACTTCGCGGTGCACGCCATCCGCTCGGGCCAGAGCCTCTATTGGCTCATCCTGCTCTTCTCGTTCCCGCTGCTGGGCAGCGTCGTCTACTTCCTTGCGATCTACTTCCCGGAAGCCCGCAACTCGCGCGGCGCCCGTCAGGCCATCCGCTCCGCCAAGCAGCTCATGAACCCGGGTCAGGACCTGCGCAACGCACGTGCTGATCTGTCGCGAACGCCCACCGTGCAGAACCGGGTTCGTCTTGGCATGACGCTGCTGGATGCCGGCCAGGCGGAGGAAGCCAGAACCCTGCTTGAGCAGGCCGCAAGCTCGCCACTGGGCGACGACCCCTACATCCTGACCGGCCTGGCGCGTGCTCGCCTCGAGTCCGGGCACGCCGCGCTTGCAGTCGAGACGTTGGACGACCTGTTTGCCCGCCATCCGGACGTGCGCCGCAAGCCGGAACAGACCCTGCTTTACGCGCAGGCACTGGCTGCTGCCCAGTCGCCCGACGCCCGCGCCGCGTTCGAGCGCGCTGTGGAATGCGGAAACGATGCGGCCGCCCGCTGCTTCTACGCCGAATGGCTGATGGCACAACCGCAGCCCGCCGACCGTGAGCAGGCCCGCAGCCTGTTCGCCAGCATCATTGACGATGCCCAGCATTGGTCGCGCCATGCGCGCAGTCACAATGCCGCCTGGCTGGAGCGGACCAAGGCCGCGTTGAAGGGCTACTGACGCCTGGCAGCCTTTGGCAATCCTGTCGCATTCGCCTCGCTCACAGCCCCGCCGGGCGAATGCCGACACTTGTCAGGCTTGCACCGCCGACATCGACAACAGCCTTGCGGCGCAAGGCTCCGGCCTCATTGAGCCGTATGCAAAGATTCTGAAAATGTTGAATGTGGTGACGGCATCGGCCTTACTGCATTGGCATCGCGCACAGCCGGGCGTATTCCTCTCCGTGCCACCGAAAACAGGTGGCCGGGATTCGAAACCCCGGTAGTTCGCTGAAGTAAACGCTTGCCAGCCGGCATCACCCTGTGTGGTGCCGGCTGGCAATCCGTCGGCCGGCTATGGCGGGCGGTGCGTGGAGGCCTTGTGCCTGCCGGTTTAGCGAACACCGGGTTTCGAACCTCGCACCGTCCGCCACCTTTATCGGTGGCGGCTTCTGCCTGCACGCAAGGAGCCCAGCCATGACCCAGCCCCACTCTCCTGCCCCGCACCCGATCCACGACGCGCCCGCCAACGGACCCGCGCTGGACCCGAACACGCTCATCGCCCTGCTGCATGCCATCGGCTCCGGCGCTGCCTCCGATGGCCAGCCCTGGCCGGAGCGCCACCAGATGCCGGGCCGACGCATCGCCCTGGCCGACACCGACTGCTCGCTGGCGGGCCTTCGCGTGGTGCTGGAGATTCTGTTGGCCGCACAGCGTGCCCGCGAGAACGGCGAGTTGGAGCAATACGTCGGCCCCCGCGTGATGGAGGGGCTGATCATGGCCGGGCTGGGTCTCACGGCGCACGCCATCGATCGAGTGCGTCCGGAGGGCTGAGTGGCTTGCTGCCGCTGGGCGGCCACAGCGCTGTTCTTCACGGCAGTGGTCGCTGCAGAACCTTGGTGGTCGGCGCCGCCTGTGCCCGAGCCGCTCGCGTTCCAGAGCATCACCGACAATCGCTTTTCTCAGCTGCGCCGCCAAGCGGTGCAGTTCGTGGAGGCTCGGCCTCGGCAGGGTTACCAGTTCTTTGAACGGCATAGAGATGCCGAGTTCCAGATTCATTGCCGAGGCGTGCCAGTGATGTGGCTGGAGAGGCGCTCGCAACATCTGCTGTTGCAGGTCTCGCTGGACGCGGAGCAGCGGGCGCCCGCCGTTCTGCAGCTTCGTGCGTTGCTTCAATGGCAGCTGCAACCATTGGGCCACTTGGAGCAGGTGCTGGCTGGCGTGCCGGAACCTGTTCTGTTGGATCGGGTGCTGCAGATTCTTGCTGGTGATGTGCCTGATGGGACGCGATGTGGCGTGCCGTAGTCGAGCATGGCTCGACTCTACAGAGCCGCGGGCTGCGAGGGTTCGGGGCTAGTCACCTGCACGACGGGCATTGGTCCAGTGATCACGCGACTCACCCCCCGGCATCGATCCAGCCCGCAAGACGCGCACGCGCGAGATCTTCTGGCGTGTCGATATCCATGCCCAGCTCCGGTGCATGAAGGGCATGCACGACATCGATGGGAAGCTGCCTCAAGCGCGCTCCGAATCCGCGGTCACCGCTTGCACCCACCTGATTGAACCATGCGCGCGGCACCACTGCAGGAACGCCAAGGGCGTTTCCGTGACGGGTGCCTGCGCACCCTGACGCCGAAGCGCGGGCACCCAAAAGCAACGCCTGCAGATGGGCGCGCTCGATCGCGGGCTGGTCGCATGCCACGACCATCACGGCGGCCACCGCGGGCAGCAGGTGTGTGCCTGCGACCTGCAGGCTGCTGGCCAGGCCGCTTTCCCAGTGGTGGTTGGTTACCGGAGTCGCATCCAGTCCGGCAATGCTGGATGTCACGGTCTGTGCGTTCGCGCCCACCACCACCAGCACCTGCGATGGCGCGAACTCCAAGGACAACCGCACCACGCGATGCACCAGAGTCTCGCCCTGCCGGGTCAGAAGCTGCTTGGGCTGGCCAAGCCGGGTGCTACCGCCCGCCGCAAGCACGACGACTGCATGCGCGGCCGTCACGTGCCGGCGGTGCTTCGCCATTGCTGCAGCTGCGCGGCGATGCTGAGCGAAATCGCCTCCGGCCCTCGGCCGCCGATGTTGAGGCCGACCGGTGATCGAAGCCTGGAAGACAGGCGGTGGCGCTGATCCTGTGTCAGCAGTTTGAACAGATCCTCACGCCTTCGCCGCGGACCCAGCAGCCCAATGAAGGCAACCTCGGTATCGGCCAGGGCCACCAGCGCCTCCCGGTCCAGTTCGAAATCGTGATGCATCACCAGCACCGCGTCGCACGGGTCGGCATGGAGGGCCTCGGCCGGGCTCACCTGGAGCTGTGCATCCGCGCCCTGCCCCGCTGAGGACCAGCGCGCTCGTCGTTCGGCTACGCTGACCCGCCACCCCAGTCCCCGCAGCAACGGAACCAGGAAGGGCGTTTCGGGACCGCCCCCCAGCACCAGAGCCCGTGGAAGCCGGGGCAATGGCAAACGCCACGTTGCTTCTCCAAAGGGCTGCGCCCCGTCCATCGGGTTCAGCTGCCATGCCTGCTCGCGATTGCCGGCGCGGAAGACGATCTGCCCCGACGTGCGAAGGTCGCGCTGGAGTGACACCCCCTCGCGGAGCCATGCCTCGATCACGGCGTCGATGCCGGTCATGGCACGCAATGGCAGGAGCGCAATCCGAAGCCGGCCGCGGCAGCCGAGCGCGGACCCACTCAACAGGTCGTCGTCACTGCGGGTGTCGATCTCGATCCAGTCGACCTGCCCCGCCGCGCTCACCTGCTCCGCGCGTCGCGCGAGCTCGGGCTCCAGGCATCCGCCGCTGAGCCAGCCGACCTGGCTGCCGTTGCAGAACAGCACCATGTCGCCGGCACCGGCGTAGGTGGAGCCATCGGTTTCCAGCACCAGTGCGAGCACGGCGTGCTTCCCCACGCGCACGCGCGACAAGGCCGTCTCGAGCACGCCGCGGGGGCTGCCTTCGGTGAGGAAGCCCGGCGCTGCGGACAGGTGCCCCGCAGCATGCTTGGGCTCCACTCCCTCTACCGCACAGGTCTCCAGGGCGGGTGAGGCCACGGGTCGGTCCATGCGCAACGGTCAGCCCACGTCGGGCAAGCCGGGCAACAGCTTGTCCAGGGTGATGGGATAGTTGCGCACGCGCACGCCGGTTGCGTTGTAGACCGCATTGGCGATCGCAGCGCCGACCCCGCAGATGCCCAGCTCACCCACGCCCTTGGCCTTCATTGGCGAGATCACCGGATCCAGCGTGTCGAGGAAGACCACCTGCTGGTGTGGAATATCGGCGTGCACGGGAACCTCGTATCCCGCCAGGTCGTGGTTGATGAACAAGCCAAGCCGTTTGTCGACCACCAGTTCCTCCATCAGGGTCGCGCCTGCGCCCATCACCATCCCGCCGATGACCTGGCTGCGTGCGGACAGCGGGTTGAGGATCCGGCCGCCATCGCATACGGCAAGCATCCTGCGGATGCGCGTCTCTCCGGTGTAGGCATGCACGGCAACCTCGCAGAAATGCGCTGCATAGGTACCGACGTCGTACTCCTGCTTGAACTTGCCGAAGGCAATGCCGTCCTCTGCCGACAGTGTCCCCGCTTCGGCCAGGTCGATGGTCCGCCCACCCGCTTGGATGTGGCCATTGGCGAAGTTTGCGGTGTCGCCGTCGAAGCCCAGTTTCTCGCCCACCTTGCGGCGCAGGCTGACGCACGCCGCGTACACGCCTGCGGTGGAGCTTGCCGCGCCCCACTGGCCGCCGGAACCGGCGGAGGCGGGATGACGGGAATCGCCGAGGGTCACCTGGACCCGGTCCAGCGGCACGCCCATGGTCTCGGCTGCCGTCTGCGCGATGATCGTGTAGGAGCCGGTGCCGATGTCGGTCATGTCGGTTTCCACGATCACCCCACCTTGGCCGTCAAGCCGCACCCGCGCCGCCGACTTCATCGTCGGCGCGCCGCGATAGCCCGCGGACACGCCCATGCCGACCAGCCAGTGTCCTTCCCGTACCTGCGCCGGCTTGGCGTTGCGCGTGTTCCAGTTGAAGCGTTCCGCGCCCTCGCGCAGGCAGCGCACCAGGTTACGGTCGGAGAACTTCTTTGACGGATCGCCGGGCACGACCTCGGGCTCGTTGAGGACGCGGAACGCGATCGGGTCGAGGCCCAGCTTCTCGGCCATTTCGTCCATCGCCACTTCCAGCGCCATGTGGCCCGGTGCTTCGCCCGGCGCGCGCATTGCATTGCCTTCGGGCATGTCGAGCGTGGCGATGTAGTTGGCCACCAGGCGGTTGGCGCCTGCATAGAGCTTGGGCGTCTGCAGGGTTCCGTTCTCACCGTCCTCGCCGTTGATGTTGCCCGACCAGTTCTCATGGGCGATGGCGGAGATCCTGCCGTCTTTCGCGCAACCGATCCGGACGCGTTGGATGGTCGCGTGCCGGTGCGTGGTGTTGTTGGGCATCAACGGGCGTTGCAGCGCGATTTTCACCGGCCGCCCGACCTGCTTGGCGGCCAGTGCGGCCAGCACTGCATCGGCGCGGATGAACAGCTTGCCGCCGAAGCCGCCGCCGATATAGGGCGAGTCCACGCGCACCTTGTCGGGATCGATGCCGAGGATCGCCGCCATCCCCTGCCTGGCCCAGTCGATCATCTGGTTCGAGGTCCACAGCGTGAGCTTGTCGCCTTCCCAGGTGGCGATGGTGGCGTGCGGCTCCATCATCGAATGACTTTCGTCGGCTGTGTGGTAGGTCTCGTCAAGCTTGACCGCCGCGCTCGCGTAGGCGGTGTCGAAATCGCCGAGCGTCTGCCGGTCGGGCTTGCCACCGCGCCCCTTGGCCAGCGGCGCGGACGGCGCCAGCGCTGGGAAATCGAACCGCCCCTTGCTGCGCTCGTAACGGGTGCGGATCAACGCTGCTGCGGCGCGGGCCTGCTCGAAGGTCTCGGCCACCACGCAGGCAATGGCCTGGTGGTAATGGGCGACCTCGGGCCCGCCGAACAGTGGCGCATTGTTCCAGTTGGATGTGCCGACCGGTTTGGTCTCCGGTGCGGTGATCACCGCCAGTACGCCGGGGGCGGTACGTGCGCGGGAGGCATCCATCGAAATGATGCGCCCCTTGCCGATGCCCGCGCCCACGATATAGCCGTAGGCCTGGTTTGGCGCGACGTCATGACGCTCGTAGGCATAGGGGGCGGTGCCGGTGGTCTTGCGTGGGCCATCAATGCGTGGCGTCGACTTGCCGACCACCTTGGCCTTGTCGAACAGGTTGTCGCCGGCGGGGGCGTTGAATTCGAGGGGCATCAGCGCTCTCCTTCGGCCAGAACGGCTGCGAGCGTGCGCTCGGCGAGCGCGATCTTGAACGCGTTCTCCTGCGTTGGACGGGCACCGGCGAACACCTGTCGTGTCGCGGCCTTGACGCTGTCGCGCAGCAGGGGTTCGGCTGCTTCGATGCGCCACGGCTTCGGCGCGACCCCACCGAAGGCGAACCGCGCCGAGCCGTCACGCTGCACGACCGCGGCGACCGACACCAGTGCGAACGCATAGGACGCGCGGTCACGCACCTTGTGGTACACGTGCCGGCCGCCCAGCGGTTCCGGCAGCGTGACGTGGGTGATCAGCTCACCGCGCTGCAGCACATTGTCCTGCTGTGGCGTGTCGCCCGGGGAACGATGGAACTCGGCAATCGGGATGCTGCGCGTGCTGCCATCGGCCTTGATGGTCTGGATCGAGGCGTCCAGCACTCGCAGGGCCACCGCCATGTCGCCCGGATAGGTCGCGATGCAACTGTCCGAGGTGCCGATCACGCCCATCTGCCGGGAGAACCCTTCGAGCGCGCCGCAGCCTGATCCGGGCAGGCGCTTGTTGCAGGGCAGATGGGGGTCGTAGAAGTACGGGCAACGGGTGCGCTGCAGCAGGTTGCCGCCGGTGGTGGCCTTGTTGCGCAGCTGCCCGGACGCGCCTGCCACGATCGCGCGGGTCAGCACACCGTAGTCGCGGCGCACGCGCTCATGCGAGGCCAGTGCGGTATTGGTGACCAGCGTGCCGATGCGCAGGCCGCCCTCGTCGGTGGGTTCGATCCTGTCCAGGCCGATGTCCTGCACGTCGACCAGGTGCGCTGGCGTCTCGACCTCCAGCTTCATCAGGTCGAGCAGGTTGGTTCCTCCTGCCAGGAACTTCGCGCCTTCGGTGCCGGCGACGGCCTTGGCTGCCTCGGCAGGAGACTTCGCGCGCTCGTAACTGAAGACCTTCATGAGCGCCCCCGTCCAGAGGTCGCGCCAGCGACCTCTTGCATCGCCTCGGCAATGTTGGAGTACGCGCCGCAGCGGCAGAGGTTGCCGCTCATGCGTTCACGCATCTCCATGTTGGTGGCCTGGGGCCGTGCGCTGACATCGGCCTGCGCATGGCTGGGGACACCGCGCTTGATCTCGTCCAGTACCGCCACCGCCGAACAGATCTGCCCCGGCGTGCAATACCCGCACTGGTAACCGTCATGCTTGATGAAGGCGGCCTGCATCGGATGCAGGTTGTCGGGGGTTCCGAGGCCTTCGATGGTGGTGATGGCGTCGCCCTGGTGCTGCACTGCCAGGCTGAGGCAGGCATTGATGCGCTCACCGTTGACCAGCACGGTACAGGCACCGCATTGACCGTGGTCGCAGCCCTTCTTGGTGCCGGTCAGCTTCAGGTGTTCGCGCAGGGCGTCCAGCAGCGTCGTGCGGGTGTCCAGCTCGAGCTTGCGATGCGTGCCGTTGACCGTCAACGCCACCGTGCTGATGACCGGCGGCCTGGGCGGCGGGGATGCCGCCAGTTCGGCGGCGAGCGATGACGCCCCCGGTGCGGCGGACATCGCCACGGTCGTGGCGCCGCCGGCGATCACCTGGCGACGCGTCAACTTCACTCCTTCGTCCCAACTTGGCACAGTGACCTCCTGGCGTTCGGGGAAACCCCGTGGCTGGATGGACGCGCTCAGACTACCCAAAGGGCACTATGCCCGCTTGGGCAGTACAGATCTGTGAAGCCTGTCCAGGGTGTGCCGGCATCGTCGGCCGAGCCTACTGGCAGGTCATCTTCAACGCCGCCTCTGGCAAACGTGCGCCACTGACACTGATCTTCGCCACCCGCTCACTGATGCGTGCCAGTTCGGCTCCATCCAACACCAAATCCACCGCGCCCAGATTCTCATCCAGTACTCATAGCCCTGCCGATACAGGTCGAACGGAAGCTTGGCGATCTGCTCGTCGCTGAGGTTGGCACCGCCGGAGTACAACACTTCGCCGCCGGCGGATTCCTGCGCACGGGCCTGTGAAGCCTGCTGCAGCCGCTGCTGGAGAGTATCCAGCTGCGAGTCGGCATAGCCATTGCGGTGCACGCGACCGGAGCTGAACGATGCTGATCGTGGCGGCCTTGAAGCCTGTCTGCGCGGTCGCCGGCGAATAGCCGCCACCGCCACAGATGCCCAGCCGGCCCAGGCGCGTAGTGTCCACCCACGGGAACCGGCTGATGAAGTCCGCCATGCCGTGAATGTCTTCAATGCGGTGCGACGGCATGTCGACGCTGCGGGGCTGACCGCCGCTGCCGCCCTGGTGCGTGGCAGGCGGCTTGAATGACCATCCGTCGACATGGGAGGCCCACCTTCACTTTCACAAACAGCTAACAAACAGAAGCATAGCTTGATCGGCCCGAAGGAAGGCGCTCCATGACTCCACATCCCACGGGCGATCTGGGCGACGAGTCGCAGCAATTTGGACTTCTGGTCAATTCCGTCACTGATTACGCGATCTACATGCTCGACCCTCGCGGGGTCATCCGCACCTGGAACCCCGGCGGAGAGCGCATCAAGGGCTATCGAAAGGATGAGGTGGTCGGCACCAACTACGCCAGGTTCTATACGCCCGAAGATATTGCGACCGACGTTCCCGCACGCAACCTGGCCATCGCCGCGAATGAAGGCCGCTACGCGGGCGAAGGCTGGCGGCTTCGAAAGGACGGCTCACGCTTTCATGCCAGCGTAGTCATCGACCCGGTAAGGGTGGATGGCGTACTCGTCGGCTTCGCGAAGATCACGCGGGATGTAACCGAGCGCTACCTTGCCCAGGAGCAGCTGAGAAGTGCACAACATGAGCTGTTGCAGGCGCAGAAGATGGAGGCCATCGGCAAGCTGACACTGGGCCTTGCCCATGACTTCAACAACCTGCTCAGCGTCGTCACCAACTGCCTGGATCTGATCTCCGCGCAGCCTCATGGCGAGGTGTCTGACAAGTACATCCGCACGGCCCTGAGGTCGGTAGAACGTGGCGCCCTGCTGACTCGGCAGTTGCTGACGTTTGGGCGTGGCCATGAACTGGCACCGGAACGTTTCGATACCGGCAAGGCGATACGTGACATGCACGACATGCTGCAACGTTCCGCCGGCGATGCGGTTGCAGTCGAGCTCGACGTTGCGGGCGATCTTCCGTCCGTCAACCTCGACCGTGGCCAGCTGGACTCCGCCATCCTCAATCTGGTGTGCAATAGCCGTGACGCAATGCCAAGCGGCGGATGCATCAAGATTACAGTGCGTTTACAGACAGAACGTCATCCTGATGACCCACACCAGGAACCGGGCAGGTTCCTCTGCATAACCGTGGCAGACAACGGCGAAGGGATTGCGCCGGACGATCAGGCACGAATATTCGAGCCTTTTTTCACCACGAAAACCGTCGGACGCGGAAGCGGGTTGGGACTCAGCCAGGTCTTCGGCTTCACCAGCCAATCGGGCGGTTTCATCCGCGTAGACAGCACGCCTGGCTCAGGAACCTCTGTCGCCCTCTACTACCCTGTCGCCGAGTAGCCAATGCCTCTTTCAGTACTATTTGTCGACGACGAGGATGATCTTCGCGAGATCGTTGTGGATGCACTTGCCGCCCAGGGCTTCGCGGTGACCACCGCCCGCAATGGCGTTGAAGCGATCCAATGCCTGCGCGGCAGCGCTCGGTTCTCTATTGTCGTGACTGATTACAGCATGCCGGAAGGCGTGTCTGGCCTGGATGTGGCCTCGGAAGCCGCCGCCGTCCAGCCCGACGCCCGCATCCTGCTGGCATCGGGCTACAGCCGCTCGCAGTTGCCTGTGTTGCCGGACAACGTCCAGTTCCTTTCCAAGCCCTATCGCTTCACGCAGCTGATTGCTGCAATCAAGAGCCAGTTCTGAGCTGCACTCCCGTACGTTCGAGCAGGAGCAGCGAAGGCGCGCCTCAAGCAGCGATGGCGTAAGGCTCTACAAGCCCCACCAGGCGATCCATGGCGGTTGCGTTGGCATTGCCCGCGTCGCCTCGCTGATTGAAGCGGGTCCAGTCGGCGTGTGCCAGCCGCCGCAGTTCCTGCGGCTCAACAGGCAGCCACTTCATCGGCCAGAAAGGCAAGCGGCGTTGTCCCACCCTGCCCCGTTGCAGCTCAACGATGCCATTGTGGCTGCTGGCGCCCAGCACACGTGAGTACGCTACCGACAGTCCGTCCTCCGGCCCCTCCAGATACTGCAGGAAGCGCTCGCCATCGAACAGGAGCACGCCGGTAACCCCGGCATTGCGATTGAAGCGGGCTGCGTCGTCCACGATCCAGTCCAGCTTGCCGCTGGACAAGCCCAGCCTGTCGCCCGCGATGCCCTTGCCGGCACCGCTTGCATATACCACCGCCCTGATGGGCATTGTGCACCTCCTTGATGAGACACGACCCTAGCAGCAAGGGGCGTGTGTCAATGTGAGGTGTCGAAGAAATACACAACAGTTCAGTTTCGCATGACGCTGAATATGGGCCGTCATCACAAGATGGAGGCGATGCGCAGTGCACCATGCGCGAAATCTCCAGGTATGCCGCAATGCCCGATACAGGCTTCTTCTACGTTCTCGACCTCGACGCTGCCCGCGACGAGCAGGGCCATCTGGAATATGTGAATGCGATCAGCATTCGATGCAACCGGTGCCGGCACATCACCCATCTGAAGGTGCCTCAACTGGAAAGCATGCCTGGCGGGACGCTCCTTGCCTGCGCGGGCTGTGGCGAGCGGCAGGCTGTCAGCAACGCGCGCCTGGTCGAATGCGATCACGTGCTGGGACATGCGCCACCCGCGTCGCTGCAGGCCTGAGCTGCGCCACGTTCTGCGGCCACCCGGACACGCACCACATGGCGGATGCCACGATGGAACATCTTGGCGTACGGGCAGACGCGTTCGGTGTTGCGCACCAGTTCGCCGGCCAGGTTCGCATCCATGCCGGGAAGATGGACCACGATCTCGGCCGACAGCAGGTACAGCCCATCTGCCGGATCACGGGCGAAGGTGACCGCCACTTCGACGCTGGGGTTGTGCAGCAGCAGGCCGGCACGCGCGGCCACCAGTACCATGGCGCCGTGGAAGCAACCGGCGTAGCTTGCGGCCAATAGCTGCTCGGGATTCGATCCGCCGCCAGGCCCACCGAGTTCCGGCGGCAGGCGCAGGTCCACCGCCAGTGCACCGTCGTCCGATCGCACCACGCCGGACGCGCGCCCGTGCTGGGCCTGGCCGCCGCTCACCCGCACGCGGCCGGTGTACAGCGGCTGCACGTCGTCGCCCTGGTAGCGGTCCAGCATGGCGGGCGAAGGTGGCTTCAGCTCGGTCATTGGCAGGCGATCGATGGCCGCTCAGGCGGGCTGCCGCTGCAACAGGCCAGACTGCTGCAGCCAGGCGTCGAAGCTGACCTGCCCCAGCCACGCCTGCCCCACCGGCACCAGCGTATCGATCTGCAGCGGCGCACCGAAGTACAGGGCCTCGGCGTCTGCCACGACCTGCCGCGGGTCGCCGGTCCGCTGCAGATACTGCCTGGCCAGATCCGCCATCGCGGCGCGCTGGGGGCCTGCAATTTCCACGACGCCATTGCGGGGCGGCTGCTGCGCGATGCGTGCCACCGCCTCGGCTACATCCTCGGCGGCAATCGGCTGAACGTCGGCGGCCGGCAACCGCAGGGTCGCCCCATTGCCGGCGGACTGGATGATGCCCGGCAGGAACTCGAAGAACTGCGTGGAATGGATGATGGTGTACGGCAGGCCCGAATCGCGGATCAGGCGCTCCTGGGCGATCTTGCCGCGGAAGTAGCCGCTGGCCGCAAGCTTGTCGGTGCCTACGACGGAAAGCGCAACGTGGTGGCGTACGCCGGCACGGGCGGCGGCGGTGAGGATGTTGTGGCCAGCGGTCACGAAGAACGAAAGCACTGCCGCGTCTTCGAACGAGGGCGAGTTGGCGAGGTCCACCACCACGTCGACGCCTTCCATGGCGGCGTCCAGGCCTTCGCCGGTCAGCACATCCACGCCGGTGGAGGGCGCTGCCACCACGATGTCATGCCCGGCGGTGCGCAGGCGCTCCACCACCTTGCTGCCGATGCGGCCGGTACCACCGATGACGAGGAATCTCATGACGTGTCTCCTGGAATGTAGAAGGGGCGACCGGCTGTGGCCGGGCATGCAGGAAGCGTAGGCAGCGTGGGCGCGAGGCAGTAGGTCCGCGCTGGGGCGCGGACTGTTGCCCATTACGCACCAATACGCTCAGGCCCAGGCGGGCTGTGCGCCTGGTTTCATGGGCGTGGCCTGTTGGCGCGCCTCCCAGTGCGAGATCACATCCAGTTCGAGCGCGCGCACCCGCTGCGTGCTGAAGTCGATGAAGGCCCGCACGCGCTTGGGAAGCTGGCGGCGGCTGAGGTAGCACAGGTAGTGGCCGCGATCGAGCGGCGCATGCCGATCCAGGCAGGTCACCACCCTGCCCGCCCACAACGCTTCACGCACCTGATAGCTGGGCAGCTGGGCGATGCCCAACCCGTCGATGACTGCCTGCAGGGCCAGATCGGCATCGTTGAACACCAGTGCGGCCGGCGGCTGCAGGTGCACATCGGTGCCGTCGACCCGGAATTCCCAGGGCTGCATGCGCCCACCCGGCAGGCGCCGCCCGATGCAGGCATGCGTGGACAGCGCATCCACCGACGACGGTAGACCATGCGCCTGTACGTACGCCGGAGATGCACACACGACCAGCTGCATCGGCACCAGCTGCTTGGCGATCACCTGGCTGTCTTCCAGCAGGCCGTCGCGAAACGCTACGTCGATGCGGTCACCCGCCAGGTCGGGGGCCTGCTCGTCCAACAGCAGTTCTACCGAGACCTGCGGGTACTCGGCGCGGAAGGCGGCCAGCAAGGGGGCGATCACCCGCCGGCCGAAGCCGTGGCTGGCACTGATGCGCAGGTGCCCGCGCGGCGGGCCCTCGCGCAGGTCGCGCATTTCCTCCAGCGCCTGCAGGATGCAGTTCACGCCCGGGTTGCAGCCCTCCAGGAACAGCTCGCCTTCGCGGGTCAGCGTGGTCGAGCGCGTGGTGCGCAGGAACAACCGCACGCCCAGCTGGCTTTCCAGCTTCTGCACGCTGCGGCTGACGGCCGAACGGCCGATGCCGAGGCGGTCGGCCGCGCGGGCGAAACTGCCCTCGGCCGCCACTGCAATGAAGGCCAGCACGCCGGCGTAGCTGGTGGAGAAGGACGCATTGAGCGCATCGTGGCCGTCGCTGGCCGGGCTGGGCTGTGCGGTGTTCATGGGCGGCCTGGCTCCAGGCGGGCACGCTGTGCGTGCAGGTGGTTCCGCGCCAGCGCCAGGCGCTGCCTGCACGCGGAAAGGTCGAGCCCCAGCAGGGGCACGATGTCCTCGAACCCGGCGCCCAGCACGTCGTGCAGCAACAGCACCGCACGTGCATCGGGCGGCAATTCACGCAGTGCGGCCAGGAAGGTCTGCCAGACCTGTTCGCTGGCAGGGCGGAATGCGGCGCGCAGGTGCGTTGAGGTGTCCATGCCCGGCAGACGGCCGAGCATCGGCCGCTGTGACAGGCCATTGGTGTTTTTCATGCAACAGCATGCGGCCCGGCCCCGGCCTACCGGCAGTGCGGGCGCAGGCCTAGCCTCGCTGTGTCCTTCACTCGCTACAGGAACACGCCATGACCGCACGTCTGGATTACGCCGCACAATCGCCGGAACTGTTCAAGAAGCTTGGCCTGTACTCGCATGCCGCCCATACCGCCTCGATCGAAGCGGCCATCATCGATCTGGTCAACATCCGTGCATCACAGCTCAACGGCTGCGGCTTCTGCCTGGACATGCACGTGAAGGAGGCCACCCTGCGCGGCGAGCGCCCGCTGCGCCTGCATCACCTGGCAGCATGGCGTGAATCGACGCTGTTCAGCCCGCGCGAGCGCGCCTGCCTGGCCTGGACCGAGGTGCTGACCCAGCTGCCGGCGCAGGGTGTGCCCGACGAGCTGTACGCGCGTGTGCGCGGCCAGCTGTCCGAGCAGGAGATCGTCGACCTGACCCACGCGGTGATGGCGATCAACGCGTGGAACCGCGCCAACGTCGCCTTCCGTACTACGCCCGGCATCCTGGACGCGGCCTTTGGCCTGGACAAGGCCGGCCTGGCCTGATCGATCCGCCGCTGCCCCAGGCAGCGGCCCTTCCCTACCGCACTGGAGACCTGCCATGCGTCGTTCTGTTCTGGCCCTGCTTGCGCTGCTGCCACTGTGCAGCGCTGCCGCCACCCCGCCCCCTGCTGCGCCCGAGCCCCTGGTACGTGAGGTGATGACCCGCGCCCTGCCGGAGCAGCCCGGCAAGGAAGCGCTGATCCTTACCGTGGAATACCCGCCGGGTGGCGCCGATCCGGTGCACCGTCACGATGCCCATGGTTTCGTCTACGTCCTGGAGGGACGAATCGTGATGGGCGTGGCCGGCGGAAAGGAGGTCACCCTCGGCCCGGGCGAGGCCTTCCATGAAGGTCCGGCCGATCTGCACACCGTGGGTCGTAACGCCAGCGCTACCGAGCCGGCGAAGTTCGTGGTATTCCTGATCAAGGACATCGGCAAGCCGGCGGTTTTGCCGCCGCACTGATCGCACGTCCGGCGCTGGCACCAAGGACAGGTCCCCGGGTGTCACAATCCGGGGACCTGTCCCGTCTACGCTGGCATGGACGATTCCACTGCGCTGTTCTCCCGCCTCCGCCCGCGCCTGTTCGGCGTGGCCTACCGCATGCTTGGGTCTTCGCACGAAGCCGAGGACGTGGTGCAGGATGTCTGGCTGCGCTGGCATGGCGCCGACCCGTCACAGATCGAGAATCCCGAAGCCTGGCTGGTGGCCACCACCACCCGTCGCGCCATTGATGGCCTGCGCCTGGCACGGCATACGCGCGAACACTATGTCGGCATGTGGTTGCCCGAGCCGCTGCTGACCGATGACACCAGCACGCCTGAATATGTGCTGGAAACCGCCAGCGATCTGTCGGTCGCCTTCCTCAGCGTGCTGGAGCGGTTGGCGCCGGATGCGCGTGCGGCCTTCCTGCTGCACGACGTGTTCGATCAGGACTACGCGGTGGTCGCGCGCACCCTGGACAAGACAGAAGCCGCCTGCCGGCAGATCGTGCATCGCGCACGCCTGCAGCTCAGGCAGGAGCGCCCGCGCTACAACGTCCCGCAGGAGGTGCACCAGAAACTGCTGCGCCGTTTCGCCGAGGCCGTATCCAGCGGCGATTTCCGCACGATGAAGGCGCTGATGGCCGAGTCGGCCGAGCTGGTGGGTGACGGCGGCGGCATCGTCACCAGCTTCCCCAAGCCGATGGTCGGGGGCGCACGCATTGCCCAGCTGCTGTATGCCCCGCACCTGCGGCGCAGCGCGCAATTGCGGATGGTGCCGGCCATGCTCAACGGACGGCTGGGACTGCTGCGCTATTTCGATGGTGAGCTGGAAGCGGCGATGGCCTTCGAGACCGATGGCGAACGGATCACACAGATCCTGGTGCAGCGCAACCCGCACAAGCTGCAGCGGCTGGCACTACCCACCTCCATCCAGTAGATCCGCGCCCCGCGTGGATGGCATCCATTGCGACCTCGTTCTTGCGGGATTCGACCGGGGCGCCGATGCGCCCCGATCGTGAACGCCTGCCTGCGCAACGGCCGCAGGACCCGATCAGAAGTCCCAGAACACCGGCACCCAGCGGAAGGTCTCGCCCTCCAGCGACACCCGGCCCACGGACGGGAACGGAAGATGCGTGGCCACCAGCATTTCGCCGGTGCCTGCCAGTTCCTTCAGCAGGGCGATGCGTACGCGCGCGGATTCCTCCGGGTCGTGCTCGAAGCCGTTGTGCCAGTTCGGCTGGTCGAAGCCGACCGCGAACACCGCGTCACCGGCGAAGGTCAGGGCCTGCCCGGCAGACGCCACGCGCACCACGCAGTGGCCCGGGGTATGCCCACCGGTACGGCGGGCCGTCACGCCCGGCGCGATCTGCTGTTCATCCTGGAAGGTGTGCACATAGCTGCTGTACTCGGCCCAGAAGTGCTTGGCCGTGGCACGCAGCGCATCGGGGAACCCCTGCGGCATGTTGGTGCGGCTGAAGTCCGGCGACTTCCAGAACTCCACCTCCGCCGCCGCCACGTGGATCTTCAGGTCCGGGCGCAGCTGTTCCTTCACGCCTTCAACCAGCAGCCCGCCGACGTGGTCCATGTGCATGTGGGTGATCACCACATCGGTGATTTCGCCCAGGTTGATACCGGCGGCACCGAGGCGGCGGATCAACTGGCCGGCGCGCGGCAGCTGCAGGTCCGGGTCCATGCCCAGGCCGGCATCGATGAGGATGGTGCGATCACCGCTGTGCACCACCATCACGTTCAATGCCCAGTCGAAGGCATCCTGCGGCAGGTACATCTCTTCGAACCATTCGGCACGGTCGGCGGCCGGTACGTTGTGGCCGAGCATCTGGGTGGGCAACGGCAGGACGCCATCGCTGATCACCAGCACTTCGACGTCGCCCACCTTGAGGGCGTAGCGCGAGGGCACCAGCTCATCGAGGGCGGGGGCAATGGGCGCAGCGGTGTTTTCCAGACTGAACATGAGGGATCTCCACGAAGGGCATTGGGCGGGCAGCGATGCAAGGCTGGCGCGAACGATTCCGGGCGCTTTCCCACGGCGCAGGGCGTGGCGTTGCCAGGGCACGGATGCCTGGCAGGCCAGCGCTGCAGGGTTCATGGGAAGACGGGCCACTGCGCAAGCGGTGGGCCCGGAACACGGCATATGCCGTGTGCGATCAGCCTAGGCAGCACACCGTTGCCGCGGTAGGCCCGTGGAGGGGGACGTGATGTTGCATTCCGGGAAGCAATGCGAATCACATACCCAGATCAGATAGCCCCGGATGATCATCGGGGCGGCGCCCCAGCGGCCAGTGGAACTTGCGGTCACTTTCCTTGATCGGCATGTCGTTGATGCACGAAAAGCGGCGTTGCATCAGGCCATCGGCGCCGAATTCCCAGTTCTCGTTTCCATAGGAACGGAACCAGTTGCCGGAGTCGTCATGCCACTCATAGGCGTAGCGCACGGCAATACGATTGTCGGTGAAGGCCCACAGCTCCTTGATCAGCCGGTACTCAAGCTCCTTGTTCCACTTGCGGGCCAGGAACTGCCGCGCTTCCTCGCGGCCATGGGTGAACTCGGCGCGGTTGCGCCACTCGGTGTCCAGTGAATAGGCCAGCGCGACTTTGCCGGCATCGCGGGAGTTCCAGCCATCCTCGGCAAGGCGCACTTTCTCGATGGCGGATTCACGGGTGAACGGGGGAAGTGGCGGACGGGGTGCTTCAGTGGACACGGTGGGGCCTCCAATCAAATGGATGAACGGGGTGCTTCGACGGGTTTTGATGGCTCGGGCGTCAGCGCCTGGCCTGCTCCAACAACACCGCTGCAACATCCCTTGCAGTGTCTGCGGCGTCGTAGTCGCCCATCACGCGTGAAACGGTGATGGCGCCTTCCATGAGAACCAGCAGCTGCCGCGCCAGTGCTTCCGGCTGCTTGATATCCAGTTGCGTGGTGAGTTCCAGCGTGTAATCCAGCAGCTTCTGCTTGTGATGTTTGGCGATGTGGCGAATCGGATCGTCGGGATTGCCGACCTCGCCTGCGGTGTTGATGAAGGCGCAGCCGCGATAGCCCTCGGACTGGAACCAGCCCTTGAGCACGGTGAACATGCTCAGGATGCGCGCTTCCGCGGTGTCGGCCTTGTTGCACTCCTGCTGGAACCAGTTCAGCCAGCGCACGTCGCGCGCGTTCAATGCCGCAGCGGCCACCTGGTCCTTGTTTTCAAAGTGACGGTAGATGCTCTTCCGGGCAACGCCGGAGGTCTTCACCAGCAGGTCCATGCCGGTGGCGTGGATCCCGTTCTGGTAGATCAGCGCCTCGGCCGTGGCCAGGATCTTCTGTTGGGTATCGGTGGTGATTGTGCTCACGGCGCCAAGGTAGAACGATCGTTCTACCCTGTCAACGGGCGGCATCGCGACCTCCCGGGTGCGTGCATCCGCTCAGGACGATCTATCAAGAAATTCGTACATGTCATCATCCAGACGCCCGATTTCGATCGCAAAGTACGTCTCACCACCCACCCATGAGACGCCCCGCATGAACGCCCTTGCCCGTACCCTGGCCGTTGCCGCCCTCGCCCTCTCGGTCCAGGCCGGCCTGTCCGCCCAGGCCGCCGAACCGGCCAAGCCGGCAGCAGTCACCAGCATCGCGCGCACAGCCAGCTACATCACCACCGCCGATGGCGTGCAGCTCTACTACAAGGACTGGGGCCCGAAGGACGGCCCGGTCGTTACCTTCAGCCACGGCTGGCCGTTGAACTCGGACAGCTGGGAATCGCAGATGATCTTTCTGGCCAACCACGGCTACCGCGTCATCGCCCATGACCGTCGTGGCCACGGCCGTTCCAGCCAGCCTTGGGATGGCAACGACATGGATCACTACGCCGATGACCTGGCCACGGTGATCAACACGCTCGACCTGCATGACGTCACCCTGGTGGGCTTCTCCACGGGCGGCGGCGAAGTGGCGCGCTACATCGGCCGCCATGGCACCGGCCGGGTGAAGAAGGCGGTGCTGATCAGCTCGGTGCCGCCGCTCATGCTGAAGACCGCTGACAACCCCAATGGCCTGCCGATGGAAGTGTTCGATGGCATCCGCAAGGCGCAGATGGACAACCGCGCGCAGCTGTACAAGGACATCCCGTCCGGCCCGTTCTACGGCTTCAACCGCCCGGGCGCAAAGGTGTCGCAGGGCCTGATCGATGCATGGTGGGCGCAGGGCATGCAGGGTGGCCACAAGAACACCTACGATTCGATCGCCGCGTTCTCGGCCACCGACTTCCGCGCCGACCTGAAGAAGTTTGATGTGCCGACGCTGGTGATCCACGGTGATGACGATCAGATCGTGCCGATCGACATCTCCGGCCGCCAGTCGGCGAAGCTGATCAAGAACGCCAGGCTGATCGTCTACCCGGGCGCGCCGCACGGCCTGACCGACACCCACAAGGACAAGGTCAACCAGGATCTGCTGAGCTTCCTGCAGGAAAAGTGAGTAACCGGGGCTCCGGCATCGCGCCGGAGCCCGTCTCACATCAGAGTGTTTCTGCCCCGCCGCGTGTCCGTCCCCGGTCAGAGCCGCCCGCCCCGTGCGGATTCAGGCGGTGCAGAATTTCATCCGGGCCCGGCTGCAAGGGCGTGGAAATGGCCATGCCAGAACCTCGGCCCCCGACAATAATCCTCCCCCTCCTTCACACAATAACTCTGCTTTACAGGGAGGGAGCGGGTAAGCTGAAAATACGCGTTCGTGAAAGTGGTCACAGTTAACGGCGGGGAAAGTCAATACCTTCAAGTCCGCTGCAACCTAATTGCTGATAATGCGATTGATTTCCAGGCGGACCATCAATCGGTTGTGACATGGAGGTGGGGGATGTGCATGGTCTCTGGCAGCTCTTCAGCAACGCTTGCGGCTCTACTTTTTCTGATGACCACCTGCGGCGCATCCGCGACCCCGTCGGCGAGCGCAAGGGAGGCCCGATCACTGGTACTTGTCACGCTCTCGCCTGCGCAAAGTGCGGTCCTTGCAACTGGACTGCTCAGGGGGGTACTGAGGCCAATCAATGGCTGTGTCTACTTCGTGGATCCAGGTGGCACGGCATATCTTGCAGCATGGCCTCACGATTACTCGCTGGCCATGAAGGGGGGCGTTCCCGTAGGCGTGCAGGATGAACGATCGGGGGAAATAATGGAATTCGGAATTGCCGCATCATTCGGAGGGGGGCATGGAGGTGAATCGCTCCGTTCGAGTCTTGCTGCGTCCATTCCGGATGCCTGTACTGGCCCACTCATGACGATTCACTTGATGCGTCAGGCAAAGGAGCAGCCATGATTAGTCTGCGCACGAAGCTATCCATGCGTGCCCTGACATTGTCCGCCCTCGGTGCGTTCGCATTCTCCCTGCACGGCCAGCCGATAACTGGCAACCCCACGGCACACACCTACTCGCGAACGTTCAATGTATCTGAGGCCGAAGCAAAATACAGGTCGATGAAATCGATCTCTGCGGCAGGTCTGGAAGCCAGGATTCAGGCATCTGAGCCGGATACGTTTGGTGGCTTGTACGTTGAGCATGAGCCAGAATTCAAGATCGTAGTGCTGTTCACGAAGAAGCCGGCAGAGACCTTGGCAAAGTACACGCAGGATCCTGTATTTGCCGGCCGCACTTCCGCTCAATCGCTCGAGATGCTCCTGGCGACCCAGGCCGAGGCAGAGGCCCAGCTTCTCGCAAAGAAGGTTGGGTTCGAGTCGGGCGTTGATATCAAGCGGTCCATTGTGACCTTTTACGTGAAGGACGAAGCGGCCGCTAGACGCGCACTCCGGCCATTGCTGGGCGCTGTCGATTTCATGGCGATCAAGCAAGTGAAAGGCTTTACTGTCACTACCGCAATCTCCGGCGGCCATAAGTTGACCGGTACTGCCTTCAGTTGCACTACTGGCTTCAACGTCTTCGACGCAGATCGTGAGCTTGGCGTCCTCACGGCCGGTCACTGTGACAATACGCTGACCTATCAGGGCATTGCCGCGCCTCTCGTTTTCCAGAGCGAGCAGAACGTAGGCGACTACGATGTCCAGTGGCATAAAGAGCCGCCCAGGGGCCCGCGCCACGCGCAGACAAATGAAATCTCCTTGATCAATGGTCCGTCGCAGACGCTCGAAATAACCAGCACGCTCCCCTCCAGTTCGACGCATGTGGGGGATGTGATCTGCAAGAGTGGAATTCATGGCCACTACGCATGCGGGACCATTGAGGATATGAATTCAAGGTCCAATCATAATGGGGCCATAGGCAGGTACATCCGTGCACGCAACCTTTCTCCAGGTCCTCTCAGCGTCGAAGGTGACAGCGGTGGGCCGGTCTTTTCGAACAATGCGGCCCTCGGCGTCATTCACGGCCGGGGCGGTGAAGACACGGGATTTGAGAACGACCTGTTCTACATGCCCATCGAGCGGGTTTCAGCACTTGGTGTTTCCGTATTGACGGAGGCCTTTGAAGTTACCGGCATCGCAGATCGCACTGAAAATTATTTCAGGCCATTTTCCGTTCCGGTTGCGTACAAGGGAGTTCCGAAGTTCCCGATAGAGTTGACGCTGGAGCGCCCCGTGTGCCCGAGCGGGCCCTGCGAACCCGCCACGGAAACGTTGCCGGACAAGATGCCCTCCCCGCTCAACTACACATGGGCCTGCTTCTACCCCATCGTGCTCTACCCGCCTCCCGTCATTCCCCCTCCCCCGTTGACCTGGAGGGAGCGGATTACCTTGAAGGATGCGTCTGGAATCACCGCCGAGCCCGTTGAGTACAACCTGCACTGCAGTGGATGCCCTGATTGTCCATAGCCCGCATCTGTTGATGAGTGCAGTGCTGGAACCACGTGCGTGGATTCTTCGTCAGCCGAGCATGGCTCGGCTCTACATAAGCGCCAGCTCCCTGGCAAGGAACGGCGCCGTCCTGCTGCCTTTGGCGCGAGCCACCTGTTGCGGCGTTCCTTTCGCGACGATGGTGCCCCCTGCCCCGCCAGCTCCGGGGCCTACGTCAATCACCCAGTCCGCCTGTGCAACCGCCCGCATATCGTGCTCGATCATCACCACGGTATTGCCCGCGTCCACCAGCCGCTGCAGCTGCACCAGCAGCCTGTCCGCATCCGATGCATGCAGGCCGGTAGTGGGTTCGTCCAATACGTACAGCGTGCGCCCGCGCTGGCTGCGCTGCAGCTCGGTGGCCAGCTTGATGCGTTGCGCCTCACCGCCGGAAAGCTCCGTGGCTGGCTGGCCCAGCCGCAGGTAGCCCAGGCCGATCTCCTGCAGCAACTGCAACGGGCGGGAAATGGCCTCTTCCTCGCTGAAGAACGCATGCGCCTGGTCCACCGTCATCTGCAGGACCTCGGCGATGTTGCGGTCATTCCACTGCACCTTCAGCGTGGCGTCGTTGTAACGCGCACCGTGGCAGGTGGGGCACGGCGCATAGACGCTGGGCATGAACAGCAGCTCGACGCTGACGAAACCCTCGCCCTCGCAGGTCTCGCACCGGCCCTTGGCCACGTTGAACGAGAAGCGGCCGGCATCGAAACGGCGGCGGCGCGCGGCCGGCGTTGCGGCGAACAGCTTGCGCACGTGATCGAACAGCCCGGTATAGGTGGCCAGGTTGGAGCGCGGCGTGCGGCCGATGGGCTTCTGGTCGACCTGCACCACCCGCTGGATCGCGTCCATATCGCCTGCCAATGTGCCCCGCGTCGTTTCGATCACGGTCGGTCCGTCGGTGGGCGCGCTATCGGCGCGGTCGTCGGCAGGCTCATGCCCGAGGTGCAGCAGCAACAGCTCGGGCAGCGCCTGCGCCATCAGGCTGGACTTGCCGGAGCCGGAAATGCCGGTCACGGCTGTCAGCAGTCCCAGCGGCACCTGTGCGTCCACGCCCTGCAGGTTGTGGCGGTGGATGCCCTTCAGTTCCAGCCAGCGGTTGGCGCTACGCTGTTGGCTGGCAGGCGCCGGCACCTGGTCGAACAGATACAGGGCCGTGCGTGAATCCTGGATCTGGCGCAGGCCGTCGGGCTCGCCACTGTAGAGAACGCGCCCGCCGTGTTCCCCCGCCTGCGGACCCACATCCACCAGCCACTGCGCGCGGCGCATCAGCTCCAGATCGTGTTCCACCACGAACACCGAGTTGCCGCCGTCGCGCAGCCGTTCCAGTGCGTCGTACAGCGCCTGGCTGTCGGCCGGATGCAGGCCGGCAGAGGGTTCATCAAGCACGTACAGCACGCCAAACAGCAGCGAGCTGAGCTGCGTGGCCAGCCGTAGGCGCTGCAGCTCGCCGGCTGACAGGGTTGGCGTGGCGCGATCCAGCGAGAGATAGCCCAGGCCCAGGTCACGCAGCTGGCGTACACGCGCCATGACTCCGCCTGCCAATCGTTGTGCTGCCAGGCGCTTCTCTTCGGACAAGGCCGAGGTCAGGCGCACGTCCGGAGCGCCCTCGTGGGTCGCCTGGCCACTCGCGGCCCTCCGGGCGCGATCGCGGGGTGTCGCGCTCCTGTTGGTGCGAGCGCCCTTGCTGTGCGCGCCGAAATCACCTTGTGCGATGGGCTCCAGCAGCGCCGCCAGCTGGTCCAGCGGCAGCCGCATGAACTCACCGATATCCACCCCGGCAAAGGTGACCGAGAGCGCCTCCGGCTTCAGGCGCTTTCCGTGGCAGGCCGGGCACAACCGGCCTTCCATGTAGCGCGACACGCGCTTGCGCATCAGCGCGCTCTGGGTATTGGCAAAGGTGTGCAGCACGTAGCGGCGCGCGCCGGTATAGGTGCCCATGTAGCTGGGCTCCTGCTTGCGCTTCAGTGCGGCGCGGGTCTCGGCGGGCGTGAACCCGGCATAGACCGGCACGCTGGGGGCCTGCTCGGTGAACAGGATCCAGTCCCGGTCCTTCTTCGGCAGCTTCTTCCACGGTATGTCGATGTCGTAGCCGAGCGTGACCAGGATGTCGCGCAGGTTCTGGCCATGCCATGCCGGCGGCCAGGAAGCGATGGCGCGCTCACGGATGCTCAGCGACGGGTCCGGAACCATCAGCGCTTCGGTTACTTCGTAGACATGCCCCAGGCCATGGCAGGTGCTGCAGGCGCCCTGTGGCGTATTGGGCGAAAAGTCCTCGGCGTACAGCATGGGCTGGTTGGCCGGGTACGCACCGGCACGCGAGTACATCATGCGCACCAGGCTGGATAGCGTGGTCACGCTGCCCACCGATGAACGCGCATTGCTGGCGCCGCGCTGCTGCTGCAGGGCCACTGCCGGCGGCAGGCCATCAATGGCGTCCACGTCCGGCACGCCCGCCTGGTCGATCAGGCGGCGCGCATAGGGTGCCACGGACTCGAAGTAACGCCGCTGCGCTTCAGCGAAGACGGTACCGAAGGCCAACGATGACTTGCCGGAACCCGACACCCCGGAAAACACCACCAGTGCATTGCGCGGGATGGAGACGTCGACATTCTTGAGGTTGTGCTCGCGCGCGCCGCGGACCTCGATGCAGCCGCTGGCTGCGGCTGCACATGACGACTCGCCAAAGGGGGTGTTGGACATTTCAGCGTTCCTGCATTCGGCGGGCGGGCCGCGCAATGGGCGCGCCCGGTAGGCCATTCTCGCTGCTGCGGAGTGAATGGTGTGAGGGCGCAGGAGGTGGAATGCCACTTTCACCTCCCCTTGCTACGCCGTTGCGCGGCCAAGGGCTAGCGTGAGTCATCTGCACGATAGGAGGCGATCATGCATCCCGATGTACTTGGCTGGATCGCCACGGCGGTCCTGATGGCGACGTTGATCCGGCAGATGGTGAAGCAGTGGCAGTCGCCAAACCCGGAAGCGGTATCGAAGTGGCTGTTCGTGGGCCAGATGACCGCGTCCGCGCTGTTTACGGTGTACAGCGCGATGCTGGGCAGCACCGTCTTCGTGGTCACCAATGCGATGCTGCTGTTGACGGCCGTGGTGGGCCAGGTGATGGCCTGGCGCCGTCGCGGCCGGTGCAACGCTCTCCCGCCCTGCTGATTGTTAACGCGTATTGCCTGAAGGATTGACATCACGTTGCCCCACTCTTGATGGGGCCGCTCACAGCGCACTCCTATGCTGGACCCGCCACCTGACTGGTGGTGATCAACCTGGAGATTCACCATGCAACGTGATCAGAAAGACCTTCCCCACCCGGACCCGGAAGCGCAGAATCCCGATCCTGTCAGTCCACTGCAGGCGAAGCTGCACAACCGCCGCAACCATGACGAAGCGCTGCAGGAAACCTTCCCCGCCAGTGACCCGATCTCTCCCTTTGTTGCTGCACCAACCCCGGAAGAGCAGGCCAAGCGCCTTGGGGAGCGGGTCACGCTGCCAGACCGCCGCACGGATAAGGAGGCCGCGGGAGGTGACGCGTGATCCGGCGCGGTTTTGCCCGTGTGGCGGCCGCAACGGTACGATTGTCCGGCAGCCTGGGCGCATTCGTCGCCGCGCTGGGGGTGATCATCACCTGGGCCGCCAGCGGGCCGGCCTTCCACTTCAATGATACGTGGCAGCTGGTGGTGAATACGGGAACGACCATCGTGACCTTCCTGATGGTGTTCCTGATCCAGCATACGCAGAACGCCGATACGGCCGCGCTGCACATCAAGCTGGATGAGCTGATCCGGGTCAGCAAGGATGCCAACCAGGAGCTGTTGAACCTGGAATCGATGGAGCCCGCTCACCTTGAAGAGATTCGCCAGCGTTACGAGGCGCTGGCGAAGACCGCGGCAGACATCAAGTTCAAGAAAGAGCGTTGCATGCCCTGCGAGGTGGACGCGGCCGCCGAGGCCTGAAAGGCGCCGCGACGACGGCAGACCCGCGTGTGGATGTCCTGGTGCAAGGCACTGCCTGGCAGGGCCTTGCAGGGCTGTTCCGACGGAGGCCATCGACCGGGGACGCAAGCAGTCCCAAGCTGCGATGCCATCCTGAAGCCATGCCGAAGGCCTGCCGGCATTGAAATGCAGCCACACACAGTGACAGGCGCCGCTTCGTGAAGACGGCGCGCAGGCTTTCTGCTGACGTTCCCATGCAGCCTTCACCTGGCCCCTGCTTTGGCGCAACCGGGCGACGCCTACGCTGAGCGCTCCACTCAACGCGGAGCCCACTATGGCTATCAAGACGGCGGAAGACCTGTTCATCCACGAACTCTCGGACATCTACAGCGCCGAGAAGCAGCTGACCAAGGCCCTCCCGCGCCTGGCCCGTGCGGCCGAGAATCCGGATCTGGCGGCGGCGTTCGAAACGCATCTGGAAGAAACCCAGGGCCAGATCGAGCGCATCGACCAGGTAGTGGAGGTGCTTGGGATCCGCCTGAAGCGCATCAAGTGCGCGGCAATGGAAGGTCTGGTAGAGGAAGGTAAGGAAGTGATCGACAGCATCGACAAGGGCCCTGTGCGCGATGCCGCCCTGATCGGTGGCGCACAGAAGGTCGAGCATTACGAAATTGCGTCCTACGGCACCATCGCCGCGCTGGCCAAACAGCTGGGCTACAAGGATGCCCTTCCCTTGCTGCTGGAGACGCTGGAGGAAGAGAAGGCGACCGATGAAAAGCTGACCCTGCTGGCCAAGGGCGGCGGCAATGCCAAGGCCGCGCAGGCTACCTGAGCCGCGTCGAATGCAGCCCGGCCGCCATGGAAGGCGGCCTCAGGGTTCGTACAGCACCTGGTCGTTCGGGCAGAAGAATGTGCGCCGCCGGGTGGTACCCATGTACAGCTTGCTGATCGGGCCACCGCAGACCGGGCAGATCCTGCGCGTGTGTACCTGCCAGTGCTTCTTCAGCTCGAAGCGGCGCTTCCACTCCAGGAAATCGAAGCTGTAGGTGCGTGCCTGCGTGATCAAGGCGGTGAGCTTGCGCGGCGGCAGGTTACCCAGGCGAGTGGTCGGGTGCACGCCTATACGGAACAGCACCTCGTTCTTGATGATGTTACCGACGCCGGCGAAGATTGTCTGGTCCAGAAGCGCGTCACAGACCAGGACGCCTGGCATTGCCTTCAGCTTGCGCCGGGCCAGCTTCGGATCCCAGGCATCGTTCATCACATCCGCGCGCCAGTCGTAGACGTCGTCCAATGGCTCGCCAATGAGCTTTACGGAACAGGCATAGAAGTTCAGCTCGCCATTGTCGAACGCCAGGGACACTCGCGCCGGGGTTGGCTTCCGTTCGTCGATGCGCCAGCTGCCGAACATCATCAGATGGATGCGCAGGGTCTGATGGCTGAATTCCAACAGAAAGTGCTTGCCCCAGCTGCGAACCGCTTTCACCCTGCGCCTTTGAAGTGGCGACAGATCGATCCGGCTGTTCCCTGAAACGGTGTGGACGACGTGCCCTTTGAAATGCCTCGCAGCCTCGCACAGCAGGACGATGGATGGTCCCTCAGGCATGCTCTCCCTCCTGCAGCAGGGCCTGCAGGCGCAGGGCGTTGCTGGTGGCGTGGCCCAGCGCGGTATTGTCCAGTACGAACCAGACTGATCGTTGCGTATCCGATTCGAGCTCTAGCTCCCGCGCCAGGCCCGCCAAGGTCTGTTCGCTGTAGGCGCTTCGATAGATCTGCGGCTGGCCGTGCCAGCGCCAATAGCTCCACGTGCGGTCCCCGCCGGGAATCGCAGCTGAGGGTGCCCGTGCCGGGTCCGCTGCAACCCGGGCAACACCATGGTCGCTCAGCAGGGCGTCCGCTTCCATAGTGAACCAACTGGGATGGCGCGGCTCGCAGGCCACATCGACCTGGGTACGTGCGCGCAGACCATGCAGAAATCCCTCCGCCGTCGCCGGTTCGTATGCCAGACTGGGTGGCAACTGGAGCAGCAGCGGACCCAACCTGTCACCCAGTGCCAGCACGCCATCGAGGAACCGCTGCAGCGGTGGCATTGCATCGCGAAGCCGGTGTTCATGGCTGATCGAGCGCGGCATCTTCACTGCGAAGCGGAAATAGTCCGGCACGCTCGCAGCCCACCGTGCATAGGTGCTGGGCAGGTGCGGACGGTAGAACGAGGAGTTGATCTCGACCATGGGCAGGCGGGTGGCGTAGCGCTGAAGAACGCTATTGCCCTGCCCAAAGGCTCCCTGCGCCGACCGGGACAGCGACCAGCCAGCGCAACCGATGCGTAGCGGACCGGGCGGCGACGGAGCTGTGTTCATCGCGCCACCCAGCCGACAGGTTCCAGAGCGCTGCTGGCAACGCCTTCCACATTTGACTGCGTCACCGACAGGAGGCGATCGAGCGCGCTGCTACTTGATGCCAGCGCCGATGCGCTGCGCACGAAGCCTGTCCAGTCGGAGATGGCGATCTTTCCCAGGGCCAGCTCATCCACCCGTACGCAGCACATCCGCCAGTGCGGGAACTGCCGCCGGCCCACCCTCCCCCGGTTGAGTTCGACCATGCCGCTGTGGCTGGTAGATGCCAGGATCCGCTTGTAAGCGCCGTTGACCCCAGCCTCGGGACCTTCGATGTACTGCAGGAAACGGGTGCCATCAAACAACAGCGTCCCGGTGACATCGGCGGATTCATTGAACAGCACCGCGTGCATCACAAGCTGCTGCAGCCGTTCCGCAGTCAGGCTGTTGGACGCTTCACTTACGTAGGCAATTGCGCGAAGAGGCATGACACCACCGGTTGTTGCAGACAGCTCTACCTTAGCGACGCGCCTCGTACGCGCAGTGATACCGGTGTGGAGGTTGCGTTGAGTTGTGGCGTGGCCGCTGCGCATCGCGTCTACATGCAACGTGCGCTTCGGATGTGCGCACGCGTGCCAGCGCATGGCGGGCTTCAGCCGCGAGGGCGGCCGGCATGGGCTGACGGTGGCAATCAAGGCGGAATGCCGTATCGGCCCAGGTCGCACTCAGACGGTCATCGAGCTGGAGAGTGCCGCGCCCGGGAAACCCTTGAGCCTGGCCGGGTCCCGGCCCGGTTCCGCCGAAATCAGCGCCTGCATCACGTGATGCTGGACGCGATGCCCACTCTCCTCCATGCCCACGAAATACACAAAACGGCCATCAAACTTGGCCTGCGCCCCCTCCAGGGCGGTGTCGGCCTGAAGGGCTCGCTTCAGCGACTTCATCCACGCCCGCTCAGGTGTGCGATCAAGCTCCATAACAACGGCGGTGCCACCGCAGTCCAGGGACGTGCTCTCGACACGCAGCACGCGGGGCGAAGCAGGATCGGTTACAGGTCGATGCATGGTGAGAGCTCCAGTGTCGAAGATGGCGGCAGTAATCCACGGCCGCTGCCAAAATGCCGTCAACAAACATCGGGCTCTTTCCACGCCACTTCGACAGTATTGGCAACACCTGCCCCAGCTTCGCACCGGGCTGACATTCCACACGCGCAGCGTTGATGCAGCACAGCACACACTGCAGTTCCCGAGGCAATACAGGCATGCGCGCATGCAACCCGATATGAGCCGGCGCAGGTGCAACCTGCTGCTGGTGGAGGATCAGTTCGATCTGGCCGCACTGATGGAGCAGGCGCTCGAAGACGGGGGGGGCCAGGTAACCCATGCGTATAGCGTGTTTGATGCGATGGGGCTGTTGGAGAAGCAGACGTTCGATGGCGCCGTGCTGGATGTGGAGCTTCGTGACGGCGTGGTCTTTCCGGTTGCCGATCGCTTGGCCGAGCTTGGCATCCCGTTCCTGTTTGTGTCTGCGGTCTATGACCAACTGGTGCCGCAGCGCCACCGAAGCGCGGCCTTCGTGGCCAAACCTTTCCACATCGCCCAGTTGCAGCAGGCCGTCCAACGCGTGATGGGCGATGCCTGCACGCCCTTGACCACGCACTGATCCTGCGTCGCAGTCAACTCAGTGGGGTGTCAGCAAGGGAAAACCCGTTTCACTTGTCCTGCGCCGCCCTGCGAAATTCGGGAGGGTCGGCCTACAGCAACGCGTCGACCAGTCAGGCCGCTTTAGCATAGGGTTCGACGATCGAGAGGAGCTTTTCCATCGCGGTAGCTCCCGCCTGGTTCGTCGCCGCCCGCTGGATGAAACTGGTCCAGTCAGCAAGGGCGATCATCCGCAGCTCATCCGCACTGACTGGCAGGCAGCGCATTGGCCAGAACGGCAACCGCCGTTGCCCGACACGCCCGCGAGCAAGCTCCATCAGGTCGGTGTGACTGCCGGCGCCACTGACGCGGGAGAAGGCCACATCCAGCCCATCGGCGGGGCCCTCCATGTATTGCAGGAAGTGCCGGCCGTCGAATAGAAGGACGCCGGTCACACCCGCTGATCGGTTGAAGCGGGCCGCATCTTCCATCAGTGCTTCCAAGCGCGCGGACGTGAATCCAGCGACGGCTTCGCTGACATAGACAATCGCTCTGTTCGGCATGGTGGCGCTCCTGCTCTCCCGGTCGCTCAATCTAAGGCCCGTGTCGTTGAGAGACCGTAAACGCCAAACGTGAATTGGTCACATATTGCCCGGCGAACCGGGGTTTTTAACAGCATTTCCGTTGCATTCCGCCATGGCGCGCCGAAATGCCTGATTTTCAAGTCAACAGGATTGGCTGGCCCGCCGCCGAAGCGGCGCCCGCCGCTCCCATCTCCGCCAGATAGGCTGAAAATCCCCCTGTCGCGCGTCCTGCCAGGCGGGCACTGGTCATGACGAGCGGCGCACCCGCCCACCGCACATCAGCGCCGAGGCGCTGCAATGTCCTCACCAGCTGGACGTCCTCCCCGCAGTGCAGCGGCGAAAAGCCGCCTGCCGCACGATAGGCCTGGGCGGAAACACCCAGGTTCGCACCGTGGATACGCCCATGATCGTCCCCCCATTGCTGCCGCCTCCGGAACGCCTTGCGCAGGCGCTCCTCGGCGCTGCAGCTCGTTGCGATGTCCACCAGCCCGCAGAAGACGTCCGGGCGTGCCTCAAGCTGTGCGACCAGCCACTCAGGAGGTACCTCGCTGTCCGCGTCCGTGCTCGCCAGCCATCTTGCACCCCGACCCAGCAGCTCGGCGGCGGCGGCGGCCCGGGCGATGCCCACGCAGCGTGCATCCAACCGCAGCGTATCAACCCGTTGCTGGGCGCAGATGGATTCCGTGGCGTCCGAACAATCGTCCAGCGCAACAATCACCTCCACCGCTTCGCCACCCAGCCCGGGATTCAGGGCCGCCCTCCTGATCGACTGCAGGCACCGCTCCATGTTGGCGGCCTCGTTGTGGGCCGGAACCAGCACGCCTATCACCGCAGGCCCTCCAGACGGGCCAACGACAGCGCGCCGCGCGTCCACCCCTGCAGTACGAAGTCCGCGTCGCGATAGTGGAAGGCCTCCTGCAGGCCTTCACCCAGGCATCGATGCACGACCTCGGTGCGGCTCGCGCGCCCCGGGAACGAGGGCAGCCAATGGCAGGCCACCAGCAGTCCATCATCACGAAGCGCTTCCCCGATACCGGTGCGCAGCTCGCGCAGCGCGCCGGCTCCCAGGTAGTAGCCCATTTCGCCGCAGACGATCAGATCGAAGCGGCCCGGCGGCCATTGCTCGGGATGGCTGGCGCAATGGACCTGCACGTGCGGCAGGTGGGCCAGGTTGCGGCGCGCCTGGAACGCAGCACGCGGGCTGATGTCGGTTGCCAGAAGGCGCTCGCAGCGGGTGGACAGTGCCTCGGTCAGTACGCCATTGGAACAACCCAGCTCCCACCCGCGAGTGAAATGACGCTGGCTCAGGCTTGCCAGCAGCAGTGCACGCTTGCGTTCTTCATACCATCGGCTTCGGTAGCCGAACGGGTCCTCCTGCTCATGCAGGTCATCGAAGTACGGTTGCGCGCTCATGCCAGGAATACCTCGTAGTTTCGGAAGAATCGGGTCAGTACATGCGCGGGCAGCACCGGAGGGCTGTTCAAGCCCGGCACGTCGCCCGTCTGCGTCCGGAAATGCGCGATCGCGTTTCGTTTCGCGGCCGCCACCGCTGAAATGTCGACCAGTCTGGGCACCTCCCACGCCATATGTGCACAGGCCGGATCCAGCCAGTGCCATCCCCAGACCGGGTACTCCAGGCGGTGGCACCCCACCGCCCGGGCGGCGCGGCAGGCAGCACGGCCTGCCGCTTCATGGTCGGGGTGGCCATCAAACCGCCATGGCGCCAGTACCAGGTCGCGGGGCTGCAGATGCTGTTGCAGCCAGCCTTCCAGGCCCTGTTCGTGCGTGCTGACCGCGCCGTCGGCGATACCCAGGTGAAATATGGAACCGGCCGGGATGCCGAGTTCGCCCAATGCCGCGGCAAGCTCCGCCCGCCGTGCCGACCGCAAGCGCGCTGGCGTCCACCACGGCTCGCCCGGATAGCATGCTTCGCCGTCCGTCACGGCAACGACGCTCACCTCCATGCCCTGCCCCACTGCGTGATGGAGCAGTCCGCCACAGCCGAGGATTTCGTCGTCCGGGTGCGGCGCGACCACCACCAGGCGGTCATGCCCGGTGCACAGCCCGCTTGCCGGTGTGATCGGCTGCTGCCAGAGCCAATGGCAGCGCAGCCATGCCTGCTCCTGGGTTCCTTCGCCTTGCAGCGGTGCATTGGCTACAGCGCCCATGTCGCCTCCTGGGCCGCCCGCTGCCCACCCAACCATTCCCAATCGCGGTCGGCGTGGTTCTGGCGAAGGAACACGGTCAGGTCAGCGCAGCGGTGGGCATGGGCATCTTCCAGGCACATGGGGGCCGGGCCCAGGGCCCGACCCGCCAGATCCAGCACGCGCGTAGCCGCCCGCTCGATCACGCAACGAATCCGCACCACGTCCTCGCGATGCGCCGATTCGGGCTCGGCATCGATGCGTGCTGCCAGCTCGCGGAGCAGCGCCGCGGCCGGCGCCAACGCGAGGTCCACTTTACCCAGTAGACGTGCACGATTTCCCTCGGTGCAGGCTGATCGCATGCGTTCGGCCAACGCGACCGCTGCGCCAAACCATACCGCCGCCATACCCGCGCCTCCATGCCAGAAGCCCGGTCGTTGCAGATAGTCATCGCGAGCCCCCAATATCACCATTGGCGCGGCATCAAAGCGCACGGTGGTGGACGGAATCCCGGCCATGCCGACGGCGGGCCATGGCTCACCCGACAGCGTACCCCAGTGCTCCGCTTCGACTTGGCACAGCCACACCCCCTGAGCACTGCGAACCGTGACCAATGCGGCATCCACCCAGTCGCTGCCCGAGCACCAAGGCTTGTCCCCGCGCAGCCTGCCCTCGGCGTCGATGCGGAGTGTGCTCGCCGGGCCCTCTGCCGCCCACACCGCCAGCAATCTGCCTTCAGCAGCCGACGGTGCCTTCAACTCGGCCATGATCGCCTGCGCGTCGTAGTGCGCCTCCAGCACCTTGGCCAGGCAGAGATCATCGCCCCCCAACGCCGCGAGCGCCCTCCAACGATCCAGTGTCTGCCCGCATCCCGGTAATGGCAGTTCAGGCTGCTGGACGAGTAGCTGGCGGGCGCGGTTGATCAATGATGATGGCGGCGTCACATCCTGCATGAGGGCTTCTGCAATGAAGATATGTCATGAACGTAGGCGGCAGGCGGTCACATCACTGTCTTGGAGGTGTGGCGGGCACATGAATGCCCTGCGCAGTGATCCTCACGCACCTGTCCCACGCCGTTGCTGCCTCACGCGCAGGCACTGCTGCAATTCCCACAGCCATGGCAGCACCACCAGCACCAGCGCAGGCAGCAGAACGAGCCACCAAACCTCCAGCGCTGCAGGTTCTACGCTCAGCGACCACTCCGGCTCCGCGTGCCAGCCCACCCAGCCCAGCAGGGCCCACGGCGCGGCATCGAGCACGCTATGCACATGCTGCTCTACCGGGCTGATGCGCCGGCGGCCGTCCGCGCTGACGGTATCGAAGTAGCCGGCGATCGCGTGCGCGAAGACCAGAAGTGCCAGAAGCGCGACGAGTGACCGAGTGTTCTCCAGCAGGAGCCACGCCAGCACGCCGCTGCCAATCAGCAGTAGCTGCAGTCCGTGCAATACGCTCTCCCGCAACGCGGAGGTGTGCGGCAGGTCGGTACGCCGGTGAAAGTGGAAGTCGAGCGAACCGGCCGCCAACCAGAGTGCATAGACGCACGTCATGATGATCGCGCTCATGTCGGCACGATCAAGGTGTCAATACGATCTTGCGGCAGTCGTCGTCCTTGGCGTCAAACATCGCGTAGCCCTGCGCCGCATCGGCCAGTCGCATCCTGTGCGAGATGATGTCGCCTGGGTCCAGCTTTCCTTCCATGATTGCGTCGAGCAGTTCCGGCATCAGTCCCTGCACATGGGTCTGCCCCATCTTGAACGTCAGCCCCTTGTCGAACGCGTCACCCAGCAGGAAACCATGGATGAAGCCGGCGTAGACACCTGGAATGCTGACCACCCCGCCGCGGCGTGCTGCCGCGATGCACTGCCGGATCGCCACGCCGCTGCTGCCTTCCAGTTTGACGGCGGTCAATGCTGACTCCAGCGCACTGCCCTCGGCCTCGAAGCCTACCGCCTCAATGCAAGCGTCCACGCCCCGCCCGCTGGTCTGGGTAAGGATGTAGTCCGCCGGGTCTTCGGTCGCCTTGAAGTCAATGGGCGTAACACCGTAAGCACGGCGCGCGTAGTCCAGGCGGTAACGAAGATGGTCGACCATGAAGATGGTCTCCGCCCCCAGCAGCCGGCAGCAGGCCGCGCTCATCAGCCCTACCGGGCCCGCACCGAAGATGGCCACCGTTGAGCTCGGCTTCACCCCTGCGTTCAGCGCGGCCTGGTAGCCGGTGGGGAGGATGTCAGACAGGAACAGGACCTGCTCGTCGGCTACGCCTTCCGGAATACGTAGCGGGCCCACATTCGCCTTGGGCACGCGCACGAACTCCGCTTGGCCACCGGCAACCCCGCCATACAAATGGCTGTATCCGAACAGCGCGGCCGGCGGCAGAAGGCCCTTCTGATTCAGCGCGGCGCCCTTGCCGGTATTGGTGGTTTCGCAGGCGGCATACTCGGCCAGCCGACAGTGGAAGCACTCACCACAGGCGATCACGAAGGGAATCACCACCCGATCCCCCGGGTTGACCTGGGTGACGCCGCTGCCGACCTCTTCCACGACGCCCATGAATTCGTGGCCCAGCACATCGCCGTCGTGCAGATCGGGAATCTTGCCCCTATACAGATGCAGGTCCGAGCCGCAGATGGCGGTAGCGGTAACACGCAGGATCAGATCGTCGTCAGCCGCCAGTACCGGGTCCGGCACGGTCTCGACACGTACATCCTTGCGGCCGTGGTAGGTCAATGCCTGCATCGCGCTTCTCCAGCAAGAGGGGGTTCCAGCATCGCAACACCCCCCTCCCCCTGCGGTGACATCCCGGTGTGCATGGTGTTCATTTCGCGACGTCACCGCGTTAACCGGATTGATTGCACGCTTCAACCTCCTGCTGCAGGAGCAACCCATGACCGACAAACTCCCCTTCAATCCGACCACGGACGTGGATGATCAGTCGAAGGCACATACGCCGGACAAGCGGCGCAATGATCGAGCCAGATGGAAGGAGCACGACATGCCCGACGATGGCGATGGGCCCAAGGCTGTACCCGAGGACTACGAGCGTCCTGATCCCGATCCAACAGGGAAACGTTGAGACCACATCACATTCTGGATGCGCAGCAATCACAAGTCATGGCGCTGCGACCGCGCAAGCTTCATGCATGGTCTCTGGAACAGCCTGAACGAGGTGTTGCATGTGGAAGCGCAACGGTCTCTCGCTGGTGCTGCTTGTGCTCACCGTCGTATTCATTGGTGGGCAGGCAATTGCGGGACATCACGTGCACAACCAGGAGCTGGTGCAGCACGGACGCACGCCGATCGATCTCTGGCACTACCTGGCAACCGGGCATTTCGTCAGCGCCACATTTGAGAACTGGGAGAGCGAATTCCTGCAGATGGGGATGTACGTGCTTCTGACGGTCAGCCTGCGCCAGCGCGGTTCGGCCGAATCGCGGCCCTTGGACCCTGCGCAGGAACAGAATCGCATCGAGCCGGGGCCGACGCCTTGGCCCTTCAGGCGTGGTGGCGCATGGAAAGTCATCTACGGGCACTCGCTTGCGATCGCCTTCGGCCTGTTGTTCCTGACCAGCTTTACGCTGCACGCATTGGGAAGCTGGCGAGCCGAACAAGCCGAGCAGCAGCTGCAGGGCCTGCCAGTGCCGGGCTTTCTCGAGCACCTGGCCAGCAGCACGTTCTGGTTCGAATCCATGCAGAACTGGCAAAGTGAGTTTCTGGCCGTGCTGTCTCTGGTTGTGCTGACCATCTTCCTGCGCCAGAAGGATTCGCCACAGTCCAAGCCGGTCGAAGCGCCCCATGCCCAGACAGGAGATTGAGGCATGGCACGCCGCCCTTCTACCGCCCTGCTGATCATCGACATGTTCAGTCGTTTCGACTTCCCAGGTGCAGACGCGCTGGCGCCAGCCGCAGAGAACGCGGCCCGGCAGATCCGCCGCCTGAGAGACCACTTCGATGACCAGGGGTGGCCAGTCATCTATGCCAATGACAACTTCTCAGATTGGAAGCGGGACTTCCGCCAGCAAGTGGAGCAGTGCCAGCGGGACGGGGGGACGGCTGCCCGAATTGCCACAACCCTCTCCCCCCTGCCCGGCCACTATTTCGTGCTCAAGCCCAAGCACTCGGCGTTCCTCGCGAGTCCCTTGCCGATTCTGCTGGCCAAGCTGGGAGTACGCCGTCTTTGGCTCACCGGCATGACGGCCGACTCGTGTGTCCTTGCCACGGCGCTGGACGCCAACGCCAGGGAGTTCGAGGTCGTGGTGGCACTGGAAGCTGTGGCGGCGATGCCCTCGCAGAAACGGCGTGCACTGGCAGTGCTGGCGGACTCGGGCGCAGCCCGGGTCGCTCGACTTTCGTCGCTGGTCTCTGCGTAATCGGCAGGATCAAATCGAGGCAGCTCAGGCCCGGTCCGCTACACCCTGTACACCGGCATGACCGGCGCAATGTGCACAGCAGAAGATCTGGCCCTTTCCTTCAACGCCATGCCCGATCACCGCGCAGTCGCAATGTGCACAGCGCGGCGCGAATGCATGAATCGCGCACTCGAACGAATCGAAGGTTCCGCTGCGTCCGCCCTGCTGCAGGGTGAAACTCTTGTCGTAGTTGTTGCCGCATACATCACAGGTGGCCATGTGGCACCTCTTCGTGCGTAAGGAAGGTGCAGTGTGTTGAGCGCGGGTGTCGGTGACCGTGAACGCATCGTATGGTATGCGTGCAGAATGCGGGTTGGACCACAGCGATTGCTTTCCCCTGCCCTCACCCTCGCTGCAGCATCGTCACCAGCAACCCCATCAGGGCACTCCCTGCCGCCAGACTCAGCCACACCTTCCCAACACTACGGGCGCAGAAGACGCCCACAGCAATGGCAATGAACAGCACGAACCCCAGCAGTGAACTGGCCAGGACCGAAACGGCTGTCCTTACCCCCACCAGCACGGGCAACAACAACGCCAGTGCCGTGGCAGTAACGGCGGTGAACACGTAGCCGCCCAGTGAGGCGGCCAGCACTCGGCTCGCCACCTGCCAGCGATAGGCCGGTTCCCGCCCGGCCGGAGGCTTGGCAGGGCGCGCCGCCTCCTGCGCCCGGGGCCAACGGCGCTGCAGCATCAGGGCCATCCTTGCCAGCATCAACCCGAATGCCAGTGCGACCAGCTCCACGCCGGCCTGCTGCCACGCGCCCCGCTGCAGATACATCAGCAGCCCCTGCCCGGTGGTTGCCATGTTCACCAGCGGCAGCGCCAGGCACAGTGCTGCAGCCAGCCACAACTGCTCGATCCAGGCCAGGCGCGGTGGGCGCCACAGCGCGTGCAGCACCGAGGCAGCGCAGGCAGCAAGAAAAATGCGTATTTCCCATGCGCTGCGATCGCTCATTCCCAATGGCAGCAACCGATTGCCATGCAGGTAGACGATGCTTGCCAGCGCCACCCCGGCCAGCGATGCCACGTTGAAGGCTTCCACGCAGCGGTAGATGCCCGCCGTGGCCGCGCCGAACTCATGCTCGCTGCGCTTGCGCCGCTTGATGGAGAACAGCAGCGTGCCGATGGCGATCATCGCCGTGCCCAGCAGGCCGCTGATGAAGTACAGCCACTTCATCGGCCAGCCGCCGAAATCGGCCTTGTGCAGTGCTTCGATGGTTTCGTGCACCTGTACGGCGCCAATGACATGCGGATGTGCACCATGCTGTTGCAGCAGCGCGCCGCTGGCAGCATCGAACGTCACCCGGCTGGCCTCGGTCAGCAGATGCCTGTCTGCGCGCCCCACGGGCTTGCGACCGATCACCTCCACCACGCTGTGCACGGTGCCGGGCGCCTGGATCACGATCAGTGCCGGTGGCTGCCCGCTAATGGCGTGCGCGCGTGCCAGCAGTTGCTGCAGGTCCGGCAGTTGCGCGGTGGATACCAGGATGCCGGGCGGAGCTGGTTGCATAGGCGCCAGCTCGGCTTCGTAGCGCGCATAGGCGTCATCAGCATCGCCATAGGCCGCATGCACCGGCCACGGCAGATAGCTGCTGTAGAAGAAGGTCAGCCCGGTGTAGCCGATCATGAACAGGAACGGCAGGGTCAGCACGGCACTCAGGTTGTGCGCATCCAGCCAACTGCGCTGTCCCTTGCCCGGGCGGAAGGTGAAGAAGTCCTTGAAGATGCGTTTATGCACCACCACGCCGGACACCAGCGCCAGCAGCATGCAGGCGGTGATCCAGCCGACCAGCCAGTAGCCGGCCATGCCGCCGTGCAGGGTGTAATGGAAGGACATGAAGTTGCGCCCGCCTTCGGTTTCCCGAAGACGAGGTGGAGGCTGTGGCATGCCGGTGCCGGCATCCACCCAGCCTTCGTGCCCCGTGCCGTCGCCATCCTCCCATGACAGCTCCAGCGGCCAGCCCCGCTGGACAGGCCAACGGATCTGCCATGCCCGGGCATCGGCGGCGTTGGCGGCCAGCCAGTGCTGCGCACGTACCGCCTGCATTTCCGTGTCCACCGCCGGCGAGGAGGCCGGCACGGGGCCGGCCTCCATCCATCGCGTGATCGGCTCACGGAACACGCTGAGCGTGCCGGTCAGGAAGATCGCGCACAGCAGCCAGCCACAGGTAAGGCCGCACCAGGTGTGCAGCCACGACATGCTCTGCCGGAAGCCCGCTTTCATGCCTGCCCCGTGGCGGGCAGGCCGTTGCCCCGCCGGTTGCGGAAGATCACAGCGAGCCGCGCAGCGTCAGCATCAGATTGCGGGGTTCGCCAAAGAAGTTGCCGCGGCGGATCTGGCTGATCATCGCGTAGTAGCGGGTGTCGAACAGGTTGGCCACGTTGACGCCTACGCTCCAGCGCGGATTGATCCGGTAGCCGGCGCGCAGGTCCCACACGGCACGTCCCGCTGCGCCCATGCGCCAGTCCGGGTCGTCGTAGGCCGGATAGGAGTAGCTGCTCTGTGCCGATACACCACCGCCCACAGAGAACGCGTTCCACTTGCCCGGCAGCTGGTAGGACGTCGACAGGCGCAGCAGGTGGCGGGGCGTCTCGGCGCTGATGGTCGCGCCCTCATCGTCGCGGCTGGTGACGTGGGTATAGCCCGCCATCATCTGCCAGCCCGGCGCCAGTTCGCCGCTGGCCTCCAGCTCAAAGCCCTTGCTGCGCAGCTTGCCGCCATTGCGGTAGCAATCGGACGACGCCAGCGAGCCACGGTAGCTGCCCGGGTCGGATTCGTCCACCACGGCGTTGCCGGTCTTGCGGATGGAGAACACCGCGGCGGAGACATTCAGGCGGCCATCGTTCAACTCACCCTTCACGCCCAGCTCGTAGTTGGCGCCGATGGCCGGATCCAGCACCGAGCCGGACGCGGTGACGTACGAGCTCTGCGGCTGGAAGGTATCGGCGTAGCTGGCATAGACCGACCATTGCGGACCCAGGTCGTAGACAAGGCCGGCGTACGGGGTGAATTCGTGCTTCTGTTCGTAGTCGCGGCTCTTGGCGCCGGTGAAGCCATCGCTGGACTGGTACTTCACCCAGCTCAGCCGGCCACCCAGCGTGAGGTGCAGCGGTTCTGCCAGCTGCAGACGCAGGTTGCTGTACACGCCGCTCTGCTGGGCGCGGGCGTTTTCTGACCAGTCCCACGCGGGCTGCAGCGGCTGCGCGATGGCGCTGTGGTCGGGTGCGTAGACATTGATCGGCACGTCGATGGCCAGGTCCGCCGAGCTCTGGCGGGTACGCTGGCGCGACCACATCGCGCCCAGCAGCAGCTGATGGCTGCGGCCGAAGGCGTCGAAACTGCCGGTGGTGTGCAGGTCGATGCCATCACTACGCACGCGCGAGCGGTTGAAATAGATGTCATAGAAGCGCGAACCGATGCCGGTGGCGCGGTCCACCCCGCCCAGCGGAACCGCGACACGCTGGTCCAGGTCCGACTCGGTGCGGTTCACCGACAGGCGTGCCTTCCAGCGTTCGTTGAAGCGGTGCTCCGCCTCTGCAAAGGCTTCGTCGACGGAGCCCTCCTGCCGGTTCCAGTCCTGGATGAGCGAGGTGGAACGCTTGATGTCCAGCGCACCGCCATCGGTGTAGCGCGGCAGGCCGAACAGCCAGTAGCCGTCGGTGTCACTGGCCTGATGGCGCAGGCCGAAGGTCAGCGTGGTATCCGTGCCCAGATCGGCATCGATCACCCCATAGGCCACCGGCGTCTTCGATGAGGTGCCCCGCTGGAAGTAATCGCGGTCCTGGTAGGCGGCGACCAGTCGGCCGCGCACGCTGCCGGCGGCATTGAGCGGGCCACCGCCATCGACTTCGACACGGTAGTTGTCCCACGAGCCCACGGTTGCGGCCAGATCCAGATGAGCCTGGTCGCGCGGGCGCTTGCGCACCATGTTGATTGCTCCGCTGGGGTCGGCCGCGCCGAGCATCATGCCACCGGCACCGCGCAGCACTTCAACCCGTTCCAGCACGGCGGTGTCGATCGGCAGCCAGCCCACCGGGGCATAGACGATGCCGGCCACGCCGTCGACCAGATAGTTGCTGTCGTCCACGGTAAAGCTGCGGATCGAGAACTTGTGGTTGCCGAAGTTGCGGGCGGTCTTGGTCACGCCGGTGGTCTGTGCCAGCGCTTCGTCCAGCGTGGTGAGGTTGCGGTCGTCCAGCTGCTGGCGGGTGATCACGCTGACCGACTGCGGGGTCTGGCGGATGCTCTGCCCCAGCTTGCCCAGGCTCAGCTCACGTGCCGTGTAAGCGCCATCGCTTGGGGCATTGGCGGTGACGTTCACCGTCTGCAGGGTGGTCTGGGCCTCCTTGCTGCGCGCAGGTGTTGCTGCTTCCTGGGCCAGGGTGAACACGCCCGGACGGGTGGCATTGACACGCACGCCACTCCCCTCCAGCAGGCGCGCCAGTGCCTCCTGCGGCGTGTAGCTGCCGGTCAAGGCCGGGGCGCGACGGCCCGCCACCGCCGATTCGCTGAACAGCACCTGCTGCCGGGACTGCTCGGAAAAGCGGCGCAGTGCGGCATCCAGCGGTTGCGCCGGAATATCGAACTGCACGCGCGCAGCCGGCTGCGCCTGTGCAATGGTCGGCGCTGCCAGCGCGCTGGAAATGCACAGTGCCAGCAACGGCAGCCGCTTGGCGTGTACCCCCGTAGAGAACGCGCCAGCAACAAGTGCGCGCTTGATCTTCATGTACCCCATTACCGCTCCATCATGCTTGGCCGCTACTGGCCTCACTGGGGTAAACGGAAAATGGCGGTGGGGTGGGAACCCGCGCCGGAAGAAATTTTCGTTCCGGCGTCAGCGGGTGACAGGCCGTTCGTCGATGCGATAGCCGCCCTGGGCAGTGCGGGTCACCTGCACGGGCAACAGATCCGGCAGCGCTTCCAGGAAGGTGGCCGGGGCATCGGTGGCTGCGTAGCCGGAGACCGGCAGGAACTTCAGCCCTGGCTGGCCCAACGTGACGGGATGGCCCAGATACTGCCCGACCTCCTGCGCCACTTCGTCCAGCGGGGTGCGCCGGAACACCAGGCGTCCATTGCGCCAACCGCCAATGCTGTCTGCGCTTGCGGCGATGGGGCGATAAGCAGCGGTGAGCGTGGTAACGGCCAGGCCCTGTTCGGCGCGCAGGCTGACCGGCGAGGCACCTTCGGCGCGATCCGGCTGCACCCGCACGTGCCCATGCAGCACCTTGACCACGACTTCGCCCGGCCCATTGCGCACATTGAAGGCCGTGCCGACCACCGTCACCCGGCTGCGCTGGGCATCGACGGTGAAGGGTCGGTCGGCCGCCGGGGCGACCTCGAAGAACGCCTCGCCCTGGCTGAGCACTACTTCACGGCGGGATCGATAGAAATGCACGGCCAGCGTGCTGCGTGCATTGAGCGAAATCCGTGAGCCGTCCGGCAATTGAAGATCACGTATCTCGCCCGCACCGGTGGCCACGTCCTGTACGTAGCTGGGCGCGGTGTACCAACCGTAGCCGACGTACCCCAAGGCCAGCATTGCCGCGGCGGCAGCCGCCGCAATGCGGGGCAGGCGCCACGAGCGTGCACGCCGCGCCGCCCTGCCCCGCCGTAGAGCGGCAGGTGCAGGTACTGCTGGGGTGATCACCGCATGCGCGTCCGAGGCCAGTACGGGGCGTGGCAGCAGGCCCAGGTCGTGCCAGGTTCTGGTCACATCGGCGAACGCCTGTCGATGTGCTTCGCTCCCGGCCAGCCAGTGCTGCAGGGCCGCCTCGTCCTTCGGTTGCCAGTCCGCATCCTGCCGCCGTACCAGCCACGCGGCCGCCGCCTCATGCAGGGCAAACGGGTCGGAACCTGCGGCAGAAGGGAGATCGGTCATCGGCAGGGAAAATCAGCATCGATGGCAGGCGCCAACGCCTCGCCCGCCTTGGTCGGGCGATGCAGTTCCTGCATCTGTGCCAGAGACGCATAGCGTACCCGCACTTCGCAGTAGGCAACCGCTCGCGACAGGTGCTTGACCACCATGCGGCGGGAGATCTGCATGCGAGCGGCCACGTCCTCCTGGGTCAGCCCATCGAAGCGGCAGAGCACGAAGGCCTCGCGTTGACGTTCCGGCAGCTCGGCCAGCGCTTCTCGCAGGCGCTCCAGGCGCTGCCGCTGGGCGCTGAGCTGCAACGGGCACTGTGATTCATCGCTGGTGATGGCTTGGCCCGCATCCTCGGCATCTGCCAGTGGCAGGGTCTGGAGACGGCGACCTGCGGTGTGCTCACGATACTCATCGGCCACGGTGTTCATCACCGTTCGCCGGAAATAGGCGCCTTGCTGGTCGCACGAGGCCAGTGCAGGGTTTGCCGCCAGCCATTTGACTGCACCGTCGTGCAGGGCGTCCTCACCGTCCGCACCTCTGACACGCGCAAGGCTGCGCAGAATGGGCCCGCGCCAGCGGGCATAGGCTTTCGCAAGGAGGTTGCCGCCCATTGGCGAGGCGTCTTCCGGAATGCCTGCCTCCGTGGACGAGGCCCGATCTGCGTTGCTGCCCGTGCCCCGGCCTAGCGTGGACACATCACCCTCAGGGCAAATGCCTGCGGTCTGCACAGGTGGGGCGGGGAATTCACGTTGGGAGCCGGAGTTCTGGCCGCCATAGGCGGCGGAAGGGGTGGGATGTCGCAAGTGTAGTGAGAGTCATTTGCAATTGGAACTCCCTACCCCCTCCCTTTCCTGCAGCCGCGGTTCGGATGAGGCCTGGGAACCGGGGTGAAGCGCACGGCAGTTGCGCTCTCCGGGAAGCTGCCGTGATCGCACCATTGGCGCGATGAACTCCACCGCCTCAATCGCGAACCGGCCTGCAAGCGCCTTGGCATGACCGTCCGGGGTGTAGCTTTTCCGGATGTCCCTCATATCGGCTTCGTCGGCGAGCAGCAGCAGTGCTACCTGCCTGCCAGTGCCTGCGTCGATCGCCTCGATCTCGAGGGAAAGCTGCCCCTTGCTCACCGGCCCCATCAGGACCGATGTGGCAATGTTCAGGCCGACAGACACCTCCTTCACCGAGGTGATCCTTGCAAGCAGCAACAGCCCCGTTCCCGGTCGCCCTGCCCCACTCCGGCCCAGGCGCCTGTCGATCTGCCGCTGCAGCTGACTGCTTACGGCAGCCTTGAGGCGATCACCGACGCCCGGGCTCAGCGTTGCAGCTACCTCTGGCATCAGCAGGACGGGGGCGAGAGTCACCGTCTGGAAGTGCCCGTGCGTGCTACCCGCTGGCACGATCTCCATCCGACGTTCCCCGTGGATGCTGAGACCTGCATAGGTCCTGGCCTGGTTTGACCTGACCACATGCACCGGACTGCATGCGGCCAGCAACAGCATTCCCACTCCTGCGAGGAGCCGCGGAACCCGCCGCCACAAGCTGCCTTTCGCGACGCGTCCGGAACCGGATGTTCTGGCCAGAGTGGCAGTTCGATCGCCGCCTGATGAATGACGACGGCAGCAGGGAATTGCAGAGTGCATGACTTTCACAGGTTGAGTGGAACGGAATCAATCGAGGTCGAACATCCCCCATGTGCGGGGCTCGCCTTGGCCGGTCCGGAATGCCGGGCCCGACGATTGCAGGGTGTCGGCAGGATGTCGGCAATCACCAATGCAACATGTGCTTCGGATCGAACAGCACGCACGACACTGCCATGATGATCACGACAAGCACCGCGAATCCTGTGGCAATGGCGCCTCTGAGAAATCCAATCCGGATGAGGATGTGCTTCAACAGGGCCACCTCGCCAAGCAGCAGGACAAAGAGAAGTCCTGCTTGTGCTGCGGCAAGCAGTGCATAGACCAATGCCCAGCACCCCCATGCGATGGCCGCCACACGAATGACGGACGCCGGAACGTCCATCAGCAGCCCCACCACGATCAGCATCGTCACCGCAATGGTGATCGTGCGCATGTTCTCAGCCACGTTCTTCAACGTAGCGCCTTCCCGCGCCAATCGATCGACCTCAAGGAATCTCGCCGCGAGTTTCGATTCAAACAGCCGTATGCGCTTCATGGTTCTACCCAGGTGAAGGAGGGGTGGCTGGAGAGGACTGCACACGCACTGGTGCAATGGACTACAGACGCGCAACCACCACCGGCAGCACGGCCCGGCGGCAGCCCCGACGTCATTGGGTGGCCCGGTCTCTACCGATGGCTACCCGCCGTGCTGGAACCAGGGTGGATGCTGTCTACCTGGATTCCCGGAACTCGGTTGGCAGGCAACCCGCCCAACGCTTGAATGCGCGGCGGAATGCACGGGCGTCGGAATATCCAACCGCGTCTGCAATTTCGGCGATGCTCAACTCTGAGTTCAGCAGGAGATCGCGGGCCCGCTCATACCTCGCTTCGTCCCGAATCTCCCTATAACTGGAATCCTGGCGGCTCAGGCGGCGGCGGAGCGTTCTTTCACTGACATTGATCAGGCTCGCAAGTTCGCTCTGCTTGGTTGTTGACTCGATATCACATCGAAGGTGGCTCGACAGGGATTCAACAATCTCATTGCGGCCCCCTCGCGTTGGAAGAAGTGAATCCAACTGCTCTCGGACAATTCTTGAATTGACCCGATCGAAACCGGGCAAGCGCGCGCTCAGCCAATGTGAGTCTATGGTCAGGCGATTGACGCCAGCATCGAAGCGGACAGGGCACTGGAAGAATCGTCGATAGACTTCAGGATCAGAGGGCTTGGGGAGTGAGAAATCAACCCTGAGTGGCGCGAATGATGGTCCAATTACGTATCTGCTGACCGCAACGAATCCGGCGAACGCGTCCTCGACCAGCACCGACTCCAGTTGAATGTCGAATCGTTTGAACCGGACTTCCATCCTCACTTCCCTTCCCACCTCCTCCACCGTGTGGATCAGCATCGAGCCGATGGCTTGCTGATGGGTGAGGCCGTACGTCAGTGCATCGCCGTAGGTCTCGCAGGTGAGCATTGCCAATCCGGGTACGCCCCAGGAAATGGGCGTCTGTCTGGCTCCCAGTGCCAGGCCCAGCGCAGGTTCGCCCAGCAAACGCTCAGCCCGCATGAACAACTGGCGCATCTGGCGGTAGGACAGCCTCACGTCCCTCATTGATAGATCGCGATAAGTGAAGCCGAGCCCGCGGCATAGCTCTTCCGGAGAGAACCCCCGGTCCTCGACCAAGCCGAGGATTGCCCTCGCCCCGGTAGGCACTATCTCGGCAATCTGCGATTCGCTTGCGGCGTTTGGATCTTCAGAAGCCTGGAGACCGGCAGCATCCAGCGCGGGATCCTCGCCGGCGACAGGCCAGTCCTTGAATGCCGGCAAATTCTTGGGGATAGGGGCCATCACGTCTTCGAAAGGTAGTGCGACGCCCACATAGTCGGGCCGCCAGGGGACCTGTTTCAACGTGGCGGACACATTCTGGCCTTTTGGGTCCCCTGCCCGACCTCCAATGTCCCTTTGAGGGCACCGACAGTAACCATGCCCTCACGTCGCTGACCAGATTCAGGCTGGGACATCTCATGCGACGAGGGATCACCAGGCGCGCCATCTGTCCCAGATGACCTGTTTGAGCCCCCGCGTGTCCACAACTGTCCTGTTCGGGGTGCAGGTGTCCCCCTAAATTTACGCCGCCTGCAGACCTGACCACACCGCGCTGGTCTGTGGAACTGACCACCCATACAAGGAATCGAACGTGAAAACCCATATGACCTGGTCATTGGTGCCTCGTCTCAGCGCGCTGGCCATTGCCCTGTCCGCGATGACGGGATGTTCCGATACACCAGAGAGCGGGACGGCAGAAGCCCGCACCGCGTATGTCGCCTCCGTTCGACAGGCTGCTGGCGATCAGCGCGCTTACATCGGCACCGTGCGTGCCACGCAGCGAGGACAGCTGTCCTTCCCGGTCTCCGGAAAGGTCTCCGCGGTACTTGTTGAACCGGGTGACGTTGTACGCAAGGGACAGGTGCTTGCTCGACTGGATCCGGTCCCCTTTGCAGCGCAGGAGGCGTCCGCTGCCGGCGACGTCGCACGCGCGCAGGCCGCACTGGACGAGGTCCAGCGACGCGTCGAGCGACTGGATGTTGCGCAGAAGGCTGATGCGCTCAGCCCGGCGGAGATGACCGCCGCGAAGGCCGAACTGGCGGCTGCCAATGCGGCCGTCCGCAATGCCCGCGCGCAGCACGAGCTCGCCGGCTGGTCGCAAGGCGAAGCCACGCTGAAGGCAACGTTTGACGGAGTCGTGGCTGCCCGAAACGTTGAAGTTGGACAGTCCGTGGGCCCCGGCGCTGTTGCCATCCAGGTCGATGGTGCGGGCCGCGAGCTGTCTGTCGCGATTCCGGGCACTGCTCCCCTGGCTGTTGGGCAGGTGGTCAACCTGATCAGCGGCTCGGACACCGTGGCGAGCAAGGTGCTCCGTGTCGACGGCCGCGTTGATGCAGGCGGCGTGCGTACCGCATACATCGCAGTGCCCGAGGCGGCGACCGTGGGTTCGACCTGGTCGGTCCGGATCACAGGAACGGATACAGGCCCAGCCAGGCTTCAAGTGCCATTTCGGGCTGTTCTGCCGTCTGCCGTTGGCGGCAAGGGCCAGGTGCTTCGGCTGGCAAAGGATGGCAAGACGACCGAGCTGGCGGAGGTAGATCTGGGTCAGTATCACGGTGACTGGATCGAGGTGAGCGGGCAGATTTCCGCCGGTCAGCGTGTCGTGGTTGCGGGTGCCAAGGCCATCCGTCCGGGCACGCTGATCAAGCCCGTCGAAATGAAGATGGGATCAGAACAATGAGCCTCTCCTCATTCTCGCTGGCGCGCCCCCGCCTGACCTTGCTGGCGATTGTAGCGATCGTCCTCACCGGCCTCATTCTGGCGCTGGACTTCCCATCCACTGAAGAGCCCCCCATCACCATTCGCACGGCGACGGTACTCAGCTTCATGCCGGGCGCCGGCGTGGACCGGGTCGAGCAGCTGGTCGCTCGCCCGATCGAGGAGAGCATTCGTGGCATGCCGGAGGTCAAGCGCATCCGGACGACTGTTCGTCCAGGCTTTGCGTTCACCTACGTTGATCTCTATCCCACCGTGGAATCGGAAAAGATCCCCATCGTGTGGCAGCGTTTGCGCTCGCGCATGGGGGACATCCAGAGCCAGCTTCCCGAGGGAACGATTGGCCCGGTCGTGGACGACGAATTCGGTCGGGTTGCGGTGATGACCATGGGCCTGACCGGCGATGGCTATAACGCAGGCGAGCTTCGGGCAGAAGCCCGCCGCCTGCGCGATGAACTGTTCCGGCTGCCCGGGGTGGAACGTGTCTCGCTGCACGGCGTGAGGGACGAGCAGGTCCAGATCATCCTGGACGTGCCTTCCCTGGCTGCGCGTGGGCTCAACCCCAATGTGATTGCCGATGCGGTTTCCAGGCGCAATGTGATTGCGCCGGCGGGCTATGTCGAGATCGGAGGTTCGGAGATCACGCTCAACGTGAGCGGTGACGCCGACAACCCGTCCCAGCTGAAGAGCACGCCAATTCCGCTGCCGAGGGGTGGCTCGGTGCCCCTGGGCGCCCTTGCGCGAGTGGAACGGGTGACCCAGGACCCGCCGATGACGGGTGCATTCGTGAATGGCACGCCGGCCGTGGTGATAGCGGTCTCCATGGCGCCAGGACTCAACGTAGTCAGCTTCGCCGATCTGCTGCGCGGCGACGTTGAACGGCTTTCGGAAACGCTGCCGGCCGGCATGCAGCTTGTCCAGATCACGGATCAGGCCGAGGTTGTTTCCACCCAGCTGCTGCGTGTTGCCAAGGTTTTCCTGGAGACCCTGGCCATCGTCATGGCGGTCGTCGTGCTGTTCCTTGGAATGAGGACCGGCCTGATCGTCAGCGCCATCGTGCCGACCACGGTGCTGGGGACGATGGCAATCATGAAGATCCTGAACATCGATCTGCACATGATCTCGGTGGGTGCAATCATCATTGCCCTGGGCCTGTTCGTTGACAACGCGATCGTGGTTGCCGAGGACATGGAGCGGCGGCTCTCGCTGGGTGAGTCGCCGGACCAGGCTGCCGCTCACGCAGGCAGCACGATGTTCGTGCCGCTTCTGGTTTCTTCGCTGGCGATCATTCTCGCGTTCATGCCGCTGGCCATCTCCAGCACGGAAACCGGCGAGTATCTGCGCAGCCTCGGCATCGTGATGGCCATCGCGCTGCTGTTGTCGCTGGTCATCGGCGTTACCCTGATTCCGCTGCTGTGCAAGTACTTTGCCCATCACCATGCCGAACTCAGCCGCACCGCACGCGCGGTCGAGCGGTTGACGGGCTGGTACCGCGGCAAGGTCCGCTGGATCCTGGGACACAAGGCCATCTACATCGGCGTAATGGTTGCACTGCTGGCAACCTCCGGCTGGTTGTTCACCACCGTCCCCAATGAGCTGATGCCGCCGTCCGAGCGCCATCAGCTGCAGATGGCCATCGAGCTGTCCCCGGATTCCAGTCCGGCCAATACGATGGCGGTTGCTCACCAGATCAGCAAGGTACTGGCCGACGAGAAGCTCGTTCCGGAGATCTCCAGCCACGCCCTGTACATGGGCGATGGTGGCCCACGCTTCATTCTGGCACTCAATCCCCCTACTCCTGCAGGACACCGCGCGTATGCCGTGCTGTCACTTGCGAAGGGCGTCAAGCATGAAGCGGCCATTGAGCGGCTGCGTTCTGTGATGGCAACACACTTCCCGGATGTGCGGGTGGAGCCCAAGCGGTTCTCGATGGGGTCTTCGGATGCCGGCGTAGCGACGTTCCGCATCTCCAGCAGCGACGGCGCACATCGGATTGCCGCCGAGAAGCTGCTGCGCGCGCTGCAGGACACGCCGGGGATGGTGGATGTATCCAGCGATGCCGAACGCCAGGTTGTCCAGCTTGATGTGGACGTCGATCAACCCAAGGCCCAGGCCGCAGGCATCAGCAGCGCGGACATCGCCAAGAGCATGGACATGCTGCTGACCGGCGCAACGATCTCCCGTTATCGTGAGGGCGACACCGTTCTCCCGGTCATCCTCCGCGGAGAGGCGGCACTGCGCACGGATATCGGCCAGCTTGAGGCACTCCCGATCCAGAAGGCGGATGGCAGCGGAAGCGTGCCCCTGGGCCAGGTGGCCAAGCTTCGGTTGGCGCCGCAGCTGTCTTCAATCCAGCGAGTGAACCAGACGCGCGCGGTCACCGTGCTTGCAAAGAGCTCCGAGCTGACCGCCCAGGGGATCGCGGACAAGGTCGAGCCACTTCTTTCCGAATTCCGCAAGCAGGGCGTGCGGGTTGAACTCGGTGGCGAGATCGAAGAGAGCAAGAGTGCCAACGAAGGCATCGAGAAGCTGCTCCCGCTCTGCCTTGCTGCCATGTTCCTGTTGTTCGTATGGCAGTTCGAGAGCATCCGCAAGAGCCTGATCGTCCTGGCGAGCATTCCGTTCGTGGTCATCGGCGCGACCTTGGCACTCAAGCTGAGTGGCACCAGCCTGACCTTCATCGGAACACTGGGGCTGCTCGCACTTGCCGGCATCATCGTCAACAACGCGATTCTGCTCATCGATGCGATCGACGACGGCCAGCGCGATGGCTTGCCTCCTCTCCAGGCCATTGAAGAGGCTGCAGCAAAGCGCCTGCGGCCCATCGTCATGACCAAGATGGTCTGCATTCTCGGCCTTGTCCCGCTGCTGCTGTTTGGGGGTTCCATGTGGACCAGCATGTCGATCGTGATGATCGGCGGCCTTGCCCTTGGAACCCTGATCACGCTGGGTCTCATTCCAGCGCTGTATGCCGCGCTCTACCGCATTCACCCGACCGAGGAGGCTTGATCATGTCTATTGGAAATCGAGTTGCCTGCCTGTCGATTGCTGTGCTTGTGGCCCTGTCTTCTGGCTGCGCCTCTGTGGCCCCCAGGACCGGGATCCCTGACGCCGCAGCCCGGCATCATGTGGGCCAGGCCCCCACGCCGGCGGCGCTGGATGCGGATGTCCTGCCCGGGACGCCCAACAGGCAATGGTGGAAGGACTTCTCCGACCCCAACCTGGATGCGCTGGTCAGCCTGGCCATGCGCGGGAATCATGACCTGAAGTCTGCCCTTGCCGCCGTGGTGGAAGCGCGCGCACTGGCAGGCGCAGCGCGCAAGGACTATCTGCCGAGCGGTGCGCTGCAGGTCAAGGCCGAAGCCATGCAGTCCGCCCAGATCGAAGCGGATCCCTATCGCCAGGATCTTCCCCGCCCCCCTTCCCAGAGACTGCTGTCCGCCGGACAGATGTTCTCCTGGGAGCTGGATCTGTTTGGGCGCATTGGCACCGCCGCAGCCATGGCCGATCGCAAGGCCGATGCGGCGGCGGCTGACGCGAGATCAGCTGCCGCAGTGCTCCAGGCCGAGGTTGCGAAGAACTACTTCCTGCTCAGGATGGACCAGATCAACCTGTCCTCTCTTGATCGGGAGGTCGGCCTCAGCGAGGCCCGCGTTGTGCGTGTGAAGGCCCGGTATGCGGCCGGGCTGGTCGATCGCAGGGAGGCACTTGCGGTCGAATCCGAACATGCCGAGCTGGTGGCGCAGGAGGCGGCAACCGCTACCCGGCTGCAGGCGGACAGGGCCGCATTGGCGGTTCTTGCGGGCCGCCCGCCGACCGCGCAGGATGACGCCTGGGAGGCGTTGCTGGCCCCGGCTCCACTGCCGGCCCCACCGGATCTTGCATCGCTTGCGCAGCCGACCGACCTCCTGGCGCGGCGGCCGGACGTCGCCAAGGCCGATGCACTACTGCGAGCAAGCCTTGGCAACGTCGTACTCGCCGAGCGCGCGCACCTTCCGCGCCTCACGCTGAATGTTTTCGGCGGCATCCTTGCACCGTTCGGTTCGCTGGGCGATTCCAGTGCAAAGCGCTTCTCGGCCGGCCCGGAGCTTCAGTGGGAGTGGCTGAGCTTTGGCCGGAAGAAGGCCAGGGAGGAGGCCGCTCGCGCCGGCAGTGATCAGAACTGGCATGCCTTCGAGCAGACCGTACTGACGGCGCTGAAGGAGAGTGAGGACTCCCTGCATGCGTGGACGAGTTCCCAGGTCAGGATGCAGCAGGCAGTAAATGCCGAGGCACTCAGCAGCAGATCTTCGGCCTATGCCTCTTCCCGCGTGGACGCCGGAATCGAACCGAAGGATGCCGGCCTGCAGCAGCAGGCGCTGCTCGAGAAGGCGCGCAGAGAGCTTGCGGCAGCACAGGCCGGACTGCTGATGGCCCACGTGCAGGTGCAGCTGGCACTGGGGGCATGGCAGCCCGAGAAGGGGGACCCTGAGATTGAAATCGGCAGGCCCATCGCTTCCCGGAAGAGCGCCGAAAGCGAAGCATCCGCGGCGCATCACTGACTGGCTCGAACGGCAACCCGCCAGGCCGTACCGGCCTGGCGGATCGTTCGTCGCCCGCTACATGAGGAAAACTCTCTTGAACGCTACCCACAGTTCGTCCGTGCGTGTGCCCGGCATACTCATCCGCGAAACGGCAGCGCTTATCGTCCGCAATGGTCGGTCTTCGGTGACCGTCAGTGAGATTCTCGAATGCTCGGGCGTCAGCCGTGGCGCGATGTTCCATCACTTCTACTGCAAGCAGGATCTCATCGACGCCACTTTCTCGTGCTGGCTGCAGAACTTCAATCAGGATGTGGAACGGAGAATGCGTGCCAACGGGCTCCGCTCCGGCGCATTCACCAACGCCTACGTGGAATCGGTGGTCGAGGGCTGCAGACGGCACGACGTTGCAATGCTCTCGGCCCTGATCATCCGCCTGGACCTGACCCAGGTATCCGCGTCGCAGTGGATCGAGTGGATGAAGAAGAAGCTGGCCACCGAGCCGTCCGAGGCCGACGATCCCGCGCTGAGGTCTGCGCGTCTCGCCGCCGATGGTCTGTGGCTTGGCTCACTGTCCTGCCCTGCCCCCGCCAATGAACCGAAGATCGACATTCAAACGCCGCAGATCCCGGTGCAGCGCTGTGGCCATGGTCCGTCCCATCGCCTTGTCTAAGGACGATCAGGACGCGCGGCCGCGCGCTCATCGAACAGCAGGGATGCAACCGTGCCATGGCTAGAAGAACCAGGGAGGATGCACACGCCACGCGTGAGAGGATCCTCGATGCTGCACTGGTGTGCCTGCTGCGCCATGGGCCCGCGGGCGCCACGCTGGAGCTGATCGCCACCGAGTGCGGCCATTCGCGGGGCGCGATCTACTGGCACTTCGGGTCCCGTCAGAACCTGCTGGGTGAACTTTCCGCGCGTGGGCGGCCAGATGCACCCGAGGGACTGCGGGAGGCCGCCATCCGGCAGTGTAGTGACCCGTTCAAGCTTCTGTTTGCGGACCTGGTCAGGGTCTTTGATCACACGCGCCGCACCCCACGCGTTCGCCGGACGGTTGAGCTTCTCCTGCGCTCTGGTGAATCACGTGAGCTGGGCGGCATAGGTGACGTGCTCGCAGCGTGCGCGATGCCGGAGGTCCGCATGCTGGAGCTTGTATACCAGCGTGCAGGAGCACTGGGCCAGCTCCGTGAGGGCGTTGATGCAGCCACCGCGTCGCGCAGCCTTCATGCGATCGCGGTCGGTGTTCTGCTGGGATCAATCCTGGAGCCCGGCATCCTCGACCTGGAGATGGGCGGGGCGCGCACCGTGGAAGACCTGCTCAGGCTGCACATGGCTGTTCCCTTCGCGGCCGCCGGAGCGTGGCTCAGCCCATGCGTGGGCTGACCCGGTTCCTCATCGATCCACTTCGCCGAACACAATGTCGTAGGTGCCAATCATGGCGACGACATCCGCCAGCATGTGGCCCCTGACGATTTCATCCAGAGAAGAGAGATGAGCGAAGCCGGGAGCACGCAGGTGCACCCGGAACGGCTTGTTGGCGCCATCGGAAATCAGGTAGCAACCGAACTCGCCCTTGGGCGCCTCGACCGCTGCGTAGGTCTCACCTGCCGGCACCTGGTAGCCTTCGCTGAAGAGCTTGAAGTGATGGATCAGCGCTTCCATGTCGGACTTCATCTCCTGCCGGGACGGCGGCGCCACCTTGAAGTTCTGGACCATCACCGGGCCGGGGTTGGCGCGAAGCCAGTCGACACATTGCCGGATGATGCGGTTGGACTGCCGCATCTCCGCGACACGGCACAGGTAGCGGTCATAGCAGTCACCGGCGCTGCCAACCGGAATGTCGAAGTCAACGGCATCGTACTTCGCGTAGGGGCGCTTCTTCCTCAGGTCCCACGCCACGCCCGAGCCTCTCAGCATCACCCCGGTCATGCCCCACTCCATGGCCTGCTGCGGGCTCACAACGCCAATGCCCACCGTGCGCTGCTTCCAGATTCTGTTGTCGGTGAGCAGGGTTTCGTACTCATCAATGCGGTTCGGGAACTCGCGGGTGAAATTCTCGATGAAATCGAGCAGCGACCCTTCTCTCGCGGCGTTCAGCCGCCGCAGCTCCTTCCCCTTCTTCCAGCGTGACTCCTTGTACTTCGGCATCTGGTCAGGCAGATCACGGTACACACCGCCGGGCCGGTAATACGTGGCATGCATTCGAGCGCCGGATACCGCCTCGTAGCAGTCCATCAGCTCTTCGCGTTCCCGGAATGCATAGAGCATCACGGCCATGGCGCCCAGGTCCAGCGCGCCCGTTCCGATGTTCATGAGGTGATTGAGGATACGGGTGATCTCATCGAACATCGTGCGGATGTACTGTGCCCTGATGGGCGCCTCGATTCCCAGAAGGGTTTCAATCGCACGTACGTAGGCGTGTTCATTGCACATCATGGATACGTAGTCCAGCCGATCCATGTAGCCGATGGACTGGTTGAAGGGCTTGGACTCCGCCAGCTTCTCGGTACCCCGGTGCAGCAGGCCCACATGCGGATCCGCGCGCACAACGGTCTCGCCATCCATCTCAAGCACAAGGCGCAGTACCCCATGTGCCGCAGGATGTTGGGGGCCGAGGTTCATCACGTAGTTCCGGATCTCGGTATCCCGGCGACCATCGCGCATGGGGGCGGGAGCGCCCGCCATCGTCCTTTCAGTGTTCATCCAATAGCTTCCGTAGACCGAACGCATTCAGCGGAAGTGCTTAATGCTCCAAGCGTCGATGCTACTTCGACGTGGAAGGCAGGCTATGGACTACCTGGTCTGGAACGTGGGGCGCTGGGATTGTTCCCGAGCCGAAGCAGTCTGCGGTCAACGCGCGGATTTTCTCGACGGCGGCACGTGCTGCCAACCCCGGTTGCGGCGGGGACCAAGCGTGGCAGATCACTTCAATGAGGTTGGGTCAGTTTCTCCTGGACTGTCCAATGCCACCGCGCGATGCCCGGCGCTCGCAAGGAAATGCTGTTCGCAGGCCTTCGACAACCAGCGAAGAAGCATTCTGTTGCAAGCGGTCCTGGGGCAGTTGCTGGAGATGGGAGGCGACACGATCGACCAGTTCATGTGGAAGGATCTGGCCTTGGCCACACCACTGGCCACGACTGGCATCGGCAGCACCCTGGATGTAGGCACTGGCACGGGCGCTGGACAGATTCCGGCACTGTTCGCCGGCACAGAATCCGTCAGCCCCTTTTCCCTGCAGTAGCGTGATCAGCTCTGCGCCGCTTACAAGCCAGGTGCGCTTCGGTGGTGATGTCTCCGCAAGCAAGGATCCGGCCAGGAAGCAGGCTCCAAGCGTAAGCAGCCGGCTCATGCGACGACCCGCCTGTCGGCCTTGATGTCCTCTCATGCCTTGGACCTTGGTTGTCGTCCATCTGGATTCCATGCAGTTGATCCCCTCACCACGCATCGACCCGTCATCACCAACCGGCGCACCGGCAACTCCGGCGTGCGCAGTCGTTCCAGCAACAGCGACATCGCTGCGCGCCCCATCTCTTCGACCGGCTGTTCGATCACGGTGATGCCCGGTTCGACCAGCTCGGTCCAGCGTTCGTTGTCGAAACCCGCCAGCGCCAGCGCATCCGGAATCTCCAGCCCCGCGCTGCGGGCGGCCTTCAATGCCCCCATGAGCAGCAGGCTGTTGCTGGCGACCAGCGCCTCCGGCCGCGATGGGCCAGCCAGCCACTGTTCGACCGTTGCAATGGCCGCTTCAGCCGTGGGCTCAACCTCGCGATAATCCGGCTCCAGCCCATGCGTACGCATCGCAGCGAGATAGCCGTCCCGACGCTCCGCCGCCGTAGTACTGGTGCTGCCGAACAGGCCGCCGATGCGGCGATAGCCGCGCGCGACCAGATGCTCGACCAGGCCTGCCATCGCGGCCGGATTGTCGAGCACCACGCTGTCGATCGACCCGCCGGGTGCGGCACGGTCCACCAGCACCGTCGGATAGTCCAGTGCGAGCCGCTCCAGCCGGCCCACCGTGGTCCGGGTGGGCGCGAAGATCAGTCCGCTGATGCGCTCCTCGTGCATCAACTGCAGATACAGCGCTTCGCGCTCGGGGTCCTCGTCGGTGTTGCAGAGGGTGACGCGCAGGCCTTCACGATAGGCCATCTCCTCCACCGCGCGGATCAGCGCCGTGAAGAACGGGTTGCGGATGTCCGCCACGATCAGCCCGATGATGCCGGTGTGCCGGGCCCGCAGGCGTCGTGCCTGCAGGTTGGGGTGATAGCCGGTCTGGCGGATCGCCGCCTCCACCCGGCCACGCACGGCCTCACTGACCGGGCCGCCGCCGAGCACCCGCGATACCGTGGATTTGGACACCCCCGCCACGCGCGCGACGTCATTGATGCTGATGCTCATTGGAACCGTTCCCGGAAACTGTCGCTGTTCGAGGCCGGATGGCCATTCAGGACAATGCTAACGCCAAAGGACTATTGGATTTTTGTGCAGTGCACATTGAAATAGGAACTGGGAACGTTCCCAATACGCCACAGCACCCCCTTCCCGGAGCCCGCCTTGCAGCCCTTGACCACCCCTGCCCCCGTCAGCCGGGAACTGATCCGCCTGGATGCGCGGGCGCTCGACAAGGCCGACGCCATTGCCCAAGTGGCGCAGATGCTGGTCGCCGCCGGCTGCGTTGCGCCCGGTTACGAGGCCAGCATGGGGCGTCGTGAGGTGTTGGCGAACACCTTCCTCGGCCATGGCGTGGCCATTCCGCACGGATTGGGCGAGGACCGTCACCTGGTGCGCCGCGATGGCATTGCCGTGCTGCAGTTTCCGGAAGGCGTGGAGTGGAATCCGGGTCAGGTCACCCGCCTGGTGGTCGGCATTGCCGCCCAGTCCGATACCCACATCACCCTGCTGCGGCGGCTGACCCGGCTGATCCAGGACGAGGCCACGCTGCAGCGCCTGTTCACCACGGTCGATGCGAGCGAGATCATCAACGCGCTGGCCGGCGATGTTGCGACCACGGCCCCCAATGCGCCAGTGACGGACCTGGCCGAGCGTTTCGACTGGACCATCGCCTACCCCAACGGGCTGCACGCACGCCCGGCCACGCGCTGGGCCGAGACGGCGCGCAGCTTCGCGGCCCGCGCACAGGTCCGTGCGGGCGATCAGGCTGCGGATGCCAAAAGCCTGGTGGCGCTGCTGCAGCTCGGGTTGCGCCATGGCGACGCGGTCAGCGTGTCTGCCGAGGGCGCCGATGCCCCAGCCCTGCTGGCCGCGCTGCGTAAGGTCATGGACGGGCTGATTGCGCAGGAAAAGGCCGATGCCGAGCGCGCGGCGCAGCGCAAGGCCGCGCCGGTTGCGGGCTGGAATCCGCCTGACGCACAGGCGGCGATCGTCGGCATCGGCGCCAGCCCTGGCCTGGCGATTGGCCCGGTGCATGTACTGGCCAGCACGCGGGCAGAGGTCGCCGACCGCCCCACCCCGCTCGGCGAAGGCGGCGCGCGCCTGCAGGACGCGCTCAGCCGCACCCGCCAACAACTGGCCGCGCTGCAGGACGACACCCAGCGCCGGCTCGGCGCCTCGGATGCGGCAATCTTCAAGGCGCAGGCTGCGCTGCTCGACGACACCGATCTGATTACCCGCACCTGCCAGCTGATGGTCGAAGGCCATGGCGTTGCGTGGTCCTGGCACCAGGCCATCGAGCAGATCGCGTCGGGCCTGGCGGTCCTGGGCAACCCGGTACTGGCCGGGCGCGCCGCCGATCTGCGTGACGTGGGCCGGCGCGTACTGGCACAGCTTGATCCGTCTGCAGCGGGTGGCGGCCTTGCCGACCTGCCTGCGCAGCCGTGCATCCTGCTCGCCGCCGACCTGTCGCCGTCGGACACGGCCAACCTCGACACCGATCGCGTGCTTGGCCTCGCCACCGCGCTGGGCGGGCCGACCTCGCACACCGCGATCCTCTCGCGCACGCTGGGCCTGCCGGCGCTGGTCGCCGCGGGCGCGGAGCTGCTGACGATCAGCGCGGGGAGCGAGGCGATCATCGATGGCAGCAGCGGGCGCCTCTATCTGTCTCCGTCCGAGGCCGATCTCGCCTCGGCCCGTGCGTGGATCGCCGAACAGCAGCAGATCCGCGAGCGTGAAGCGGCGCAACGCGCGCAGCCGGCACAGACCCCTGACGGCCACCGCATCGACATCGGCGCCAACGTCAACCTGCCCGAGCAGGTGCCGCTGACACTGGAGCAAGGCGCGGAAGGCGTCGGCCTGATGCGCACCGAATTCCTGTTCCTCGAGCGCGGGAGCACGCCCAGCGAGGAGGAGCAGTACGCCACGTACGTGGCGATGGCCAAGGCACTCGACGGCCGCCCGCTGATCGTGCGCGCGCTCGATATCGGTGGCGACAAGCAGGTCGCCCACCTGGAGCTGCCACGCGAGGAAAATCCGTTCCTCGGCGTGCGTGGCGCGCGCCTGCTGCTGCGCCGCCCCGACCTGCTGGAACCACAGCTGCGTGCGCTGTATCGCGCGGCGAAGGACGGCGCACGCCTGTCCATCATGTTTCCGATGATCACCTCGGTGCCCGAGCTGATCGCACTGCGCGCCATCTGCGAACGGTTGCGCGCCGCGCTTGAGGCACCCGAAGTGCCGATCGGGATCATGATTGAAGTCCCTGCCGCAGCAGCCCAGAGCGATGTACTGGCGCGCCATGCCGACTTCTTCTCGATCGGCACCAACGACCTGACCCAGTACGTGCTGGCGATCGACCGCCAGAACCCGGAACTCGCCGCCGAGGCCGACAGCCTGCACCCGGCCGTGCTGCGCGCGATCCGCGCCACGGTGGAAGGTGCACGCCTGCATGGGCGCTGGGTTGGCGTCTGCGGCGGCCTGGCCGGCGATCCCTTTGGTGCAATGCTGCTGGCCGGCCTGGGCGTGGACGAACTGTCGATGACCCCGAACGACATTCCGGCAGTGAAGGCACGCCTGCGTGGCAACGCGCTGATCGATCTGCAAGCACTGGCCAACACCGCGCTGGACTGCGAAACCGCCGAGCAGGTGCGCGCTCTCGATGGAGCGCGCGCATGAGCGCCCGTGCCGTCACCATTACCCTGAATCCAGCGATCGACCAGACCGTGCGGCTGGCGCACCTGCGACCGGGCAATGTGCATCGTGCCCGCAGCTCCCGCGACGACGCCGGCGGCAAGGGCATCAACGTGGCCGCCTGCCTGGCCGACTGGGGCGTACCGACCACCGCACTGGGCGTACTCGGCGATGGTAACGACGGCGTGTTCAGCGCACTGTTCGCCGAGCGTGGCATCGCAGACGCTTGCCTGCGCGTTGCGGGCCGCACCCGCACCAACATCAAGCTGGTCGAAGAGGCCAGCGGCGAGACCACCGACATCAACCTGCCCGGCCTGTCACTGTGTGACGCCGATCTGGACGCGGTATCGCGCCGACTCGACGCCCTGCTCCAGCCGGACCAGCCAGTGGTGCTGTCCGGCAGCCTGCCGTCGGGGCTGCCAGCCGATGCATGGGCGAGACTGCAGGCGCAGGCGAGCGCCGCCGGTGCGCGCGTACTGCTGGACACCAGTGGCGACGCACTTGCCGCCGCGTTGAGCGGCGCACAGGGCGCACTGCCCTACGCGATCAAGCCCAACCGCCACGAACTGGAGGCTTGGACCGGTACGCCGCTGCCGGATCGCAGCGCCCTGCGGGCTGCGGGCCAGGCCTTGGTGGAACGCGGAGTTGCGCTTGTGGCGATCTCGATGGGCGCCGACGGCGCGTTGTTCATTGATCGCAGCGGCGCCCTGATCGCGCGACCGCCGCGACTGGCGCGCGGCAGCACGGTCGGCGCCGGCGATGCCATGGTCGCCGGCATCGCCGCCGCCTTGCTGGAGCCCTCCCTCGATCTGGCTGCCTGCGCACGACTGGCGACGGCGTTCTCGATGAGCCGGCTGGAAAGTGGCGACGCGCGACGGCTGGATCCGGCACAGGTGCGCGCGTGGACCGGCGACGTACTGATCGAGCAGTTGGATTGAAACCCCTGCAGAGGGAGCTGCGGCTGGCCCGGCCCCTCCTGCAAGGACGAACCCGAAGAATTCCAGGAGTGCCCATGCAAGCTTCCACCGTAGTCATCGCCGCAGGCGAACGCAGCATCGAGGCGGTTCTTGCCGCCGAAGCGCTGCGCCGCGCCGCCCGCCAGCAAGGGGCCGAACTGGCGATCGAAATCCGCAGCGACCAGGGCGTGACCGGGGCACTGCCCGCCACGCAGGCCGCCGCCGCAACGCAGCTGCTGCTGGTGGGGGAGGGTGAGGCGGATGCCGCGCGCTTCGGCAATGCCCAGGTCGTGCGCGCCAGCCTCGGTGAAGTGCTGGACGACCCGCTTGCCGCGCTGGCGCTGCTCGCAGCGACATCAGCAACCGCTTCCACCGCGGACGCCGGCAAGCGCATCGTCGCCGTCACCTCCTGCCCGACCGGCATCGCCCACACCTTCATGGCAGCCGAAGGGTTGCAGCAGGCCGCCAAGGCACTGGGCCACGCGATCCGGGTGGAAACCCAGGGCTCGGTTGGCGCGCAGGACGCATTGAGCGACGAAGAAATCGCTGCCGCCGACCTGGTGCTGATCGCCGCCGACCGCGAAGTCGATCTGTCGCGCTTTGCTGGCAAACGCCTGTTCAAGAGCGGCACCAAGCCGGCGATCAATGACGGCCAGAACCTGATCCGCAAGGCGCTGGCCGAGGCCGGCGTGCAGGCGGGTACGCCGGCTTCAGGCCGCACCACCGAAAAGGCCAGGGCCACCGGCCCCTACAAGCACCTGATGACCGGCGTGTCGTTCATGCTGCCGTTCGTTACTGCCGGCGGCCTGCTGATCGCACTGGCGTTCGCGCTCGGCGGCATCTATGCCTTCGACGATGCACACAAGGGCACGCTGGCCTGGTCGCTGTTCCAGATCGGTGCCAAGTCCGGCTTCATGTTGATGGTGCCGGCACTGGCCGGTTACATCGCCTACTCCATCGCTGATCGCCCGGGCATCGCGCCGGGCATGATCGGCGGCCTGGTCGCGGTCAACATGGATGCAGGCTTCATTGGCGGCATCCTGGCCGGTTTCATCGCCGGCTACGGCGTGCATTGGATCAACCGTGCGCTGCGCCTGCCGCGCAGCCTGGAAGGCCTCAAGCCGGTATTGATCCTGCCAGTGCTGGGCACGCTGCTGGTTGGCCTGTTGATGATGTACGTGATCGGCACGCCGGTCGCCGGGCTGCTGGCCTGGCTGACCGACTGGCTGCGCGGCATGCAGGGCAGCAGCGCCATCCTGCTCGGCCTGCTGCTGGGCGGAATGATGGCGGTGGACATGGGCGGGCCGGTCAACAAGGCCTCCTACGCGTTCTCCACCGCACTGATTTCCAGCCAGGTCTACACGCCGATGGCTGCGACGATGATCGGCGGCATGACGCCGCCGCTGGGCATCGCGTTGGCCACATGGCTGTTCAGCAACCGCTTCACCGCCGAGGAGCGCGGCACCGCCGGTGCCGCGGGCGTGCTCGGCCTCAGCTTCGTGACCGAGGGCGCGATCCCCTACGCCGCACGCGATCCGCTGCGCACCATTCCGGCGCTGATCCTCGGCTCGGCCGTGGCCGGTGCGATCTCGATGGCCGCAGGCGTCGAGCTGAAGGTGCCGCACGGTGGCGTGTTCGTGCTGCCGATCCCGAACGCAGTCACGCACCTTGGCGTCTACCTGCTGGCATTGGTGGCCGGCGTGGCCGTCACCGCCGTCGCGCTGCGCGTCCTCAAGAAGCCGGTCACGGCTCCCACCCTGTAAACGGAACCTCGCCCATGACCTCCCCTTCCCGCCGCCTGTTGCCGTTAGCGATCCTGCTGGCCCTGCCGTCCGTGGCCGCAGCCGCCGACGCGAGTGACGTCTTCACGCCCAGGCTGGCATACACCGGCGAGGCAGCCGCCACGCTCGATGGCGGCAAGCGCGGCGGCACGGCGTATGCCGGCCAGCTGATGTTCGGTGCCGACGTGAACCTGGACGCTGCGTTTGGCTGGCGGGGCGCGACGATCAAGGCCTACGGCATCAACCGCCATGGCACCAACCTGGCCAACAGCCGTACCGGCAACAGCACCTCGGTGCAGGAAATCTACGGCGGCCAGGGCACGCGCCTGGCCAACCTGACGCTTGAACAGAAACTGCTGAACGACCGTTTGGTGCTGGAAGCCGGGCGCAGCGTCGCCAACATCCATCACCTCGGTTCGGAGCTGTGCCAGTACTTCCAGGGCAATTCGGCCTGCGGCAACCCGACCTACGTGTTCCGCACCAGCAGTTTCACCTGGTGGCCGGTATCGAGCTGGATGGCCGATGCCACGGCCTGGGTGACGCCCGATGTCTATGTGCGCGTCGGCGCCTACCAGGTCGATCCCAGCCAGGCCGAGGACGGCCAGCACGGCCTGAAATGGAGTACCAGTCAGGCCACCGGCTGGATCGTGCCCTACACGCTCGGTTGGCGCAGCCCTGCTTCGGCACGACTGAAAGCCCGCTACGAACTCGGTGGCTGGCAGGACAACTCGACCTATCTGGATCCGCTGCGCGATGCCAACGGCACCCCGGCGCTGCTTAGTGGCCAGGACTACGCGAACCGCCGTGGTCGCTCCGGGGCGTTCGCCCGCTTCGAGCAACAGCTAACCAGTGATGGTGCCGGGCGCGGCCTGACCCTGTTCGGTGCGGCGCTCAAGGGCACCTCCGGCCAATTGATCGAGGATCATTTCCTGCAGGCGGGCGTGGTGCAGAAAGGCACGTTCGCCGGCCGGCCGCAGGACAGCATCGCTTTCGTTGTGACCCAGCAGAAGTACAGCGGCATCGCCTTGGAGAACCTGCGCCTTGCCCGCGCCGCGGCAGGCGGTAGCGGCACGCCGCACGGGAGCCAGGTCATGATGGAACTGAGCTATGGCATCCAGCTCACCCCGCAGCTCCGGATCGCACCGAACCTGCACTACATCGTGCATCCGGACCAGTTCAACGAACCCGCCCGCCAGCGCGACCTGCCGAATGCGTTGATCGCCGGCATGCGGGTTGATTGGAGCCTGTAAGCAAAGCCAATGGCGGCCTTCCTGCCGAACTGCGTGGCGCGAAACGATTGGAGCAGAATCCGCTGCATCCAATCCGCGCCCCGGGCCGTAATGAGGATGCCCGCGCATTGCGGGCGCCAATCCGAGGATCTCACCGTGAACGCTCTCCAGCGAATTTCCGCCGCAGTCAGCCTCGCCGTCCTTGTTTCAGCAGCTTCTTCCAGCTTCGCCGCCAACACCGTCATGGTTGGTGGCGCAGCGATGTATCCGACCAAGACCATCGTCGAGAACGCCATCAACTCCAAGGACCACACGACCCTGGTCGCCGCAGTCAAGGCGGCGGGCCTGGTCGACACCCTCAACGGGGCGGGTCCCTTCACCGTCTTCGCCCCTACCAATGCAGCCTTTGACAAGCTGCCTGCCGGGACTGTCGACACCTTGGTTAAACCGGAAAACAAGGCACAACTGACCAAGATTCTTACCTACCACGTGGTGCCAGGCACCTACACTTCCGTGCAGCTCGTTGCAGACGCCAGGAAGCATGGCGGGAAGGCGACGCTGAAGACCGTGCAGGGCGAACCACTTACGATCTCTCTCCACGAAGGCAAGCTGTGGGTTATCGATGCCAAGGGAGGCAAAGCGGGCATCAGCATTGCTGATGTAGGCCAGTCCAATGGCGTGATCCACGTGATCGACACTGTACTGATGCCGAAATGATGCGGCTTGGGCAGCGGGCATCCGGAACGATGCCCGCTACCAGCATGCTGAGCTGGGGGCCCCGCCAGTGGCGGCGCACCTTCCTGCCCGTGCCACTGAAACCAGCATTAGCGTGACGCGTCACGCGCAAATGAGGTTCAGGTTGCCGCTTTCCACCCTTTCGCCGCCGCGTCCAGTCGCAACGAGGCCAGATAGCGGCAGTACTTGCCAATGAAGAGGCCGGTGAAGCCCCCTGACAGCAACAGGTAGGCCGCACTGGCGCCGGCATTGGCGATCAATGGCGGCGACACCGCAAATGCGACTTCGAAGCCGTACTTCACCAGGAAGGTGATCAGCAGCAGCGGCAGCAGGCTGAAGTCCGCGTTGCGCCAGAGCTTTCCGGTAGCGCCATCCAGGGTCAGCTTCACGTGGCCCAGCAGCAGCCATCCCAGTGCCGCGCCGGTGCCGATGCCGGCCAGCCACTTGCCCCAGGCGCTCCAGGACACTCCATAGCGATGGCTGATCGACCAGGCGCCCCAGACGGTGAACAGCGCAGGCACGACGGCCAGTTTCTGCAGTGACGTTTCGCCCGGCTTCATCGCGGCAATGCCGCGTGTGACCAGGAACGCCAGGAGAAGCCAGACCCAGGCGGGTGTCTGCGAGACGATCTGCTGGAGCATGTTCACGAGCGGTCCCCTTGTGATGAGTGGTAGCGAGGTGTCCTCGCCATGGCGCTCACTATTGGCAATCACGCGGCCCGCGGCCAGTGACAGCTGTCAGTCTTCGAGTGTTACGGAGCGGCGGTAGTCGGGCGCGCCCAGGACGCTCTCGATCCAGCCCACATAGCGCGATACCCGCACGTTGTGCACCACCTGGCCATAGAAGCCGGCTTCAAGAGCATGCTCGGGAACGGCGCTGATCCACGAGCCCAGCCCCACCAGCTGCCACGCGCCGTGTTCCCCGATGACCAGCGGGCCGCCACTGTCGCCGTTGCCCAATACGCCTTCCAGTGGGAGGCCCTGTGGCGGGGCATCGAACCGATACCAGAGGTAGCGATCATTGCCACCGGTAATGGCGTTGTATGCGCGCCGCAGCGATGTGCGATGCGGCCCGCCCGGCACCAGTCCAATCGCCCCATTGCCAGTGGCGCCCTTTCCGATCAAGGCGGCGACCTGCGTGACCTCGGCACTGCCGCGATAGAGCGACACGGGCTGCACATCGTTCACGGGGGCCGTGAGCCTGATCAGCGCAATGTCATCCGATCCGGCCAGGAACGCATGGATCTTCGCCGGGCTCCCCGTGGCCAGTGCTTCCTTGCCCAAGGCTTCCGGCATTCGCCTGTAGCCCGGATGCACGACCACACGTTCCACGCCGTAGTCCTTGCCGTTGATGGCGATGGTCTGCCCCATACCCTTCATCGGTGCGGCATGCGCTGCGGTCAGCACCCACTGCGGGGCGATCAGAACACCCTGCCCTTCACCCGGCATGTCGGCCAGGGCGGGAAATTCTGATCCCTCGATCCGGTAACGGGCATCGTCCACGTCGTGGCGGATGACCACGGCCCCGGCAGCGAGCGGCAGCGCGGCAAGCGCGAGGAACAGCCAGCGGATCATGAGGGCCTTCATCCTTGCGGTCAGTCGCTGCAGCCTAGCCGAACACGCCGGGCCAAGGGGAGGCATCCGACCAGACTCCCGTGTTCGACGACGAATGCGGGAGAACCGGCCCCGAAGCCGGGGCGGCCACAGGCCGTTAACAGCCCCGCTCTATGCTGGAGCCTCATTGGAGACCCATGAGGTACGCGGCATGACCAGACTGCACACCCTGATGTTGACCGGCTGCCTGCTTGCACTGAGCCCACTGGCCTCGGCCGAAACCGTGAACCTGACCAACAGCGCCGACGGTGCCAATCGCGATGCGGGCATCGCGGCGGTCAAGAAGAAGCTGCAGGACGCGTGCACCGACCGCAAGGGCTCGCCCGATGCGGCTTCCTTCGAGGTGGTCTTCGAGAAGACCAGCGAGAACCCGAACGTACCCAAGCCGTACTACGTGGACGGCAAGATGAAGTGCGAACTGCCGGGCTGAAGGGCCCAGCCACGCGATCATCGATAGAGCATCAAACGCTGGCGGCCGACGTGCGCCGCCGGTACCGCTCTATCCAGCCCAGTGATGGCGCAATGCCACCGAACGGGAAGAAGTGCGGGCTGACCGGGCCATGGGCGTCCGTCAGCCCACTCAGCAGGCGATCCATGAACACCTCCGGCCCTGCCGTTCCCAGCAGCCGGCCGATCGAGATGCCGTACCGCGCCAGCATCGATGCACTGGCACCCACGCCGCACATCGCGGCGTAGCGGGCCAACCGCGCAATGCTGGCCGGCCCCGGCACGCCGACCAGCACCGGAACGGTAATGCCACGGGCCCGCAGCGCATCCAGCCAAGCCAGCACGATGTCCGCATCGAAGCCGAACTGAGTGATGATCAGCGGTGCCATGCCCCGCGCCTCGATGGCCTGGCATTTGCGTTCCAGCACGCGCCAACGGTCCTCGGCGTTCATCACCGGATGCCCTTCCGGATGCCCGCCGATGGCCACAACCTTGATGCCGTAACGCTCAAGAAGGCCAGTCTCGATGATCGAGGTACTGTCGGCATACGGACCTGCGGGCGTGGAAAGATCACCCGCGATAAGCAGGCACGTCTCTACCCCCGCTTCGCTGGCGGCGCGTTCCAGGAACCGCGCAAGCGCCGCACGCGACGCGATGCGGCGGGCAGAGAGATGGGGCATCGGTTCGAAGCCGAGTTCGCGCACCGTGCACGCGGCCGCCAGCCGGGCGTCGTCGTCCTCGCTCGCCAGGTAAGGGATCGAGATCGTCGTTCCCGGAGCGATGCGATCCGCTTCCGCACGCAGTGCCGGCATGGCCTTCGCGCTCACTTCCAGAGAAAACGCGTCGATGAAGGTTTCCGTCCGCTGCGATCCAGGTGCGGGCATCAACGGGCTCCGCCTGCATTGCCGGCGATCGGCGTGCTGTTCCGGGCCAGCTCGACGAAGGCCTGCAGATAGTCGATACCCGTATCGGCCTCACGCGCACCCAGGTAGATCTGCTTGGGAATGCCCTTCGCCCCCAGGCGCACCGGCACCACGTCCATGCGTGCGGCATATTCCTCCACCAGCCAGCGCGGCATCGCGGCCACGCCACGGCCGCTGGCCACCATCTGCATCATGATGTCGGTGGTTTCGATGGTCTTGTGGCGCCGCGGCGTGATGCCGGCCGGCAGCAGGAACTGGTTGTAGATGTCCAGGCGCTCGAACGGCACCGGGTAGCTGATCAGCACTTCCTGGCCGAGCTGGCGCGGCTTTACGTGATCCACCTTGGCCAGGGCGTGATTCCTGGCCACCACCAGCACCTGCTCGTAGTCGAACACGGGCACGAACTTCAGGCCCGGCTTCAGCAGCGGATCGGGCGTGACCAGCAGGTCGATCTCGTAGCCGAACAGCGCGCCAATACCGCCGAACTGGAACTTCTGCTTTACGTCCACATCCACGTCCGGCCAGGCGGCCAGGTACGGCGAGACGATCTTCAGCAGCCACTGGTAGCAGGGATGGCATTCCATGCCGATGCGCAGTGCGCCGCGCTCGCCCTGTGCGAACTGGCCCAGGCGCTCCTCGGCCAGGTCCAGCTGCGGCAGCACGCGGTTGGCCACCGCCAGCAGGTACTGCCCGGCCTGGGTCAAGCGCAGGCTGCGGCCTTCGCGCAGCCAGACATCGGTGCCGAGCTGCTGCTCCAGCTTCTTCATGCTGTGGCTCAGGGCTGACTGGGTCAGGTTGAGCACGCCGGCGGCAGCAGTCAGCGAGCCCTGTTGCTCGACCTGCTGCACGATGCTGAGGTGGATCCGTTCCAGCATGACGATGAATCCTGCTCATGGATTGGTGAAGTAATACCATTTTACGTCATGGAAGGGCATGACTAGGATCGGGTCATGCCTTCGGTTGCCTGCCAGCCCGGTCACCTCGCCGGCCTGCAGGACTGCGCCCCCCGCAGATTGCCCGAAGGAGCCCCTCCCCTGCTGAAAGCGAACAGATGACCCGCCCCCTCCGTATCGTCGCCGTTTCCGGCGGACTGCAGCGCCCCTCCAGGGCTGCAACCCTGGCCGAGCACCTGCTGGACCTGATCGGCGAGGACGTTGCCTGCGAGCCGCACCTGATCGAGCTGGGCGAGCTGGCGCCGCAGCTGGCCGGTGCACTGTGGCGCTCGCAGCTGCCCGAGGCTGTGGAGCGGCAGCTGGTGGCCGTTGAACAGGCAGACGTACTGGTGGTAGCCACGCCGGTCTACCGCGGTTCGTACACCGGCCTGTTCAAGCACTTCTTCGACTTCATCCATCAGGACGCGCTGGTCGACACCCCCATCCTGCTGGCCGCCTCCGGCGGCAGCGAGCGCCACGCACTGGTGATCGATCATCAGCTGCGGCCGCTCTTCAGCTTCTTCCAGGCGCGCACCCTGCCCCTCGGCGTCTACGCCACCGACCGCGATTTCGCCGAGGGCCGCGTGCACAACGAGGCCCTGATCCAGCGCGCACGGCTGGCAGTGCAGCGGGCACTGCCCCTGCTTGCCCTGTCCCATCGCGCAGCGCCTGCCACTGCCGAGACCGCTGCAGTCCTTTGAGTGCCGAATGCCAGCGACCCGCATTCGGATGTCACCCCCGCAACCCGGAACGCCGCCCATGACGACCGAGAACTTCACCTTCAGCATCACGCGCATCCCTTTCAACGAGGACTACCAGCCCGCTGACGGCACGCGCATCACCACCAACTTCGCCAACCTGGCTCGCGGCGAGTCCCGCCAGGAGAACCTGCGCAACACGATCAGCATGATCAACAACCGCTTCAACGATCTGGCGCACTGGGACAACCCGAGTGCGGACCGCTACGCCGTCGAGCTGGACATCATTTCGGTGGAGATGCACATCGATGGAGCCGACGGCAGCGATCCATTCCCGCTGATCGAAGTGCTGCGCCCGACCATCGTCGACACGCACACCGGCGCGCGCACCGAGGGCATCGTCGGCAACAACTTCTCGTCCTATGTGCGCGACTACGACTTCAGCGTTGTACTGCCGGCCAGCAACGAGGGCAAGGCCACGTTCGGCATTCCGGAAGGCTTCGGTGATCTTCACGGCAAGCTGTTCCAGCACTTCCTGGAATCGGACGCCTACCGCGCCAATTTCAGCAAGGCGCCGGTGATCTGCATCAGCGTCTCCAGCAGCAAGACCTACCATCGTACCGAGAACCACCATCCCATCCTGGGCGTGGAGTATCGCCAAGGCGAGTTCTCCCCCACCGACCAGTACTTCGACAAGATGGGCCTGCAGGTGCGCTACTTCATGCCGCCGGGCAGCGTCGCGCCGCTGGCGTTCTACTTCCAGGGCGACCTGCTGGGCGATTACTCGAACCTGGAGCTGATCGGCACCATCAGCACGATGGAAGCGTTCCAGAAGATCTACCGGCCGGAGATCTACAACGCCAATTCCGTGGCCGGCAAGGTCTACCAGCCCAGCCTGAAGCACCAGGACTATTCGTCCACCCGCATCGTCTACGACCGCGAAGAGCGCAGCCAGCTGGCGGTCAAGCAGGGCAAGTTCACCGAAGAGCACTTCATCAAGCCGTACCGCGCCGTGCTTGAGCAGTGGGCTGCCCGCTGATCCACCGATTCCCCATTCGCCCCAGGACACAGAACGCAATGTCGACGAAGAAACTGCTCCCCACCTCCACCGCCGGCAGCCTGCCCAAGCCCTCCTGGCTGGCGGAGCCCGAAAAGCTCTGGTCGCCCTGGAAACTGCAGGATGAAAGCTTGACCGAAGGCAAGCAGGATGCCCTGCGCCTGTCCCTGCAGGAACAGCAGCACGCCGGCATCGATATCGTCAGCGACGGTGAGCAGACCCGGCAGCACTTCGTTACCACGTTCATCGAGCACCTCAACGGCGTCGATTTCGAGAAGCGCGAAACCGTGCGCATCCGCAACCGCTACGACGCCAGCGTGCCGACCGTGGTCGGTGCCGTGAGCCGCCCGAAGCCGGTGTTCGTGGAGGATGCGAAGTTCCTGCGCCGGCAGACCACGCAGCCGATCAAATGGGCACTGCCCGGGCCGATGACCATGATCGACACCCTGTACGACGCACACTACAAGAGCCGCGAGAAGCTGGCCTGGGAATTCGCGAAGATCCTCAACGAGGAAGCGAAGGAGCTGGAAGCCGCTGGCGTCGACATCATCCAGTTCGACGAGCCCGCCTTCAACGTGTTCTTCGACGAAGTGAACGACTGGGGCGTGGCCGCACTGGAGCGTGCGATCGAAGGACTGAAGTGCGAGACCGCCGTGCACATCTGCTACGGCTACGGCATCAAGGCCAACACCGACTGGAAGCAGACGCTGGGCTCGGAGTGGCGCCAGTATGAAGAGTCGTTCCCGAAGCTGCAGACCTCCAACCTCGACATCATCTCGCTGGAATGCCACAACTCGCACGTGCCGATCGACCTGATCGAGCTGGTGCGCGGCAAGAAGGTGATGGTGGGCGCCATCGACGTGGCCTCCAGCACGGTGGAGACGGCCGAGGAAGTGGCCAACACTCTGCGCAAGGCGCTGCAGTTCGTGGACGCCGACAAGCTCTACCCGAGCACCAACTGCGGCATGGCGCCGCTGGCCCGTGACGTGGCACGGGGCAAGCTGCGTGCGCTCAGCGAAGGGGCCAGGATCGTGCGCGAGGAACTTTCGGCGTAGCCCTGGCCGGGAGCGCACTCGCATCCGGCCGTCCGGTTGACGGAGCCTGATCTGGTATCGGCCAGGCTCCACCCCGCCCCGGCACCTCGGGCCTGGCCAGCATCGCCGGGGGCCGCGGCCCAAGCGCCGCCTTGATCCGCCCCATCTCTCCCGCCCCGGCCTCGGCCAGGCGGCGGGCCTGCTGCCGTTGTTCCCGCGTGGGTGCCGGAGGTGATGGAGTACCTTTATCTATCAGCCGCGCCACCGCATCGCGCAATCGCAACTGGGGGCAGAGCCGGGCGGCGCACCAGCGCTCGGCGTAGCGCTTGGCCTGCCGCGCATTCACGGCGGCCACGACCTTGGGCTGGGGTGATTTCCGCGCGGCGAGGAACAGGCGGACGCCGAGCACGGCATGCGGCACGACGCTGGCCACGCAGCGGCCGTTCCACCACAGGTCCCAGCGGTCACCGCTCTGCACCCAGCCGGAGGGCCGGGTAGCGGTCATGAAATCGGGAGGGCTGGAGGGGGAATGCATGGCCGGAAGAATACGGTCGGCCGTCACATGGGCTGAGATTGCGGAGTTGCGCTGGCAACCTCTCAACGCTTCTGCCGTAGCGAAGCCCTCTTCACCACTCTGGGCCGAGCAGCTTCTCCACCTCGGTTTCGAGCTTCTTTGCGGCTTCGGCCTGCGAGGCCACCTTGATGCACAGCCCGGATTGCGCGGGACCCGGAGTCAACTGGTAGCGGTTGATGGTGCCGCCGCCGTCGCCATCCAGCTCCACCCGGGCCACCAGGGTTCGGCCGTTGGCATTGAAGATCCAGTCCCGGTATTCGGACATCTTTGATTCCATGCGTGACACTTTGAGTGGCCTTCACTCTAAGCGGAGCGACGGTGAAGAGCGCCCGAAGAAAACGTTCGCGGAGCGTGGGTGCCGGGGGCACGCGGCAAGCAGACAAGCATGGGCTGGGCTCCACAGCTCGGGCGCAGCTCACGGAGTATGATGCCGCCTTCCCCGAACTGCCGCGATTGCAGCGGGCGCGTTCCCGTGAGGTACGCGTCGACGCCGCTGAGACACCCCGCCCGATGCTCGTTTCCTACTCCTCTTTCCTCATCTGGGCGGCCGTGGCCGTTGCCACCGTAGGCCTGCTGTTCCGGCCATTCCGCATTCCGGAGTACGTGTGGGCACTGGGGGCTGCCCTTCTGCTTCCGCTGCTGGGAGCGATGTCGGTCGGCACGACCTTGCACGCGGTGGCCGAGGGCCGCGATGTCTATCTGTTCCTGGTCGGTATGATGGTGCTGGCCGAGCTGGCCCGGCGCGAAGGCCTGTTCGACTGGCTGGCGTTGTACGCGGTCCGCCATGCAGGTGGCTCGGGACGACGCCTGTTCGACCTCGTGTTCCTGGTCGGCACGTTGGTGACCGTGTTCCTTTCCAACGATGCCACGGCGGTGGTGCTGACCCCGGCGGTCTACGCCGCCTGCAAGGCGGCCCGTGCCAACCCCCTGCCCTATCTATTCGTCTGCGCCTTCATCGCCAATGCGGCCAGTTTCGTGCTGCCCATTTCCAACCCGGCCAACCTGGTGGTGTACGGCCAGCACATGCCGCCGCTGACGCAGTGGCTGGCACAGTTCGCGCTGCCGTCGCTGGCCGCGATCGGTGCCACCTATCTGGTGCTGCGCTGGGTGCATCGGCGCGAGATCGCGCAGCCGCTGGTGGCGGCACCGGCGCATCGTCCGCTGACCGAAGGCGGCCGGCTCAGCGCTCTGGGCGTGTTGTTCACCGGCACCGTGCTGCTGGTGACCTCCGCACTGAACGGCCCGCTCGGCCTGGTCACGTTCTGCGCAGGCACGCTGAGTGTGGCACTGGTGGCGATGCGCCAGCGGCGCAGTCCGTTGCCGCTGCTGCGCCACGTGTCATGGGGCGTACTGCCGCTGGTGGCCGGCCTGTTCGTGCTGGTGGAAGCGGTGGCACAGACCGGTGTCATCCAGACGGCAGCCAGCGCGCTGCAGGCCGTGGCGCAGGCATCGCCACACCAGGCCAGCTGGCTGGCCGGTGGCGCGGCGGCGTTGCTGAGCAACGTGGCCAACAATCTGCCGGTCGGCCTGGCCGCAGGCTCGCTGGGCCAGATGGCCGACCTGCCGGCACAGACCCGCGCCGCATTGCTGGTCGGCGTGGACCTGGGCCCCAACCTGTCGGTGACCGGCTCGTTGGCCACGATGCTGTGGCTGGTGGCGCTGCGCCGCGAGGGCGAGCATGTCAGCGCGCTCGACTTCCTGCGCGTCGGCGCGCTGGTGATGCCGCCTGCGCTGATCGGGGCACTGTTGCTGCTCTAGTTGGGCGTGGTTCGGTCGCCATGACCAAGTTGCTCAGCGATCACTCTCCAGCTCAATCACCCGGTCAGTCGGGCTCACGATACCGCGCCGATGGGTGATGGCCACCACGGTTACATCGTTCGCCAGTGCGCGGATATGGTCCATGATCTCGCGTTCAGTGGCCTCATCCAGCGCGGAGCTGGCCTCGTCCAGGAACAGGATCGCCGGCTCGCCATACAGTGCTCGGGCAATCGCGATGCGTTGGCGTTCCCCACCGGACAACTTCAGGCCCCGCTCGCCCACGGTGGTTTCAAGGCCCTCGGGCAGCGCCTCGATCAACGGCAGGATCGCAGCCTTGCGTGCGGCATGCCGCAGCCGATCATCATCACGCGCGCGCCCGAGCAGGATGTTGTCGGCCAGGCTTTCGTTGAGCAGGATGACATCCTGCGGAACCACCGCGACAGCGGCATGCCAGGCCGCACGGTCGATCCGGGACAGGTCAAGGCCATCGACCAGGATCCGACCACGCTGGGGATCGATCGATTTCAGGGCGAGCTTGAACAGCGTCGACTTCCCTGCCCCGGTCGGCCCGATCAGGAAATTGATGCCGCCACGTTCGGCCTCGAAGGACACATCGCTTACCCCGCGACCGTTGCCATAGCGGTGGCTGACCCACTCGAACGCCAGCCGGCCGCTTTCACCCGCAAAGCGCTGGGCATCGGCTGCCTGTCGCTCCTCGGGCGCCGCCCACAAGGTGGAAAGCGGAGCCAGCATGCTCCACGAGCGCGCGACGTCATCGATCGAACGAGCGATCATCTCGAACGGCATGTTGAGCTGGAGCAGCAGCAGATTGAACAGGACGATGTCGCCGACGCTCAGACCGCCGCTCTGGTAGCGCGGCAGCAACAGATGGAAGGTAACGATGAACTCGACCGCCAGGCCGATGCCCAGCAGCGCAATGAAGCCGATCCGCTGCAGTACGTAGGCGCGCCAGCTGTCGCGCACCTCCTGGGCCTTCTGCTCGAAGCGCTGCACCATCCAGGCGCTGCCGCCGAACTGGCGCAGCGTCTCCATGGCATTCATGGCATTGCCGACGAAGCGCGCGTTCTGCTGGCCGGCCTCGACCGCAGCTTCGCGATGGATGCGTGCGCGCCGGGTAGCGATGGCGGAAAGCGTGACGGCTACCGTGCCGTAGGCCAGCACGATGGCCACCACCTGCAGGTTGATCAACGCACCCAGCGTTATCAGCGTCAGCAGGATCTGCAGCGCACTGGGAATGAAGGCCACCAGCCCCAGCTGCACCACGATCTTCAGCGCGCCACGGCCTTTCTCCCCTGCAACCTGCAGCTCGGCGGCGTTGTACTCCAGGAAGAAGCTGTTGGTCTTCTTCAGCAGACGGGCGAAGTAGCGGGTACTGGTGATGAAGCCAAGATTCTCGCCGCTGAGGAACGACAGGTACTGCACGGTGTTCTGCAGGGCGCTGCCAGCGCCAAGCATGACCGCATACAGCAGGAAGCCGCCCGCGAGAGCGCCGACCCCGTCGATGGGCAGACGGTCGATCAGGCGTGAGAAAAGATAGGGCGCCGCAACATTGGCCAGGCTGGACAGCACGACACTGCCGGCGATGAGCAGCAGCAGCCTGCGGTCAGCCTTCCAGTACGTGCCCAGGATTTCAGCGACGGGCGGCGGAACAGCAGTCTTCTTCATCGGCCTCGTTCCGGCGTGGACTCAACCCCATAATGATATGCTATAACATATCCATTCAGGAGCGACGTAGCCACGTCGCAGGCCACTTTCGGATGGGATCGATGGACCGGGGAATGACGAACGTATCCGCTGCCATGCCACGCGCGCTCATGGCCCTCAGCATTGCCGCTGCACTGTTGGCCAGCGTGCCTGCGATCGCCCAGAACCCCAGCGATGCCCGGCGTTCGCGGGCCGCAGGCGCAGCACCCGAGGCGCCGACCGCCACCCTGGACAAGGTGCTGGTGGTCGGCAGCAACATCCGCGATGCCATTGGCGGCGGCGCATCCCCGATCATCGTGATCGACAAGGAGGCCATCGACCGCACCGGCGTGGCTACCGTGCAGCAGCTGTTCGAGAAACTGCCACAGAACTTCGGCGGAGGCGCCAATGGTGCCAACGTCGCCAACCTTGGCGTCGACCGCGATACCGGCAACAACTTCGGCCAAGGCACCGCGATCAACCTGCGCGGCCTGGGAACCGGCACCACGTTGACCCTGATCAATGGCCACCGCGTGACCTCGTCGAACCGCTACCAGTACGTGGACGTCTCGCTGATACCGCTGAGTGCGGTGGAACGCGTTGAGATCCTCACCGATGGTGCCTCGGCCATCTACGGCACCGACGCCGTCGGTGGTGTGGTCAACATCATCCTGCGCCGCGACTTCACCGGGTATGAGACCGCTGTGCGCTACGGCACCGTCACCGCCGGTGGCATGGAGGAGTACCAGGCATCGCAGTCGGCAGGCTTGTCGTGGGATGGCGGCCATGTGCTGGCCAGCTACGAGTTCCTGAAGCAGAGCAACCTGGCGGCGGTGGACAAGGACTTCTCGAAGAACGTGCGGGTCAAACCGTACGACCTCTACCCGGGGTCCAAGCGCCACAGCCTGTACGTGGACGGCGTGCAGCAGCTCAGCGATGCGCTGACCCTGAACGTGACCGGCTCGTTCGCCAAGCGCGAGATGGACACCACCATTTCCGGCACCGCCGACGAAACCCGGTTGTTCCCGCACACGCGGCAGTTCGACCTGTTCGCCGGACTCACGCTGGATCTTCCGCGACAGTGGCAGGCGCGCCTGAATTCCGGGTTCGGCAGGAGTGACGTTTCCTATCAGCGCACCACCATCACCGGCAGTTCGGCCAGTACGGCGCCGCCGACCGATACGAACTCCGAATCCCGCTACCTGGATGTGGTCGCCGACGGCGAGTTGTTCAGCCTGCCCGCCGGGCCGATACGCGCGGCGTTCGGCGCGGGCTACCGCCGCGATGGCTATGAGCTGATCGATCATCGCGGCCTGGAAAAGCCACTCGACCTGCATCGAACGATCAGGTCCGCCTTCGGCGAGCTCAACATCCCGCTGCTGAAGGACATGCCGGGCGTGCGCAGCCTGTCTTTCACTGCGGCAGCGCGCTATGACGATTACAGCGATTTCGGTTCCACGCTGAATCCCAAGCTCGGCCTGCTGTGGGAGGCGACCCAGGGGCTTTCGTTCCGCACCAGCTACGGCCGCTCCTACCGGGCACCGGTGTACCAGGACATGCAGTTGAACAACACCGTGGTGGTGGCGAATGTGCCCAACCCGAGCGCAGCCAATGGCAGCACCATCCTGATGATGCTCTCCAATGGCAATCCCGATCTGGGCCCCGAACGGGCCAAGACCTGGACCGGCGGTTTCTCATTCGCGCCGCCGTCGCTGCCGGGGCTCAAGATCGATGCGAACTACTACCACATCGAATACGCCGACCGGATCGGCAGTGGCTTCGGCGGCAGCTTCCCGTCGCTGTTCCTGCAGTCCACGGCACCCTACGCGGACATCCTGACCAGCAATCCGACCCAGCAGCAGATCCAGCAGGCGCGCCAGCTGGGCATCTCGGGGCTGGGCCTGTTCGTCTCGCGCGTGGGGCCGTATGCGCTGCCACCGGGAACGGACGAAACCAACAGCCGGGTGATCCTGGACAACCGCTTCCGCAACAACGCCTTCACCCAGCAGCGCGGTGTCGATTTCAGCGCCGGCTATGACGTTGATGCCGGCCAGACCCGCATCGCGATGAGCCTGGCCGGGCAGTACATCATCGAATCAAAACGTCGTGTGACCAGTACGTCGCCCGAGGTGGATGCGGTGAATTCGGTGTACTACCCGGTGGACCTCAAGATGCGCGGTGGCATTGCGCTGAGCCGGCAACAGGCCGCGGCGGGCATCTTCGTGAATTACGTGGACAGTTACCGCGACCCCGCCAATGTCGCCCGGCCCCACGTCAGCTCCTGGACGACCATCGATCTGAACCTCGCCTACCACTTCGGTGCGTCAGCGGACCCGCAGCGTGGCACCTCGCTTGCGTTCAACGTGCAGAACCTGTTCGACCGGGATCCGCCGTTCATCGTCAACAGCATCAACACCGGCTACGACCCCACCAATGCGACAGCGCTGGGCCGCTTCCTGTCCATGACGCTGACGCACCGCTGGTAAGCCGCCATGCGCGCCGAAGCCCCTGCCCTGTCCCGGTCCGTCATGGCCATCCAGCAGGCGTTTGCTGTTGCGGCAACCCAGCTCACGCTGATGTGGCGCGAGCGGCGCGTGCTGTGGCTTGCCCTTGCCCTGTTGCTGATTGCGGGAGCATCGGTGCTCAGTGGTGCTGCACGCCTGACCCTGCAGGCGCAGGAGCGCCAGGCAATGAGCGAGGAAGAGGCGCGGCTCTGGGACAGCCAGGGCACAATCGACCCGCATAGCGCCGCACATGTGGGGCGTGCCATTGCTGCCCCCGTGCGGCCACTGGCTGCACTGGACCCGGGGCTGACGGATTACCTGGGAACCTCGGTGTTCATCGAAGGCCACGCGCAGAACCCGGCCCGGCACCGTGCCGTGGATGGTGGCACCGCACTCAGCCGCTTCGAGGGCTTCTCTGCGGCGTGGGCGCTGCAGGTGGTGGCGCCGCTGCTGATCATCCTGGCCGGGTTCGCCACCCTGTCCGGCGATGTGGCCCGCGAGACGCTGCGCCAGGAACTCGGCACCGGCGCCTCGGCCGGCGTGCTGATCTGTGGACGCTTGATTGCCCTGGCGGCCGCCTCGCTGCTGCTGGTGCTGGCCATGCTGCTGATCAGTCTTCCGGGGCTGTCCATCCAGTACGGCGACGCCACGGATCTTGCCGCCCTGCTCGCACTGGCGGCCGCCTACCTGCTCTATCTGGCGGTGTTCTGTGCACTTACCGTGGGGGTGTCGGCACTTGCCGGCTCGGCACGGACGTCACTGGTCGTGCTGCTCGGCTTCTGGGTGGTGTCCACGCTGCTGCTGCCGAGGGTGGCGCCTGCGGTTGCCGAATCCCTGTACCCGACCCCTTCGGCACCGGCGTTCAGGACCGGCGTGACCGAAGAAGCGGAGAACGGCGCGGATGGCCATGACCCGGCCGACAAACGCCTCGATGCCCTGCGCACGGCGTTGATGGCGCGCTACCGGGTCGACAGCGTTGACGACCTGCCGCTGAACTTCCGCGGTGTGGCGCTGGAGTTTGCCGAGGCCAACTCGACGCGCGTCTACAACCGCCATTTCGAACGCCTGCATGCCACCTACCAGCAGCAGGACGCCACCCAGCGCCTGTTTGGCCTTGCCTCGCCGACGCTGGCGCTGCAGTCCTGGTCGCGCGCCTTCGCCGGCACGGATTTCCCGGCGCATCTGGCGTTCCTGCGCGGCGTGGAGGACTACCGTTATCGGTTGATCCAGGCACTCAACCAGGAAGTGAAACTGCACAAGGCACCACAAGGCGGGAAGCATATGGCCGACATCGCCGGCATCACCCGTTCAGTGCACTACCGGCCGCCGCAACAGACCCTGGTCGGTACCGCTGCCGCGCAGCGCGGAAATCTCGTCATTCTGCTGGTCTGGCTGATGCTGGGTTGCGTGGTGGTGCTCATCTCCGCTCGGAAGCTGGGGAGATCGCCATGAACGTTGTGTCGATTGCCCGCTATGAGATCCGCCGATTGCTGCGCGATCGAGCGCTGCCGGTGCTGCTTGTCCTGCTGCTCGGGCTGGGTGCCTACGCCGCGTGGAACGGCCGCGCATGGGTGGACCAGCGGGAGGCGGCCATCGCCCTGATCAAGCAGGAAGAACAACAGACGAAGGAACGCAGCCGGGCATTCGTCAGCAAGGCGCCTTCGGTGCTGCCCCGCGCCCAGCCGGTGCTGGCGCCCGCCGCCATGGCAACGCTGTCGATCGGCCAGGCAGACGCCTACCCCTACACCGCCGATGTGGTCGCGCTGGGCGATCCGACCCAGCTGCTCAAGCACGTTTGGGCCGACATCGGCAATCCAGCGGCACGGGCTGCGGGACGGTTCGACCTCGCCTTCGTCATCGTCTTCCTGCTGCCGTTGGTCATTCTCGTGGCCACCCACGATCTGTGGTCCCGTGAGCGCGAGCGCGGCATCGCGGCGCTGGTGCTGTCACAGCCGGTGTCGGCAACGCGCCTGCTGGTGGTCAAGGTGCTGGCCCGTGGCCTGATGGTGCTGCTGCCCGCACTGGCCATCCTCCTGGCGGTGACGATCGGGGCCGGCGCGCGCAGTCCTTCGGGCCTGGCCATGCTGGCCCTGACCGTCCTCCTGTACGGCGCGTTCTGGCTGGCCCTTGCACTGCTGATCGGCTGCCTTGCCCGGCGCACCACCGAGGCGGCCATCGCCGCCGGCGCGCTGTGGCTGCTGATCGTGGTCATGGCGCCGTCGCTGGCGCTGGCCACGGTGAATCTGATCGCGCCGCCGCCGTCACAGATGCAGTTCGCCACCGAAGTAAAGGCGATGCAGTCCGACATCGCCACGCGCCAGCGGCGCGAGCATGCGACGTCGGCGCCAGTGAATTTGCCGTCCCCCGTCATCTCCGACACTGTGCGCCAGGCCTACGCCGATCGGGTTGCAGCTGACCGGGAACTGGAACGCCTGATCGCCTCGCATGCGCAGGCCGAGGCCGCACATCGCCAGGTTCTGGACAAGGTGCGGCTGCTGCTGCCGGCCGTCGCGACACAGGACGCGCTCGACCGCATCGCAGGCTCGGATGCCGACCGCGCGCTCGACTTCCAGGGACAGGTCCACTCCTTCTGGCAGGCGAGGCGGCTGTTGCACAAGGCCTATCTGGATCGTGACGCGCCGCAGACCTTCGAAGAGTACGACACCCTGCCCCGCTTCCAGTTCCACGAAACAGCCGGCGTCGCCCAACGTGGTGTCCTGGCCGATCTCGCCGCACTGATCATTGCCACCCTGCTTGTCCTGCTTGCAGCCGGTGCATTGCGCAGCCGGCTGGCAACGCCCTGAGGAGACGTCCACATGCTGTCTGCAAAAAGCCTGGTCATGGAACACGGTGCACATCGGGCGCTGGATGACGTCAGCTTCGAGGTGAAGCCCGGCGAGATCTTCTGCCTGCTGGGCGCCAACGGCGCCGGCAAGTCGACCACCATCAAGCTGTTCCTTGGCTTTCTGAAACCCACCTCCGGTGCGGCCGAAGTGGACGGTCTCAGTGCGCACCAGCAGCCGCAGGAGGTACGCCGGCGGCTGCTGTACATCCCCGAGACCGTGGCGCTGTACGACGAGCTGACCGGCTACGAGAATCTGGACTACTTCGCGCGCTTGGCCGGTGTCGAGGAACGCTCGCCAGCGCGGTTGAAGGACGCACTCAGGTCCGCCGGCCTGGCGACCGACGCATTCGGGCGACGCGTGGGCTTCTATTCCAAGGGCATGCGGCAGAAGGTCGGCATCGCACTGGCCATCGTCAAGGAAGCCAGGGCCCTGTTGCTGGATGAACCCACCTCGGGCCTGGACCCTACGGCGTCAGCCGAATTCCATGAGTTGATCGTGCGGGAACGCGATCGCGGCACAGCGATCCTGATGGCCACCCACGATCTGTTCCGTGCCCGTGAGGTGGCGACCACGATCGGCCTGATGCGGGCCGGTCGCCTGCGCAGGACACTGGATGCCAGCACGATCACCGCGAACGATCTTGAGAGCCTGTACCTGGAAGAGATGAGCCGCAGCACCTAGGCCACGGCGGCCGCCTGCGGGCCATGCCCGCCTGACCACCGCCGCAGCCACGCTTCGATGTTGATCTGCGGGCCGAAGATGCCGAGCACCTGCGACGAGTGGTCCGGGCTGACCTGCTGGATGCCCGCATCGGCCAGCGCGCTGTCGAGATAGCCGCGCATGGCCAGCATACCGTCAACCAGCAGATTCCTGATGAACTGCTGGTGCCCCTGGGTGACCGCCACGGAGTGATCATCCAGATAGGATTTCACCTTCCGCGACAGCAGCACCTCTGGCAACAGGCCTTTCATTGCACGCCGCGCGATGGTGCGGTCTTCCGCGTCCGCGATGAGCAGGTGCAGCGGAATGCGCGCGAACAGTTCGACAAGCGGCTGCGCACTGATCGGCGATACGCCATGCCAGTGGCCTGCACCTTCGAACGGATCAAGGACGCTGGTCGGAAACACCATGCGGCCAATATGGGCCAGCTTGTAGGGTGATACGCGATGCCCCTGCGCCTGCGCGTGCCGCAACCAGGCCGGCTGCATGCCATCCTGTTCGGCGCGGTCCACCCGCACCCATGGGCAGGGTTTGCCCCAACGGCCATTGATGCTGCCTGGCCGCTTGAGCAGACCATGGACCATCGCATCCTTCAGCACCCCGTACAGTGAATCGCCGGACTGCGCGGTTTCGAAGGCGACGCGGAAGAAATCCCGGTCGATGCCGCGCCGCCAGGCGTAGTCGATCGCAGCGGCATTGCCCTTGAAACGCAGGAACACCGCATCACCGCCAACACCGGTGAACTGCACGGTGTCACCGTCGAAGGCCACGTCACGGCGGTGGAGAAGATAGCCGGAACAATGCGCCGGCCGGGCTGTACGCGGGAAGGTCATGATCTCTTCCAGCGCGCAGTGAGGTTGCCTTCGGTACTCGATGTATTCGCAACGCCTGCCCGAGGAATCACTGGCCCCTTGCACTGCCATCCGCGCGAACAGCCGTTCGTCGGCGCCGATGCCCTCATCGTAGTGATGGACACACGTCACCTCCGGTGCCGACGGCGCCTGCAACAGGCCGGCCAGGATGATCGAGGAATCCAGCCCGCCTGACAGCTGCAGCTGGATGCGCCGGTGCGGGCTGGCCAGTGCACCGATGCAGCCCAGCAGCGTGGAACGCGCCAGCGACACGGCTTCCTGAAGATCTTCGATCGGCGCGTCGCGGGCCAGCCGCACCACGTCCCACTGGCAGTGCCGGCCCACCGGCTCTCCATCGCGGATTGAAACCGCTTCACCCGCTTCGACCGCCGTGACCTCCTCGAAGCCGGTCTGCAGGCCATCACGAAACGGGTACAGCAGCGAGTACGACAGGAAGGACCAGTCAACGCTGAATTCGCGCAGACCCAGCATCAGGCAGTCTTCCATGTTGGAGAAGACCAGCGTCAACTGGCCCACCGTGGTCATATAGCACGGGATCTCCGCAGTGGGATCGCGCAGGACGAACCAGCTCGACGTTTCCTGCTGGAAGCCGAACGCCACGTAGCGGCCCCAGTAGTGTTCTACGATGCTGCGGCCCTGGCTGCTGCAGGCGGCGTCCGCTGTGGCGGGATCCAGGTTCACGCAGCAAGGCACTTTGCCTTCGCCGAACGTCTTGTGGAACAGCTTGCCCAGTACCACCAGCGCATTCGAGCGATTGCATTCGAAATAGCCGTGGTTGTCGCTCTGCACATGGATCGCCGCGCCGTTGTCGTTCAACACGCAGGCGATGCCGGGCAGCCTGGCGCCGATCCTTTCCACGATGCGTTCCGCCTGCGCCGTCGCGGATTCCGAGTGGGTGTTCCAGAGCACGGCGATGTATCGGTACATGGCAGGTTTCGTTACAGCACCAGGATGGGAACCATCCGGCGCAGGTTGAAGGGAATGTCGGTCAACACCTGATCGCCGTGCTGCAGCCAGCAATGCGCGGCGAACGGCTGGGTTCTGACGGCGAACACCCAGGCCGGAACGATGCCGTAGTTCGACAGGAATCCGCGCATCGCCAGGCAGTAGAGAAAGCACTCATCGGTTTTCCTGAAGGCCAGGGGTCGAAGCCAGTCGAACACCCGCACCCGCAGGGCCAGTTCTTCAGCGCTTACCGGCCGGCTGTGGCCGCGATCCGCCCGACGGCGCGCGGCCGACACCGTGGAACTGAAAGGAAGGAACGTTCTGCTGCAGGCGGCATAGGCGCACGAGGCGATGAATCGACGCAGGTCGCGCGCCATGATGGGCGGACGGCCTCGCGGCGCGCCTTCGCGCGCCCAGTACCGAGGCAGCACAATGGCAGGGCTGGCAGCGGATTTCCCCTGCTGCGGATCCGCGGTGATCAAGCGGCGGTCGATCAAGGCCTGCAGAAGCCTTGGCGTGCTTGCGTCATCGGACTGCAGGGGCCAATCGAGAACGAGCTTGCCAAGGCCTGCGGCGCCGCGTTTTTCAAGGGAAAGATACTTTCCCGTGGCCTGGTCCAGAATCACCATCGCATCGCCGGTGACACAGACGTGGGCGTGCTTTGACAGGAAATACGGGGCGGCAGCCTGCTCCATCATGCGCTCCTGCGCCGGAACCGGAGAAGCGGTGCATGCAGGGCATGCACCGCAGATGCGACATTGCGCGGTAGATCAGGGCGACGTGGTCGGGAACACGCCATCCCACAACGTGCCGTGGTTGTGCGCCTTCGTTTCCGAAACCACCGAGCCCAGCTCGATCAGTTCGCCACCCATGCCCTGATCCGCAGGGTTCTGCTGTCCTGCCACTACACCCAGCTCAATCAGCTCGTTCATGAACATCTCCTATCGTCAGTGGATGTACCCGCGCATTGCGTTGGATCGCGTTGCATTGGATACGGAGCAGCCAAGCCACCATCGCCGCGACATTGCAGGGCGATTGCCGCCAAGGCACCCGAATGTTACGATATAACATATTATTTTGGCGTGACGAATGACGCCAGTGGCCCGTTGTCGATATGACCTACGAGAGGCGAGAGGGATGAGCAGCGAGATCAGAGACGACGGCCTGGATCCCACGCTTCTGCTGAAAGGGATGTTTCCCTTGCCGAAGTTCATCCGTTTCGTACGGGAGCGTTGCCCACCGGGACGCTTCGACGAGGCTGCGCTGGTGGAGGAATGGCGGACGGCACGTGCCGAGGTGCTGAGGCTGCAGCAGGAGGAAGCCGGTGAGGCCGACGCCATCAATGTCCATGCGTTACCGGATGAGATGCTGCCGCTGGCTGAGCAGGCGCTGCGACAACCCTCGATGCACCGGATGACGAGTGTTCTGCCACGCAGTTGGCAGATGGTCGAGATCGATCGACTGGTGATCTTCCAGGAGTGCATCAACCTGCGTCACATCGATCAGTTGGCGGCATCCCTGACCGCCTCGCCCAGCGCGCAGGAGGTCATGCAGCTTGTCGCGCGCAGCGGCAGCCATGCACATCCGGAAGTGCGCTTCACCCAGTCCGATGGCAGCTACACCTTCGCGTCCACCTCGAACGACCTGCGCTTCCTCGATGTGGCGACCCTCGATCCGGCTGCCATCGCCGACTACGAGCCGTTCGGCGCAGCCAGCCACGCCGTCGTCATCTATCTGGGTTTCAGTGACAACCTGATCAGCGCCACCCGGTTCGGCAGGCGCATGGTGCTGACCAATGGCTCCCATCGCCTGTACCTGCTGCGCCGGCTCGGGTTCCGCCATGCGCCCTGCCTCGTCACCGATGCCTCCGACAGCGACCTCAGCGAGGTTCTGCTGCCGGCGGCGGTCAAGCAGGATCGCGGGTTCTACCTGTCTTCCCCGCGTCCGCCGCTGTTCAAGGACTATGTCGATCCTCGCCTGACCTGCGTCGTGCCGGTCACCCGCAAGCACTACGCTCTGAGGGCCAAGCTCGACCTGCAGAGGATCACGGTTCCGGCGCTGTAATCCTGGGCCGAACCCTCCCTTCCCTGGGGCCACGTCGACAGAGATGGCCGGATTGGTGAATCACCTGGCGGAACTGTCGAATGACGCCTGCGGGCTTGCCGCATACGCTTCCCATCCTCAACAAGAGAGGATGTCAGCGTGATTGAACAGCCACGGACCACCGAAACCACAGGAAAGGACGCGCCGATCGTCCATGTCCTGATGGGACTGATCTGTATCTGGCACAGGCGCGAAGCGGTGTCGGCACGCGATGACGAGTGAGCGCCGCCGTACTGCCCGGCGTAGCTCTGAGTCGTAGGTCCGGCGTGGAGATTTCGATTGCGGGGCTGAGCGAGGTTGGGCCCGACTACCCGGACCGTGTCGATCTTCCGGTGATGGTGCTTGGGCTGGACCCCATTCCAGATGCCTGGCAGATGCCCTTCCATGCGCACCGGAAGGCACAGCTGCTGGTTGCCACGCGCGGCTTGATCATGCTGGAGACTGCAGCCGGCCTGTGGGTGGTTCCCCCACAGGGTGCGATCTGGATTCCCGGTGGCCTGTCCCATCGGGCCAGCAGCAGTGGGTGGCCGCACGGGTTCGTGGTGTTCGTGGAACCCGGTGTCGTGCCGGGGCTGCCGACGCACTGCGCTGCAATGGCGATCACCTCGTTCATGCAGGCCCTGCTGGAGCGGGCGTCCGCCCTTCCCGGGCACTACGAGCCCGGCAGCGCGCAGGACCGCCTGATGGCCGTGTTCCTGGATGAGCTGATCGCCGCGCCACCGGAGTGGCTCCATCTGCCCATGCCATCCGATGCAAGGTTGCGCCGGCTTGCCTACGCAATGTTGGACACGCCAGCCGAACGGGCAACGCTTGAAGTCTGGGCGAGCCGGATTGGAATGAGCGAGCGCAACATGTCGCGCCTGTTCTCTGGAGAAACCGGTTTAAGCGTGAGGCGCTGGCGCAGGCAGCTGCATGTTGTGGTCGCGCTGCCGCTGCTGGCCAAAGGCAGGACAGTACAGGCCGTTGCGGACCACCTGGGCTATGACAGTGCCGGAGCGTTCGTGACCATGTTCCGCAAGACCGTGGGTGCGCCGCCCAAGCGTTTCCTGGCGGAACGAGGCACTCGGCAGCGGGCTTCGGACGCCGACGATCAGCGGCCGCAGGAGCCACGCTGATGGATGCGGGAGCGCGTGGCTCCCGCACCGGCAAGGATTGCCCTTCCCCTCAGCGCTGGTAGTCCTTCAGGAACAACCACGTGATCAGCGTGGCATCCGGTCCCTTCGGGTCGGTGAACGGCAGGCCGGACTGGCTGCCGCTCCAGGCATGCCCCATGCCCTGCACCACGTAGTGCTGCACCAGCGTCCTGCCACCATAGGCATAGGTGTCCACGGTGTAAGCGCGCCCACCCGGCACCTGCCCCTGGTAGGTGCTGGTCGGCAGGTACTTCACCGAATCGTTGTCCAGGCCATCGTCGGCCAGGTCATTGGTCTGCAGGAACTGGCGCACGGCCTGCTGCCCGTTCACCGGATTGACGGTGAGATCGGCGCTGCCATGGAACACCAGCACCGGGATCGGACGCGGTGACGGCGAGCCCGAACACTGCCAGGCCAGCCGGCCATTGCTGTCCGGCGAATAGATGCTGCCGGCCAGCAACGCATAGGCGCTACCGGAAATCGTGGTCGCACCCTTGAACATGCCGCCGGAATGGATGGCGCCGGCGGCGAACACATCCGAGTAGCAGGCCAGCATGATCGAAGTCATCGCACCGCCCGCGGAAATGCCAGTGACGTAGACCCGATGTGGATCGACGCTGTAACCGGACTTCACCTTGTCCACGATGCCAGCCAGGATCGAGGCCTCGCCGCTGTCGCGGGCCTGGTTGATCGGCAGCTGCCAGTTCCAGCAGCGGGTCGGATTGGAGGTGACGTTTTGCCGGGGGTAGACCACGATGAACCCCTCAGTGTCGGCCACATCGTTGAAGCCGGAGGCCTCGCCCATCAGGTTCGGCCCGGTCACACAGCCGTGCAGCACCAGCAGCAGGGGCAGTGGCTGGGCCGCGTCGTAGCCGGCCGGCACCCAGACCTGGTACTCGCGGGCGCCGAACAGATTGCCGTACAGGCCGATATCCCAATGACCGGCCGGGCCAGCGGCAACCGCGCTGCCCGCCATCGCCAGCCAGCTGCACAACACCAGCAGTACCGCCTTGATCGAATCGATTCCGGATTTCATGGCCAGATCCTCGTGCGTGAGTCGTGGATGAAGGAGTACCGGGGACCGCTTCCGGTTGGGGGCGCGCCCAGTATCCGCGTCCACGGGCCGCTGCCGACTGGACCTAGGTCCACTCGCTGCTTGCCCATGACACCGCTAGCCTTGGCTGCAGGGGTGGCAATGGGCCATCCGCACGCTCATGCCTGGGGGAGGACCGAATGAAACGGAATTGTTTGAGTCTCATGATCGGCGCGCTGCTGGCCACGGGGCCGGTACTGGCACAGGAATCACCGACGGCAGGCAGATCCGCTTCGCCGACCAACCTGGACAGCATCAAGGTCACCGCGCGCAAGCGTGAGGAAACCCTGCAGGAGGTGCCGGTTGCAGTCACCGCCTTTACCTCCGAGGCGCTGGACAAGATGAATGTCCAGGACATCAGCGACCTCGATGCGCAGGTGCCGAACCTCACCATCTACGCGGCGCGTGGCGCCAGCAGCACGGTCACCGCCTACATCCGAGGCATCGGCCAGTCCGATCCCACCTGGGGCGCCGATCCGGGCGTAGGCATCTACCTGGATGACGTCTACATCGCGCGCCCGCAGGGTGCGCTGCTGGATGTGTTCGATGTCTCGCGCATCGAGGTGCTGCGCGGCCCGCAGGGCACGCTCTACGGCAAGAACACCATCGGCGGCGCGATCAAGTACATCTCGCGCGGCCTGCCCACCCAGACCGAGGGCTTCGCCCAGATCACCGTGGGCAACTACAGCCAGCTGGATGCAAAAGCGGCCATCGGCGGCCCGATTGGTGGTGCCGACAGTGGCCTGCGCGCCCGCGTGGCGGTGGCCAGCATGAACCACGACGGGTTTGGCGAGAACACCTTCAACGGCCAGCCGGTCAGTGACAAGCAGATCAACGCGGCACGCCTGAACCTGGGCGCGTACGCGGGCGATGACTTCGACGTGCAGTTCGCACTGGACTGGATCGACGATCAGTCCGGCATGCGCGGCTCGAAGATGCTGGCGCCCAATCCGTTCCTGCGCGCCTATCCACCGATGGACAGCCGCTACGACATCCGCTCGGGCATGCGCAATCTCAACAACGTGGAGAGCAAGGGTGCCTCGGCCACGGTGAACTGGCGGCCGAACGACGACATTGCACTGAAGTACGTGGTCGCCAAGCGTGAATCGGACAGCGAGGCCAACATCGACTTCGATACCGCGCCGGTCAAGCTGGCCGACGTGGGTGGCACCTATCACGACGACCAGGTCAGCAACGAAGTGCAATTGAACTACGATGCCGGCGGCCGGGTGCGCGGTGTGGTCGGCCTGTACCAGTTCAGTGGCGAGGCGGGCGGCCAGATCCAGAACAACTACTTCAGTGCGCAGTTCGCCGACAACCAGGGCAAGGTGTTGACCGACAGCATCGCGCTCTACGCAGACTGGACCTTCGACCTGACCAGCAAACTCAAGCTGGATGTAGGCGCCCGTTACACCGACGAGGACAAGCGCGCGATCGTGCTGAACCGCCTGTACGCCGACCCGGGTTTCAGCCGGCCGGTGGCGGTGACCGCGGACTTCGACAAGAAGACCAACTTCAAGAACGTCTCGCCCAAGGTCTCGCTGGACTACCAGATCACTCCGGACATCATGGTCTACGGCCTGGCCACGCGTGGCTTCAAGTCCGGTGGCTACAACATCCGCGCCAACGCTGTGGCCGTGCCGCGCTCGGCCGAACCGTTCGATGACGAGACCGTGGACAGCTACGAGGTCGGCAGCAAGATGGCCTTCCTCGACCAGCGCCTGTTCCTCAATCTGTCGGCCTTCTACAACAAGTACAAGGACATCCAGTTGTCGGTGTTCACCGGCCTGGATACCAATGGCGACGGTGTCGATGACTCCTTCTTCGGTGATTTCACCAATGCCGGCGCAGGTACGGTCAAAGGCCTGGAAGTCGAGTACCAGTACCTGCCCAGCCAGCACTGGTTGATTTCCGGCAACCTGGCGTGGCTGGATACCAAGTACGACGAGTACATGGATCGTGGCGTCAACGTGGCCAGGCAGATGAAGTTCACCAATGCACCGGAATTCTCAGGTGCATTCAACGTGGAATACCGCACCGACCTGGCCAACGGCAGCAACCTGTCAGCACGGGTGAGCTACAGCTACCAGAGCGAAGTGTGGCCGACCACTGATCTCAGCCCGGTGATCCGCCAGCAGGGCTACGGCCTGGTCAATGCCGGCGTCATCTGGCGTCTGGATGATGCGTGGACCTTCTCGCTGCAGGGCACCAACCTGGCCGACAAGGAATACCGCACCACCGGCTACAACATCCCGGCGGTCGGCACGCTGATTGGCTTCTATGGTCCGCCACGCCAATATAGCCTCAGCGTCCGTTACGATTTCTAGCGCATCCGTTACGATCTCCAGGAAGCTTCTGCATGACGCAGTCTTACGACGACCTGTACTGGAACAGCAATGATGGGTTGCGCCTGCACGCGCGCGACCATGCACCCGATGCGGGGCAGGCAGCGCGTGGCACGGTGGTCTGCATTCCCGGGCTGACCCGCAATGGCGCCGATTTCGATGCGCTTGCCGATGTGCTCACCGCCGAGGGCTGGCGCGTGATCGCGGTCGACCTGCGCGGTCGCGCAGGGTCGGAACGCGCATATGACCCGTCCAGCTACAACCCGCGTGCCTATGCAGATGACATGGTCGCGCTGCTGCGCTCGCAGAACATCGACAAGGCGGTATTCGTCGGTACCTCGCTGGGCGTGCTGGTGACCATCACCCTCGCCTCGCGCGCGCCCGAGCGGATCGCGGGCGCGGTGCTCAACGATGCCGGCCCCAAGGTGCCGCGTGAGGCGCTGGCACGGATCGGCAAGTACGCCGGCAAGCCGGTGCCGCCGATGGACCTGGTGCAGGCCACCACTTACGTGGAATCCATCGGCAAGGCCGCGTTCCCTCGCTTCAGTACCGACGACTGGCGGCAGATGGCGGTGCGCACCTTCCGCCCGCGCAGCGATGGACTGCTGGAGCTGGATTACGATCCGGCCGTGATCCGAACGACACGTCCGTGGCTGCTGTGGTTGCTGCGGCCGGTGCTGTGGCGTGCGGTTCGTGGGCTGACCGCACGGGTGCCGGTACTGGTGGTGCGCGGTGCGCTGTCCGACATCCTGCCGGTCGATGTCGCGCGGCAGATGGCGGCCACCTCGGAAAGTGCCCGCCTGGTGGAAGTGCCGGATGTGGGACACGCTCCGATGCTGTCCGAGCCAGAGGCACGTGACGCGATCCTGACCTTGCTGGAGCGTGTGGCGTGAGTGCAGACAGCAACCTGCCTCCCGCGCTGCAGGCGTTGCAGCAGTGGGCGGCCAGCGAGCGGGTGAGTGGCGTGACCCACGTGGACCAGGCGCGCATCGATGCCTTTGCCGACGCCACCGGCGACCACAACTGGATCCACGTCGATCCAGGCCGCGCGCAGATGCAGCTGCCGGGCGGGCAGACCATCGCGCACGGCTTCCTGCTGCTCTCGCTCACCGTGCAGGACGATGTGGCCGCCCTCACCGGCTTCCCCGGCATCGCCCATGTGCTCAACTACGGCCTCAACAAGGTCCGCTTCCTGGCGCCGGTACCCAGCGGGTCCGGGGTGCGGGTACGCTCGCAGCTGCTGTCGCTGGACGCGCGCCAGCCCGGCCAGTGGCTGCTGACCCAGCGCAAGGCCGTCGAGCGGGTTGCCGATGGCGAGCTGGCACTGGTCGCTGAGCAGCTGTCACTGATCGTGGTCGCTCCCTAGCACCACCCTGCCCGGTTCTCTCCCTACACTGGAGCGATGTTGACGCCCTCCATCGTCCTCTTCGCCTGCATTGCATGGACCGCACTGCTGTTTGGCGTGGCGCTGTGGGGTGAGCGCAGGGGGCACCGGCTTTCGAAGGCATGGCCGCTCATCTATGCGCTGTCGCTGGCCGTGCACTGCACCGCGTGGACCTACTACGGCGCGGCCTCGCAGGGACTGCAATGGGGCTTCCCGATTCCACCCACCCTGGCCGGCATGGCGTTGATCTTTGCGTTCGGCCTGCCCTTCCTGCTCCGCCTGGGGCGGCTGGCCAAGCAGCACAACAGTGCCACCATCGCTGATCTGGTCGTCGCACGACTGCGTGCCGATCGCGGCCTCGGCTTCACCATCACCCTGGTGGCACTGTTCGGCATCATTCCCTACATCGCCCTGCAGTTGAAGGCTGTCAGTCAGGGCCTGGGCGCGCTGCTGGGCGATCGTTTCGCGCCTGCTGCCGCGCAGCTGGACATGTCGTTCTGGTTCGCCCTGACGATGGCGGCGTTCACCCTGCTGTTCGGTGCACGCAAAGCATCGGCCACCGAGCCCAATCGTGGCATCGTGGTCGCCCTGGGGCTGGAGTCGGTATTGAAGCTGGTGGCGCTGCTCGCCATTGGCCTCTATGCGGCGCTGTCGGTGCGCCAGGCGGGCACGCCGCTGCTGGAAAAGATGGCGCAGCTGCCGCCACCGGCCATCATGCCGGACTATCTGACCATGGTCGCGCTGGGCGCGATCTCCGCGTTCACCCTGCCGCACCAGTTCCATGTCGGCGTGGTCGAGCTGCGCCAGACCTCGGACCTGAGGACGGCACGCTGGTTGTTCCCGGTCTACCTGCTGCTGATCGGGCTGCCGTCGGTGCCGATGGCGCTGGCCGGTGCCGCGCAGCTGCCCGCATCGGTGTCGCCTGACCTGTACGTGCTGGCGCTGCCGCAGGCCGGTGGCCACCACCTGCTGGCCTTGCTGGCCTATCTGGGCAGCCTGAGCGCCGCCACCGGCATGATGATCCTGTCCGGGCTGACCCTGTCGATCATGCTCGGCAACCATGGCTTCGGCTCACGGTTGCTGGACGGCATAGCCGGCGGTGCCGCAGCAGCCGACCTGCGTCCACGCGTGCTGGCCTTCCGCCGTGCCGGCATCCTCGCCGTGTTCCTGATGTCGTGGCTGTACAGCCGGGCGATGAGCGACACCGAGGCACTCAGCGATTTCGGCCTGATGTCCTTCACCGCCCTCTCGCAGCTGGCGCCGGCGGTCCTGCTGGCGGTGTATCGCCCGCGCACGCCCTCTCCGGCCATCATCGCCGGCATCGTGCTGGGGTCGTTGGCCTGGCTGTGGCTGGTGCTGCTGCCGATGGTGATCCCTGCCACGCCCCCCGCCTCGGGGCCCGATGACCTGCACTGGCTGTCCGTGGTCTCGCTGCGCCTGCAGTCGGGCCATATCGCCATCAGCATGGGCGCCAGTCTGGCGGTCAACCTGCTGACGGTTGCGCTGGTGTCGCGCGCGGTGCGTCCCTCGTTGCCGCGACGACGGGATGCGGTGGCGGCAGCCTCGCTGCGCAGGACGGCCGGACGCTTCCTCGGCCAGGAGCGGGCCCGGCAACTGATGGATGGGCATGCCGGGCAGCTGCTGGACGACGACCGGGTCATCACCATCGAACGCGAACTGAGCGCCGTGGTCGGCGCGGGCATGGCGCGCCTGCTGGTGGAGGCCGCTCGCGATGGCGGTGCCGCGCCCTTGGATGCGGTGACCCGTGCTGTGGGCGAAGCCACCCAGGCGCTGCGCTTCAACCAGCGCCTGCTGGAAGCGGCGCTGGAAAACATGAGCCAGGGCATCAGCGTGGTCGACGCGCAGCTGCAGCTGGTGGCCTGGAACAGCCGCTACGCCGCGTTGTTCAAGTTTCCGCCCGAGTTGCTGCAGGTCGGGCAGCCGGTGGTCAATCTGACAGCGTGGGCGCTGGCCGAGCTGAAGATCGGTGACGGCCCCGGTGACACTCGCGACAAGGCTTTGCAGCGTCGCGTCGCACACATGCGGCGTGGCACGCCGCATCTGTCCGAACGGATCTTCCCCGACAACACCATCGTCGAGATCCGTGGCAATCCAATGCCCGGCGGTGGCTACGTAGCCACCTTCACCGACGTCACCGCCTTCCGGCGTGCCGAGGAAGCGCTCAAGCGCAGCAACGAAACCCTCGAGCGCCGCGTGCAGGACCGCACCGCACGGCTGGAACGGGCAGTGCACGAAGCCGAGCGCGCCAACGTTGCCAAGACACGCTTCCTGACGGCGGTCGGCCACGACCTGATCCAGCCACTGCATGCGGCGCAGCTGCTGACCGATGCGATGTCGCAGCACATCGAATCGGAGTTCCTCGACAGTTTCCTGCGCCAGATCCGTGGTGCGCTGGACTCCACCGACGACCTGCTGTCCGGGCTGCTGGATATCTCCCGGCTTGAGGCGGGTGGACTGGTCGCCGATCCGCGCCCCTTCGCGCTGTCGACCGTCCTCGATCCGCTCGCGCAGGAGTTCGCGGTACTGGCGGCGGCGCGCGGCCTGCAGTTCCGCCATGTACGGAGCCAGGCCTGGGTCCATAGCGACCCCCTGCTGCTGCGCCGGGTGCTGCAGAACTTCCTGGCCAATGCCATTCGTTACACCCGCCATGGCGGTGTGTTGCTCGGTGTGCGCCGCCAGGGACAGGCACTGCTGATCGGTGTGCATGACACCGGCCCCGGCATTGCTCCGGAGCAGCAGGCGGTGGTGTTCGAGGAATTCCACCGGGTCGATCGCAGCAACGGCCAGGGACTGGGCCTGGGCTTGACCATCGCGCACCGCATCGCCGACCTGCTGCACGCACCCCTGCACCTGCGCAGCGTGCCCGAGCATGGCTCGGCCTTCTCGATCAGCGTGCAACGCGCAGCACCCCCTGCGACCCCGCGCAGCTCGCCGCCGGCAGCCGGCAGCAGCGCGCTCAAGGGAGTCCGCGTGCTGGTGGTCGACAACGACCCGGACGCATTGGAGGCGATGCGGCAGCTGCTGCTTTCCTGGGGTTGCGATGTCATCGCGGCAGGCAACGCCGATGACATCGGTCCCTCAGCGCACGAGGCGGCGCTGTGGCTGTTCGACTATCACTTGGATGATGGCGATACCGGTGTTGCGCTGTGGAAGCGGCTGGTAGGCATGCATGGGCTGCGGCCGACGGTGATCCTCAGTGCGGATGCCGGCAGCGATACGCGCGAGGCGGTGCGCGGCGTTGGGCTGTCCCTGCTCAACAAGCCGTTCAAACCGTTGGCGCTGCGCTGGGCGATCAACCACCTGCTGGCGGCCAGCACCACGCCCTGACCGGTCAGGGCTCAGGCAGTTCTTCGATCTGCCGGCACGGATCGGCCAATCCCATTTCGTGCAGCACGCGGATGGCCTGCGCGCGGTTGCGCACGCCCAGCCGCTCCATGATGCGTGTCATGTGTGCCTTGACCGTGCGCAGCTGTACGCCCAGCCGGTCGGCAATCTGCTTGTTGAGCAGGCCCTCGGCCACCAGCCCCAGTACCTTGTACTGATGTGCCGACAGGCTGGCCAGGCGCGCGGCCAGGTCGGCATCCCTGCTGAACGTCGCCACCCGGGCCACCGGTTCGCGCAGCAGCGCCGGGATCCAGCGCTCGCCCTCCAGCACGGACTGCAGCGCGGACTGCAGCTCGTTCAAACCCGAGCTCTTGGGCAGATAGCCCGCGGCGCCAAGGTCGATGGCACGCCGGATGACCTGCGGCTCCTCGTTGGCGGAGACGATGATGATCGCCAGGCCCGGCTGCAACGCACGGATCGTGGCCAGCCCGGCCAGTCCGTGGTTGCCCGGCATGTGCAGGTCCAGCAGCATCAGATCGATCGACTGGTTCTCGATCACCTCCAGCACGCTGTCCAGCGAATCAGCTTCGCTGATCTGCAGATCGGCGACCGCCTCTTCCGCCGCGCGATGCAGTGCCGCGCGGAACAAGGGGTGATCGTCGGCGATGAGCAGGGTGGGCATGTCCTGGCGAGATTATCAAATCGGGTGCGCGCAGGAACAGGTACCTAGGTACGCTGGTGCAGCAGGAAGGGCTTGCTAGTGTGGTGCGTAGAAGGCCGGCGACCGCAACGCCGCCCACGAGGAAATGCCATGTCATGCGCCCCCACTCCCGATGCCCATGCCTATCCACTGCTGATCAAGCAGCTGCTGCTGATGCCGCTGGCGGTGAGCCCTGAACAGGAAATCGTCTACGGCGACCAGGTCCGATTCGACTACCGCACCCTGCAGGCGCGCATCGGCCAGCTGGCCGGCCTGTTGACCTCGCTGGGAGTCGGCCACGGCGACACGGTGGCGGTGATGGACTGGGACAGCAACCGCTACCTGGAGGCCTACTTCGCCGTGCCGATGATCGGTGCGGTGCTGATGATGGTGAACGTGCGCCTGGCCCCAGAGCAGATCGCCTACACGCTGAACCACAGCGGGGCGCGGGTGATCCTGGCCAACCGCGAGTTCCTGCCGCTGCTGGACGCCATCGACGAGCAGCTGCCGGACCTGCGCACGCGCATCCTGCTGGACGATGCAGGCGGTCCGCTGCCGCCAGGCTTCGCCACCGAGTACGAAGCGGGGTTGCGCGATGCCACGCCGATCGTCCGCTTCCCGGACTTCGACGAGAACGCCCGTGCCACGGTGTTCTACACCACCGGAACCACCGGGTTGCCCAAGGGCGTGTATTTCAGCCACCGGCAGCTGGTGTTGCATTCGCTGGCGGCGATGGCCGCGCTTGGCGGTGCACCCCGTCAAGGCCGCCTGCATCGTGACGATGTCTACATGCCCATGACTCCGATGTTCCATGTTCACGCGTGGGGCCTGCCCTACGTGGCTACGGCGATGGGCATCAGGCAGGTCTATCCGGGGCGCTACCTGCCTGCGAAGCTGCTGGCATTGATCGCGCGTGAGAAGGTGACCTTCTCGCACTGCGTGCCAACCATCCTGCACATGCTGCTGGAGCATCCGGACGCGACGCAGACCGACCTGGAGGGCTGGAAGGTGATCATCGGCGGTGCCGCCCTGCCGCGTGCGCTGGCGCAGCGTGCACTGGCGCGGGGCATCGACATCTTCGGCGGCTATGGCATGTCCGAGACCTGCCCTCTGCTCACCATCGCCCAGATCGACGTGGACAGCGTGACCGATGCCGATGAGGTGCTGTCGCTGCGCACCAAGGCCGGCATACCGGTACCGCTGGTGGACCTGCGCATCGTCGACCCGGACATGAAGGATGTCGCCCACGATGGCATCGCCACCGGAGAGGTCGTCGTGCGCGCACCCTGGCTCACCCAGGGCTACCTGCACGATCCGGATGCATCTGCAGCACTGTGGGCGGGAGGCTATCTGCATACCGGGGACATCGGCAACATCGATGAGTGCGGCTACCTGAGGGTGACCGACCGTATCAAGGATGTGATCAAGACCGGCGGTGAGTGGATCTCCTCGCTCGCCCTGGAGGACATCATCGCCCTGCATCCGGCGGTCAGCGAAGTCGCGGTGATCGGCATCGCCGACACGAAATGGGGCGAGCGGCCATTGCCGCTGGTTGTCAGGCAGCCGGGCAGTGAGGTGACCGAAGCGGAGATCATCGAACTGGTCGCTGCGCGAAGCCACTCGGGGGACATCTCGCGGTATGCGATTCCGGAACGGGTCAGTTTCGTGGAATCGATCGAGCGGACCAGCGTGGGCAAGATCAACAAGAAGAAGCTGCGTGGGTTGCATGACCCAGCGACTGGCTCGGGCCGTGGGTGATCTCCGCCCGATTGCCGAGGTCAATGCTCGCGCGCCAAGGTATGAAGCGGCGCCCCGGGACGATGATCTCCCGGGGCACCAGTGCTCTGCAGCAGACCTGGTTCAGTTCCGCCAGGACCGGTCACCCTCAGTCGATGCAGGGTCCCTTCGCAGCGATCTCCGTGCCGGATCCCTTCGCACCGATGCTGGCCGGGCCCTGGCATGCATCAAAGCTGTACTTGATCAGCTTCCACGACCCACTCGACCATCGGTATGTCCACGACTCGGAAGCACCGCTCGGCAAGGTATTGGAGATCGAGATGACCTCGCCCTCCACACCGCGTGCAGGCAATGGAACAGGCGGGCCCGCCGCACCGGCCGGCTTCAGGCTGCCAGCAGACTGATAGCTGTGCGAGATGGCCAGTTCGCCCGTCTGCAACGCCGGCGCGTAGGCGGGCGAATTCCGTTTGATCCAATCGACGATGTAGCCGGCTTCCAGCGAATCCGGCGCGTACGTGGCCTTCGCAACTACAGTGGCGGTCGCGGTGCCCGCGATAGGTCCTGCATTGACGCTTCCACCGGGGACTCCACTCAGTGCCAGCACCAATGGCAGCGCCGCGCCCAACAGCGAGAACTTCATACCCTGCTCCTTGTGTGTATGCAGCTTTCTCAACGGGCCGTCTATGACCCGCGGGCAGTGTAGGCATTGCGGACAGGCTGGGCATCGGCGCAGTCATGCCCATTTCTCATATCCATCAGGCTTCGAGCGCGAGCTGCCCTGCTGAAGGTCGCAGCGCCGATTGTGTTGAACGCGGCGCTCAGATCCGCGTCGTTGCCATGAACCGTTCGCGGTCCTGCTGCGTACGGCGGCGGATCTCCTCCAGCGCCTGGCTTTCGGTCGCCTGCAGCATGGCTTCGAACAGGCGCTGGAAGTGAAGGCGCATCGCATTGCGCGCGGCCACCGGATCACGCGCGCGCAGGGCTTCGAAGATCGCCATGTGCTCGTCCGCACGGCTGGCGCCATCATCATGGCAGACCCGGGCATAGACCTCGGTCACCCGCGGCAGTTCGCTGCGCATGCGCCAGATCTGCTGCACGAAGAATTCCACCACCGGGTTGCCGGAAAGCCGTGCGATGGCCAGGTGGAAACGGCGGTCGTACTCGCCGGCTTCTGCGTCACTCAGGTCGCGACGGCACAGCGCTTCGGCCAACGCCTGCAGCTCGGCAATGCCGGCATCATCCAGATTGCTGGCAGCCAGAGCGGCGGCCTCGGCCTCGAATACCGCGCGGGCGGCGGTGAGGTCGAAGGCGCTGACATCCGGCAGACCGCCGGACGCCTGCGTCGGGCGCGGTTTCACATGCACGCCCGAGCCGATGCGGATGGCGATCCAGCCCTGCGCTTCCAGTGCGATCTCGGCTTCGCGGATGGTGACCCGGCTGACACCGAACCGTTCGGCCAGCTCACGCTCGCCCGGCAGCCGCGAGCCCGGCGGAAATTCGCCGTCCTCGATCAGCTTGCGAAGCTTGGCAGCGATGGTCTGGTAAAGGCGGTTGGCGGACATGCGGCTGACCCTTGGCGATTCCTTCCGGGTCCCTGCCCTGCCACCGCGGCCGGCAAGGGTCCGGTTGGAGCGGCGGCGCGACCACTGGCCGCGCCGCCCTGTTCAGAACTTGTATCGTACACCGAAATACGCACGCCGCCCGTAGGTCACCACTTCGCGGAAGTTCCCATAAAGCGGCTGGTAGGCCACGCGCGGCTCGTTGGTCAGGTTCATCAGCTCCAGCGACAGCGACAACTGCTTGTTCACCCGGTAGCGCAGGCGCAGGTCCACGCTGGTGTTGTCATCGTAGTAGCGGTTCTGCTGCGCGGTGTTGCCGGTGAAGTCCTGGTAGTAGTGCGAGCGGAACTTGCCGATGGCCTGGATGTTGAAGCGCCCGACGTCCCAGTAGATCGAGCCGGACAGCACGTGCCGCGAGAAACCACTCAGGCCAGCCGGTGGCACGATGGCCGGAATGATCGTGCCATCGCTGGCCAGCTGCTCACCCAGTCGCGAGTCCTGGGTCTGATAGTCGGCATCGGCGTAGTTGTAGCTCAGCTTGAAACCCAGCCCGTCGAACGGCTTGGGCAGGTACGACAGTCGATGGGTAGCGGTCAGCTCGAAGCCGGTCAGCGTGCTGTTCTCGTCGGTGGTTACCTGCTGCCGCACCGGCACGGTCACGCTCTGGCCGTCGATGGTGTAGGTCTCCGGCACCAGCGCAGTGGCGGTGCCGCCGTTGAACTGCTTCCAGTACACCGCGCCGGCCAGCATCGTGTCCGGGTTCGGGTACCACTCCAGGGAAAGGTCGCCGTTCCAGGACATCAGCGGCTGCGCGGCGGGGTTGCCGCTGGCGCTGATGTCATCCAGCGCGTCGGCCAGGTTGCCGTAGGTGGCATCACTGCTCACGTTGATGGTGCGCCCTGCACCCAGCGCGGCAATGTCCGGCCGTGACATCGCGCGATATGCACCGACCCGCAGCAACACGTCCGGGCGCAGCTCGAAGGCCGCGTTGAGGCTGGGCAGCAGCTTGTCGTTGCCCGCCTTGAACACCTGCGTGCTGTACTCGCCGGTGGGTTGCAGGCGGATCGTCCCGTCACCGTTGTCCTCGATGCGCAGCCCGGTACGCACGCCTTCAGAACGAACATCGGTCTTGACCCAGCGCAGTCCGAGGTTGCCGGTCACCGGCAAGCCGAACAGGGTGCTGCTGAACTCACCCATCAGATAGAGCGCGCGTGTCTTCTCGGTGATATCGACATTGTTCGGATCCTGGAAACCCGGATCCAACCCGCTGTCGAGGCTGCCCCGGAACGACTGGTACAGGCAGTTCGGATCGAAGTACGCCCACGAGGAGATCGTGTTGCCGCTGGCGGCATCCATGAAGTCATCCTGCGGGAAGGGTGCACGGCAGGCCTGGTTGGCGGCGATGATCTTCGCTTTGTCGGCCGCCACGCGCTGGTCGTAGTCGGTTACCAGGGTGTTGTCGCGCAGGCGGTAGTCGGCCTGGCTGGCGCGCACGCCGCCCTTGATGCGGGTGAAGAAACCGGACTCCGGCATGAAGCTGGCATCGAAGCGGCCGGCCTTGATCCTGTGGTCATTCTCGGTGGCGCTGGAGGTCACCCGCGCCGCGCCGGTGTAGGCGTCCCAGTTGTTGGGGTCGAAGTCCGGCGCCAGGGCAACACTGGGCACTTCGCCGTGCCAGTCCCAGTCATAGTCCACGTAGCCGGTGGCACCACTGCTGATACCGGGCACGACGGCATTGTTGACGTCGCGCTGGTTGGCGCGCAGGCGGGTCATGCGCTCGCTGTCGAGGCGATTGGTGTGCGAGTAGGAAAGATCGGTAGACAGCTCCCAGGCCGGGGTCGGGCGCAGGATCAGGTTCAGGCCACCCCCGGTGTATTCCTCGCCACGCCAGTAGCGGTTGGAGGTGGAATCAATCGAGGTGCTGCCGTGCAGGTGGCGCACGATACCGTCTTCGTCAACCTCGCGCTGGGTGATGCCGCGTCGTGCGTTGGACAGGCTCAGATCGCTGCGGTTCTCATACCAGTTGCGCTCGGTGTGCTCGAAGTCGACATTCAGCTCGACCACGTCATTGGGCCGCCACTGCAGCGCGGCGAACTCGCTCTGCCGGTCGTTGCGCTCCTGCTTGAGCCGGTAGATGCGGCTGCTCGGCACCAGGTAGTACGGCGCGCCGTTGGCGATGGCCTGCGCGGACACTTCGTTGCAGTTGGCATTGCCCACGTTCTGCGTGCCATCGCAGGCATACCAGGTGGAACCGCTGGTAATGCTCTCTTCCGGATCGGTGCCGTCCAGGCGCTGGAAGCCCAGCGAGATGCCCAGCTTCTGCCCGTTGCCGAACTCGAACTGCTCGATGTAGCTGGCGGTGCCGCGATAGCCGATGCCGTCCTTGTCACGGTACTTGCTGTCGTACTCCGCCCAGCTGCCGCGCAGGTCCAGCTGCGCTGCACGCTTGCCGTACTCCAGTGGGCGCACTGTTTCCAGGCCGATGGTACCGGCCACGCCGCCTTCGATGATGTCGGCGCGCTGGGTCTTGTAGATGGCCACCGTATTGATCAGCTCGGCCGGGAACATGTTGAAGTTCACCGAGCGGTCGCCGCTGCCGTTGGTGATCTCGCGGCCATTGAAGTTGGTGCTGCTGAGGAAGGCGCCCAGGCCCCGGATGGAGATCTCCGAGGCGCCGGTCTTGTCGCGGGTCGAGGCGGCGCCGGTCAAGGTCTCGATCGCATCGGCCAGCGACGGTGCCGGCAGGTCGCCGATGTCATCGGCCGAGAGCACGTCGGCGATGACCGTGTCGTCGCGCTTCTTGTTGATCGAACTCTGCATTGATTCGCGGATGCCGGTGACCTGCACCTGGTCCAGCGTGGTGGGATCCTGCCCTGACGCGTCCTTGCTGGACTGCGCCTGGGCCGCGGGCATGCCCGCCAGCACGGCAAGCAGCGCCACGATCAGGGGTGTGGGGGACAACGAGATGCTGTGCACTGCTCCGGCGGGTCGCCGCATGGTTTCCTCCTCCCAAAGGATCGCCTGCATGCCAGGCGTGGGACGCAGCTTCGGCACGGTGACATGAAAATGTCAACCAATTGGTATGCGAATCTTCAAATGCCTTTCATCCATACCAGTTGAGCGCAATTTAATGTGCTCATGCAGCATGACTTTGCGCGAAAGCTGGCTTACAACGGACTCGAAAGTGGTATGCAGACCCACCCTGAAACGACGGCCCGGCCGTCTCTGGAAGGATTTCATGCGCATTCGTCCGCTTGCTCGACATCCGCTCAACAATTCATCACTGTTTTGCCTGACCACTGGTCTGGCCATGTGCCTGACCACTTCAGCGGCAAGTGCAGCCAGCTGGCTCGTCCACGATGTCGCTGAGTTCACTACCGCCGCCTCGGCGCTGCAGCCCGGCGATGAGATCGTGTTGGCTGACGGCACCTGGACCGACGCGCGGTTGCTGCTGAAAGGCCAGGGCACGGCAGCCGCGCCGATCGTGTTGCGCGCACAGACCGCCGGCAAGGTCGTCCTCAGCGGACGTTCGGACCTGCGCCTGGCGGGTAGCTACCTGCAGGTGTCCAACCTGGTGTTCCGCAAGGGCTATACGCCGGGTGATGCGGTGGTGGCGTTCCGCGAATCCAGCAAGGCGGTGGCCCGCCACAGCCGGGTGACCGGCCTGGTGATCGATGACTACACCAACCCCGATGCCAGCGACCAGGACTACTGGGTATCGCTGTATGGCAGCAACAACCGGTTGGATCACAGCCAGCTGCGCGGCAAGACCAACGCCGGGCCCACGGTAGTGGTGGTGCGCGATGCCACCCAGGGCCTGGACAACCAGCACCGCATCGACCACAACTGGTTCGGACCGCGCCCGGCGCTGGGCGTCAACGGCGGCGAAACCCTCCGCGTCGGCACCAGCGACACTTCGTTGAGCGATTCCAACAGTACGGTGGAGAACAACTGGTTCGAAGGCTGCGACGGCGAGACCGAGATCATCAGCAACAAGTCCGGCGGCAATACCTACCGCGGCAACGTGTTCTACCGTTCGGCCGGCGCGCTCACGCTACGCCATGGCAACGGCAACCGGGTGATCGACAACGTGTTCCTGGGCGACGACAAGACCGGCACCGGCGGCGTGCGCATCATCAATGCCGACCAGACCGTCAGCAACAATTACTTCGAACGACTGGCCGGCTCCAGCAACCGTTCCGCGCTGGCGGTGATGGACGCGCAGGCCGATCCGCCGCTGTCCGGCTATGCGCCGGTGGTGAATGCCACGATCAGCCGCAATACCTTCGTGGACGTGGCGAAGATCAGTTTCGGCGTCGGCCATGATGAGGCCAAGGGCATCGTGGTCGCCGCCAGCAACAGCCGCTTCAGCGCCAACCTGATCGTCAACCGCACCAGCAGGAACCCGCCGAATGCCGCCAGTTCGCTGGCCGGCATCGACTTCAGTGGCAACGTGCAGTCACCGGCAGCCAGCACCGTATTCCCGGGCGGCGTAGAGGGGCGTGGCGTCAGCCTGCAGCAGGCTGCCAGCGGATTGTGGGTGGCCGCGCCTGCCCTGCCCGCCGTGGGCGCCGATCCTGCCCTGGCGATGACCGCGCGCGAGGCGACCGGCGTCAACTGGTATCCCAAGGTGGGCGAAGTTGCCCTGTCACGCACCCGCAATGGAGTTGATCGATGAGGTTGCAGCCGCTGTTCGTCTCCCTGGCCCTGGCCACCCCTTTTGCCCTGCTGCCGGCCGTGCCGCTGTTCGCAGCCCCCGCTGCCGCAGCGAGGCAGGCCGACACCGCGCCGGTGCTGGTGACCGCAGCGCAGTGGCAGCGGATGGCCAGCGAAGGCGGCCGCTACCCGTGGTTCGCCAAGGAACAGGCGCGCACGGAAGAATCACTGAAGAAGATGATGAAGGCCGGCATCGACGTGCCGGTACCGAAGGACAAGGGCGGCGGCCGCACCCATGAACAGCACAAGCGCAACTACCAGGCCCTGCTGGCGGCCGGCACCCTGTACCGGCTGACCGGCGACAAGGTCTATGCCGACTACGCGCGCGACATGCTGCTGCGGTATGCCAGGCTCTACCCCACCCTGGGCCCGCACCCCGAAGGCCGCGGACAGATTCCAGGCCGCGTGTTCTGGCAGGTGCTCAACGATTCGGTGTGGCTGGTCAACGCCATCCAGGGCTACGACGCGATCCGCGACGCGCTGTCCGCCGAGGACCGCGACACCATCGAATCGAAGGTGTTCCGGCCGATGGCTGAGTTCCTCGTCAGCGAGCCGAAGAACTACGACCAGATCCACAACCACGCCACCTGGGCGGTGGCCGCCACTGGCATGACCGGCTACGTGCTGCGCGACGCTGAGCTGGTGGAGAAATCGTTGCGCGGCAGCCAGAAGAACGATCAGTTCGGCTTCCTTCGCCAGATCGACCTGCTGTTCTCGCCCGATGGCTATTACGAGGAAGGTCCGTACTACCAGCGCTACGCACTGGCACCGTTCCTGCTGTTCGCCAACGCCATCGAACGCAACGAGCCGCAGCGCAGGATCTTCGCGCGCCGCGACGGCGTGCTGCTGAAGGCGGTGGATGTGCTGGTGCAGTCCAGCTATGACGGCCTGTTCTTCCCGATCAACGATGCCATCCTGGACAAGGGCATCGATACCGAGGAACTGGTGGCCGGTATCGGCATTGCCTATGCGCGCACCGCTGACGACCGCCTGTTGTCGGTGGCCCAGCAGCAGAAACGCCTGCTGTTGTCCCCCGAGGGACTGCAGGTGGCGCAAGCACTGGCCGCCAACAAGGCCAGGCCCTTCGATTACCGTCCGATGCTGCTGCGCGATGGCCCGGACGGCGACCGCGGTGGCCTGGCGATCCTGCGCATGAACGGCGAACGCGGCCAGGCGCTGGTGCAGAAGGACACGATGCAGGGCATGGGCCATGGCCACTTCGACAAACTCAACTGGCTGTTCTACGACAACGGCAATCCGGTGGTGACCGACTACGGCGCTGCCCGCTTCCTCAACGTGGAAGCCAAGCGGGGTGGCATCTACCTGGCCGAGAACCGCAGCTGGGCCAAACAGACCGTGGCCCACAACACCCTGGTGGTGGACGAACAGAGCCACTTCAAGGGCGACTGGAAGCGCGGCGAGGAGCATGCCCCGCAGGTGCGCTTCTTCCAGGCCGATGCCGATACCCAGGTTGCCTCGGCGACCATGCGCGATGCCTACCCCGGCGTGGTGTTCACCCGCACCCAGGCGCTGCTGCGCCACCCCGACCTGGGCCTGCCGGTGGTGCTGGACCTGCTGCAGGTGCACGGCGACAAGGCCGCGCGCTACGACCTGCCGCTGCACTTCAACGGCCACATCGTCACCACCGGCTTCGAGGCAGAACACTTCCCCACCCAGCGCCCGGTGCTGGGCAAGGACAACGGCTACCAGCACCTGTGGCTGGATGCGCGCAGCACGCCCGGCAGCGAATCGCGTTCCCTGGCGTGGCTGCTGGATGGGCGCTTCTACACCTTCCGCTTCGGCAGCAGTGCGCCGGCACAGGCGCTGCTGGTGGAAAGTGGTGCCAACGATCCGGAGTTCAACCTGCGCCGTGAACCGGCCCTGCTGCAGCGCGTGGAAGGCCAGAAGGACGTGACCTTCTTCAGCGTGCTGGAGCCGCATGGCGAGTACAACGGCACCGCCGAGTACGTGCACGGCGCGGACAGCCGCATCAAGGACATCGTGCGCAGCCGGGGCAGCGATGCAGAGGTGATCGAACTGCGCCTGGCCAACGGTGCACGCATCGCCCTCGGCGTGGCCGACGACAGCAGCGCCAAGGGCGAACACAGCGTGACCGTGGACGGCCATGTCTACCGCTGGAGCGGCAGCCATGCACGCATGGACCGCAGCAAGGGTGACGGAAAATGAACGACCCTGCCGTGGTGGCCAACCTGCGCAAGGTGCCGGTGCGTTCAGCAGTGCGCTGGTTGATCGTGGGCCTGATCGCCGTCGCTACGGTCATCAACTACATCGACCGCAATGCACTGGCGGTGATGTGGCCGGAAATCGCCAGGGAAGTAGGCGCGACCAAGGACGACTATGCCCTGCTGGTAACGGTGTTCATGCTGTTCTACGCCGCCGGCCAGTTCCTGTTCGGCCGCCTGTTCGACATGATCGGCACGCGCCTGGGGTTCGCCCTGTCGATCAGCGTGTGGTCGATCTCGATCGCGCTGCACTCGATCACCCATTCGATGCTCTCCTTCAGCCTGGTAAGGGCGATGCTCGGCATCAGCGAAGCGGGTGCGTGGCCCGGCGCGGTCAAGGCCAATGCCGAGTGGTTCCCTGCGCGCGAACGCGCGTTGGCGCAGGGCGTGTTCAACGCGGGTGCGTCGATCGGCGCGATCGTCTCCGCACCCGCCATCGCCGGCCTCTATCTGTGGCTGGGCTGGCGCGGCACCTTCGTGCTGGTCGGTGCGATCGGCTTCCTGTGGCTGCTGCCGTGGCTGTTTGTCTACCGCGCCGGGCCGGACAAGCATCCGTGGGTGAGCGATGCCGAGCGCCGGCTGATCCAGCAAGACCAAGCCGGGCAACAGACAGAGGCGGCGCCCAAAGCCAGCGTGCGCGAGCTGCTGGCCCATCGCCAGAGCTGGGGCATGCTCGCCTGCCGCTTCCTGCTGGATCCTATCTGGTGGCTGTTCGTGTCCTGGCTGCCGATCTATCTCGCTGAAACCTTCGGCTTCGACATCAAGCAGATCGGCCTGTTCGCCTGGGTACCCTTCGTCGGCGCGATGCTGGGCAGCCTCAGTGGCGGCTGGCTGTCGGGTCGCATGATCCGCGCCGGACACAGCGTGGACCGCGCCCGCAAGCTGGCCATCACCCTGGGGTGCGTGATCATGGCGCCTGCCCTGCTGGGTGCTGTGCTGGCCAACCAGCCGCTGCTGGCAGTGCTGGCAATCGCTGCGGTGCTGTTCGGCTTCCAGGTAGCCATCGGCAACATCCAGACCCTGCCCGGCGACCTGTTCGACGGCCGTTCGGTGGGCACGCTGGCAGGCCTGGGTGGCCTGGCGGCGGTCGCCGGCACCTTGATCACCACCTGGCTGGTGCCGGTGCTGACCCGCCACTCCTACGCCCCGATCTTCATCCTCGTTGCCGCGCTGGTGCCGCTGTCGCTGGCTGCGCTGTGGTGGTGGACCGGACCTATCCAGAAGCTCGACCGTCGCGGCGGCTGAGCCTGGGTCTCCTTCTTTTCCAAGTACATCCATTCCCCCGCAAACCAAGGAGTTTTCCGCATGTCGTTCCAGGACAAGGTGGCCATTGTCACCGGTGGTGGCCGCGATATCGGCCGCGCCGTTTCGATCAAACTGGCTGCCGCCGGTGCACGCGTCTGCATCAACTACGCCCATGATGAAGCCAGTGCCCAGGAAACGCTGGCACAGATCCAGGCGGCCGGTGGCCAGGCCATCGTGCATCGCGCCGACGTCACCGATGCCGCCGCCGTGGCCGGCCTGGTCGCTGCGGTACAGGCCGCGTTCGGCGAGCGTATCGACCTGCTGGTGAACGTGGCCGGTGGCATGGTGCAGCGTCGGCCGCTGGCTGACATCGACCCGGCGTTCTTCCACGCCGTGATGGACCTGAATCTGACCTCGACCTACCTGACCACGCACGCGGTAGTGCCGCACATGCGTGACGGCGCGGCCATCGTCAACTTCGCCTCGCAGGCAGGTCGTGATGGCGGCGGCCCGGGGGCATCGATCTACGCCACCGCCAAGGCGGCAGTGATGACCTTCACCCGTGCCATGGCCAAGGAGCTGGGGCCGAAGGGCATCCGCGTGAATGCACTGTGCTGCGGCATGATCGCCACTCGCTTCCATGATGAGTTCACCAAGCCGGAAGTGCGCACGGCCGTTGCCGGCGCTACCCCGCTGCGCCGCCAAGGGACACCGGACGAAGCCGCCGACGCTGCGGTATTCCTGGCCTCGGATGCGGCGGCGTTCATCACCGGTGCGAATCTGGACGTCAACGGCGGCACCTACTTCTCCTGACTGGAATCCTGACCATGCAGCGCTGGACGCTCCTGCTTTCATTGACGATCTGTTCCGCCGCGGCCGCCCCTGGCGCGTTGGCCGCACCGGTCTGGGTCACTGCGTGGACCGCCTCGCCGGCACCGGACCGCAAGGATGGCACCGCCGAGGCCCCCGTACAGTTCGCCGCGCAGACCGTGCGCCAGGACATGCGCATCGGCAGCCGTGGCGACGCGTTGCGGCTGCGCATCAGCAACGAACTCGGCACGGCGCCGTTACGGGTCGAGGACCTGCGCGTAGGAGTGAAAAACGGCAAGTCCGCTCCTCTGCCGGTAACGGTGGATGGCCGCGCGGTCATCGAGGTGCCGGTGGGTGCCGCGCTGCTGAGCGACCCGGTACCGATGCCGGTGACGCCGCTGCAGGAGATCAGCGTGACGGCCTACTTCCCGCAGCCTACCCATCCCGCCGTGCGCCGCACCGAAGTGCGGGTAGCGGACGGCAGGCAGACATCGGTTGCCGACAGCGTGCGGCTGAGCTACCAGCAGAACGTGTTCTCGGCAGTGATGGTGCAGCGCGCTGATCGTCCCCAGGTGATCGTGGCACTCGGCGATTCCATCACGGAAGGCGCCACCGCCCGTCGCGGAACCTTCAACCAGTGGCCGGAGCGATTGGCGCAGCGCCTGCAGCAAGCCTGCCCGAACCGGTTCGTGGTACTCAATCAGGGCATCAGCGGCAACAAGCTGCTTGACCATGGCCGCAGCCACAGCGCCCTGTCACGATTGGATCGCGATGTGATCGCGGTAGCCGATGCCGATCAGGTCATCCTGTTCGAGGGCATCAATGACATCCGCCACGGTGGTGGCACGCAGCCGCTGCCTGGACGCAGTGCGGCGGACATGCTGCTGGGCTATCAGCAGGTTGCAGCGCGACTGCATGCGCACGGCATCCGCGCCTGGCTGGGTACGTTGACCCCATTCGGTGGTTCCGAGCGCTACGAGCCCGTGTCCGCAGCGACCCGCGCCTCGATCAACCAGTGGGCACGCGGTGGGAAGACCGGGTTCGATGGCATCATCGATTTCGATGCCGCGCTGCGTGACCCGAAGGCCGTGGAATCGTTGCCCAACGACATCACCCGCGACCACCTGCACCCCAATGACGAAGGCTACCGGCGCATGGCCGATGCCATCGATCTGCGCATGCTGGGCTGCACCCCCACCGAATGAGAGAGAACCGATGAGCCGCGTCGTTTGTTTCGGTGAACTGCTGCTGCGCCTGGGCGCACCCGGTCGTGAACTGCTGCTGCAGACACCGCAGCTGCAGGTCCACGTGGGGGGCGCCGAGGCCAATGTGGCGGTCTCACTGGCCTGTTTCGGCCACGATGTGCAGATGGTCAGTACGGTGCCCGGCAACGCGCTGGGCCGGCATGCCGTGGCCGAGCTGCGGCGGCATGGTGTGGGCGTGGCAGGTGTGCGTGAAGTCGACCGAGACCGCATGGGCCTGTATTTCCTGGCCACCGGCGCGCTGCAGCGCGCCAGTGAAGTGGTGTATGACCGGGCAGATTCGGCATTCGCCAACACTGCACTTGCCGACCATGACTGGCCAACGCTGTTGCGTGATGCGCAGTGGCTGCACCTTTCCGGCGTCAGTCCGGCGCTGGGCGCCAATGTGGCCGAATCCGTCTTGAGCGCTGCACGGGCCGCACGCAGGTCAGGCGTGCGTGTGTCCTTCGACGGCAACTACCGACCTTCGCTCTGGCAGCGTTGGGGCGGCAACGCCGCCGCCATCCTGCGGGAACTGTTCGCAGAGGCGGATATCGTCTTTGCCGACCATCGCGATATCGAACTGGTGCTGGGACTGCGCTTCGCCGAGGACAGCCCCATCGCGCGGACCGAGGCGGCTGCAGCGGCCGCGTTCGCGGCGCTCCCGCACCTGCAGTGGCTGGCCTGCACCCAGCGCGACGTGGTGAGTGCAGACCATCACATCCTGGGCGCGCTGCTGTTGGGACGCGACGGTACCCGTGCGCAGGCCCCCTCGCGGCCATTGCCCGGTATCGTTGATCGCATTGGCGGCGGCGATGCGTTCGCGGCAGGCATCCTGCACGGGCTGGCGTCCGGGTTCGATGCAGAGAGCACCGTGCGCTTCGGTCTGGCGGCAGGTGCGCTGAAGCACTCCATTCCCGGAGACTTCAGTCCTGTGCGCGAGGCCGAGGTCTGGGCGCTGCTGGAGAGTGACCAGTTCGACGTCCGGCGCTGATCTCGCTCCGCCCTACAGGCCGCTCAGCCAGGCCAGCGGCACACGTACGCCGACCATGTACATCAGCAGCGCCACGCCGAGCAATGCACCGGGTGTCAGCATCCAACGACGGAAGGCTCCTGCCCGCGATGGCGGCCTGGCAGCGCTGGGTGGCGGGATGCTCATGCGATCCTCTCCTGCGGAATTCAGCCCTGCACGAGGTCCTGCGCGCATCTACAGCGTCAGTAGCCACGCTTCCAGCGCCCGGGTGTCGCGCATGTCGCCCGTATAGCGATGATCGGGCACGTGCGGTTCATTCGAACCACGTACCCGCCCACGGAACACCTTCATCGGCACCGAGATCCTGGCCAGCCCGCTGGGCAACCGCTCCGGCCGCACGTCCATGTACAGACTGTCGGCCGAGGTCTCGACGCCCACCTGCACCGCGCCCAGCCGCTTCCAGAGGTCCAATGCATCCAGGCAGGCCGAGCCACAGGAAGCATCGGCCACAACCAGGACCCTGCCCTTGCGCACAGGTCCGGCCTGGCTTGCGGCGGATGCTGGATCTGCGCTGGCCTCGGATGGCTCGCGCCACAAAGCCTCACCCCGGCCGCGAGCCTGCGCCATGCCTGCCGTCACCGATTCCAGCATGCGACGCAGCTCGGGCGACGCGTCGGGCACCTGTTCCAGCGTCTGCAGGAAGCCGCGAAGCTGCGCGATGTTGCCCTCCGAGGTCCGCCACTCTACCCAGCTGCGGTCGGGCAGCGCGTCGACAGCGGCCCGGCCCCAGATCAATCGCGCCAGTTCGATGCTCCATTGCGAAGCACCGCCAGTGTTGCCACGCACGTCCAGCACCACCGTCGGTGCCTGCTGCAGCCCTTCGGCTTGCGGTTCAAGCTGCTCAAGCAGCGCGGTCAGTTCCTTGAAGTTCTGCTCCGCAGGGTCGGCATTGAAGCTGCTGGTGGTGATCCAGTAACTGCCATCGGGCATCGCGTGCCAGCCGTTGGGGGGACGGAAGCTGCGCCGGGTATCAGCCAAGCGCTCCTTGCGCTGTGCTGCCTGCAGCGGCTGCCACCGCAGTGCATAGGATGTCTCGCGTCCGCCCACCTGGAAAACGCAGGTACGCAATGCAGGCACGTATGGATTGCCCTGTTCGAGCAGCACTTCACCACCACCCTGGATGCGGCTGGCCTGCAGGTTCCAGCGACCGCTGAAGTCACCCACCCGGCGTACAGCCAGCGTCTGCGCATCAATGCCGTCACACGACAGCAATTGCGCGCCCAGCGGCGGATGGCCCGGACCACCATCCACGGTCATGACCACCTGCGCATCGCCGTCGAAGCCGGTCAGGAAGCCCGGCCACTGCGTTGGAAGATCGGGAGCATCGGCAAGCGCGTTGAGGCTGACATGCCCATCGTTGAAGGAGGCCGCATAGCCCTTCATCGTCCACCAGTAGCCCGGGTAGCTGGCGACCCGTTCCGCGCGCGAGCGTGCAAGCGCCAGGGCATCGTCCAGCTGTGCGCCGAAACCAGGATTGCGCAGGTCCACGGCGCACGGATGGCTGCCGCGCATGGCGGCGTCGGCAGCGTCCAGATCCTTCAACAGCGTATCCGACCAGTCGATCGGCGCGCCTTGCGCGGTAGGTGCCGCAAGCACTGCACCGAGCAACAGCCATGCAGTGACCATGGATTCCTCCCTTCCCCGGAACAAACGCCAGTCTCGCAGTTCTACTGCCTGGCGTACCGCGCCCGCCGCAACGGGCGCGGCCTTCCATCAATGCAACGGCACCTTCAACACTGATGGCGCATTGGCCGGCGAACTGAAAGTCACCGTGCCACCCAGCTGGCTGATGCCCGCATACCGCAGGTCCACGGTGTCCACCACCAGGGTCAGGCGGCTGCCGGCCGGAAGGTTCCAGCTGCTGGCTTCCAACCGCAGGTCGATGGTCTTCGCCTGCCCCGGCGTGGCACCACGCAGCGTATAGGGCTTGTGGCTGATCAGCTGGCCGTTGCCCAGCACATCCTCGGCGTACAGGTAGGCGTACAGCGTGGTGTTGGCGCGGCTGGGCGTGACGGTCAAGCGTACCTCCGGCGTTCCATCCAGGCGCTGCGCACTCCACTGGATCGGCCCCTGCCAGACACCTGCGGCGTTGCGGCCCACGAAGGGCACATAGGCACCGGGCGGCAGGTTGATCATCTGCAATGCACCGGAGGCCATCGCCACGCCGGAATTGGCGGCGGTCAGCAGCCCGCTGCCGATCCGGTAACTCCAGCCGGTGCTGCTGCCGCTCGCGACGAGGCCGCCCGTGGGCAGCAGAAGTCCTTTGGGTGCGCTCAGCGCATAGCTGACAGCGCCGGCATTGGTCGCCTCCCAGTTCGGATAGGTACTCCAGCTGCCCTTCTGCGATTTCAGCTGTACTGCAGGCTGGCGGTCGATGCCATTGGCTTCACCCTTGAGGTAATGGTCGAACCAGTCGCCCACCGATTCGTAGACCTCGTTGGGAACACCCAGAGCGCCAAAGGCTTCGTTGAGCGCATGATCGCCATGGCGCAGCTGCAACTGCTTGGGGCCTTTCAACCGGGTGAAGAAATCGACCAGCTGGCCCGGCGGGAACAGGCTGTCGTTGAAGGCGTTGGCGAGGAACACCGCTGGCTGGTTGGCGTTGATCTCATCGATGCTGGCCCCAGGGCTGCGCTGCGCCGCCACCGGCAACAGCGAATCCACCGCGCCCTGGTAGTTGCCGACCAGTACATTGCGATTGATGGTCGTCAGTTCCGGTCCCGGGCGGCCGGTGGCCAGGCCGGCTGCCACCAGCAAGGCGATGCCCTGCGCGCTGGGGGTGTCGTTGCTGTACAGCGAGGCCTGCAGATCGGCCCAGCCACTCAGCGCCGCCACGGCCTTGATGCGTGGATCGCGCGCCGCCGCCAGCAGGCTGGTGCCTGCGCCGTAGGAGATGCCCGAAACGCCGATCCGGGCGGGATCGGCGCGGGTGTTGTCCAGCGCCCAATCAATCAGGGCGCTGACATCTTCGACCGTGGCTGGCCCTGCGATGTCGATGCTGCCGGCGGACTCCCAGAAACCCCGCGAGCTGTAGCTGATCACCACATAGCCGCGCCGCGCCAGCGACTGCGCCACCCCCACATACTCCACGCTGGGTACCGCCCAGCTGCTGGGCATCACCAGCAGTGGATAGCGCCCGCTGCCCGCGTCCTGCGGTTCGATGACGAAGGCCCCGAGAGGCGTTCCATCCCAGCTGGGAATGGTCCGGTGGGTGGTCTTGACCGTAGCGGCCCAGGCGGTGGGCGCCAGTCCGGTCAGCAGGATCAACAGCAGCAATACCTTGCGCATCGTCGTCTGTCCCCGTCGGTGGTGGTGCAACGGGTTGGACCGTACCAGTGCGAATGGTGGGTGGCACCTTGCGACGCAACATGACGTTTGCTGCATTGCCGGCCTATGGGATCGATGCTATGAGAGCTGGGCCCCAAGGATGAATGGACGTCATGAGGTCACGCTTCCTGCTCTTCGCTGTACTGGCGCTATGTGCGCAACGAACCGTGATGGCCAACGAGCAGGCGTTCTCCGACGCGGCGGCCCGCGAGGTCTTCCGGCGCGCCGAACAGCTCTGCAACGGAGACCGGGGTCGATTGTGGGGTCAATCCCTGTGCGGGCCGATGATGCTGGTGGATCCAAAGAGCCGGCAGGTCATCGCCTCGCAGGCAGACGCACATGGTGCGCTGAAGGAGCGCGGCGATGTGTTCACAGGCCAGCTTCCGTCTGACGCGATCGTCGCCAACACCGCCGTGGACTGGTCCGGCACACGCTGGACGCAGCTGCTCTGGCCATTGCCGCAGGACGCGTCCCGACGCAGCACGCTGCTGGCTCACGAAATGTTCCATCGCCTGCAGCCGACGCTGCCCATCATCGCACCGGCGGCAGGTGGAAACGAACACCTCGATACGCTTGAAGGACGCTACTGGCTGCAACTGGAATGGCGCGCGCTTGCGGACGCACTCGAATCCACCGATGCAGTAGCGGAGCACACTGCGATGACGGACGCACTCGCATTCCGCGCCGAGCGCTACCGCCGGTTCCCTGCGGCCGCGCAGGAAGAAGCGGCGCTGGAATTGAACGAGGGCCTGGCCGAGTACACCGGCGTGTTCGTCGGCAATCCGACGCCGTCGACACGTATCCAGGCGGCACTGCATGACGTCCGCGCACACGTGGGTGATCGCAGCTTCGTCCGCTCTTTCGCCTATGCCACCGGCCCGGCCTATGGCCTGCTGCTGGACCAGGCGGCACCTGGCTGGCGCGGCGACCTCGCCCACCAGGCTCGCGATCTCGGCACGCGTCTGGCCGAAGTGACGCAGGCCCCATTGCAGCTGGACGCGACCGCGCTGGGAGCGGCTGCCGCGCGCTATGACGGGCCGGAGCTGCACGAAGCCGAAACGCTGCGCGAACAGCAGCGCCTTGCGCAGCTGGAACACAACCGTGCGCGCTTCGTGACAGGCCCGGTCGTGCGCCTGAATCTGCGCAACATGCGCATCCAGTTCGATCCCAACACCATGCAGCCGTTGCCAGGCCAAGGCATGGTGTATCCAGCAATGCGGCTGTCCGACATCTGGGGCAGCCTGGATGTCACCGACGGTGCGTTGCTGCACAGCGACTGGAAGGTCGTATTCGTGCAGGCCCCGGCAAGTGCTGAACCGCCACTGGAGGGGCCGGGGTGGTCGCTGAACCTGAAGCCGGGATGGTCGCTGGTGCCGGGAACACGCAAGGGCGACTACGTGTTGAAGACGAACCCCTGACCATCGCTACAGGCAGCGCGATGTCCTAGCACGCCTGCGTTTCATCCACGCGCCGCATGATCTGACACATCTCCAGTGCTTGCGCGCTGTCACAGCTTCGTCGTTTCGCCATTGACCGAAAGACGACAGCTTGTGACGCTTACGACACCGCACGGCCTCCGCGGCCCTGTCATCGCGGTCACGTCCCACGCATTCCGCACTACCCGACTCCGCAGTGTCCTCACATGACCTCGCTCTGGCCCGGTCGTGGCGGGCGGCTGCGTCCTGAATCCTCTGCTGGAGAATCGCAATGCGCCTTGCAGGTTTCTTCTTCGCGTTCGTCCTCAGTACCTTCGCCGGTGCCGCCCAGGCCCAGGTCGTCACCCTCAACAAGGGCGGCTTCGTGCTCACCTACGACTGCAGCATCCACAGCGCCACCCGCTACGAGTACACGCTCACCGCCGACACCGGCTCCGCCGCGCGCCCGTCCAGCTTCTACAAAGACCCGGACCTGCCGGCCGGCTGCCTCGGCCAGAACAGCACCACGTCGTATGCCAGCATCCGCAGCGGCTATGACCGCGGCCATCTGGTGACCTCCAACCACATGGACTACAACGCGACCTACATCCGTCGCGCCAACTACATGACCAACATCGTTCCGCAGGTTTCCAGCTTCAACCAGGGCGTCTGGGTGAAGGCCGAAAACGTGGCCGAGTGCTACCGCGACATCGCGCCGGTGGATGTCTACGGCGGCGTGGTCTACGGCGACGCGTCCAACGATTACTTCCTTGCCAGTCACGGCATTCCGACCCCGGAGTTCTTCTGGAAGACGATCATCACCCGTGATCCGAACACCGGCACCGCCAAGGCGATCAGCTGGATCATCCCGAATGAAGCGAATCTGGGCAGCCTGGACAGCTACCTGGTGACCATCGCCGACCTGGAGGAGCTGCTGGGCGCCAGCTATGTGGCGATCAACGCGCCCGCTTCGCTGAAGAACATGCTGCCGGCCACCACCTGGCCGCAGCCAGCGGGCTGTGATCTGGGCTGATCGGCCTGCCGGGAATGGGTGGCACCCGCTCCGGGTGCCACGCAAGGATGGCTATGGGAAAATGGCGGGCAATTGCACCACCGCATTGCCCCTTGGAGCTGTAGATGTCCCGTTTCCCCTTCGATGCCGTGCTGTTCGACTGCGATGGCGTACTCGTTGATTCCGAGCCGCTGGTCGCCCGCGTGCTTTCGGAAATGCTGACCGAGCGCGGCTGGCCGCTGACCCCGGCGCAGGCCGGTGAGGTGTTCCTGGGCCAGTCCGTGGCCCATCTGGCCGGCTTGATCGAAGAACGCACCGGCAAGCCGTTCACCGAGGAATGGCTGGAAGAGTTCCGCCAGCAGCGCAACCGCGCGTTGGAACGTGACCTGGTCGCCATCCAGGGTGCGCCCGAGGCGGTGCGTGCGATCGCGGTGCTCACCGGCGGCCGGATTGCCTGCGCGTCCGGCGCCGATCTGCACAAGGTCAAGCTGCAGCTGGGCAAGGTCGGCATCCTTGATGCCTTCGGGGCCCACGTGTTCAGCGGCCAGGACATGCCGCACACCAAGCCGCATCCGGATGTCTATCTGGCCGCCGCCGCTGCGCTGGGCGTGGACCCGAAGCGTTGCGCGGTGATCGAGGACACTGTTACCGGTGCAACGGCCGGTGTGGCCGCTGGCGCAACCGTGTTCGGCTTCAGTGAAGGCGGTCCGCACCACAGTACGCCGGAGGCCCTGCGTGCAGCGGGTGCACAGGTGATCTTCCAGCGCATGGAAGACCTGCCCGCCCTGCTTGCCGCCCATGCGGTCGACGCGGTCGCCTGACCTTGCCTCAGCCCGCAGCGCCGAGTGCGGCGCTGCGGCGCCTTCCGGCGTAGTGCAGCACGAACAGGTAAAGGCCGGTGAACAGTTGCAGGAACAGGGGTGGCAACGGCGAGTAGGTGAGCCACGCCGCAGGCTCGCCCTGTCCCATCGCGCGCACTACGAAGTTGGCGATCACCGCCAGGGTGAACACGATCGAGGTCCAACGGTGCACCGGCCGTGCCCAGCCACCGCGGCTCATTGCCGGCGCCTCGTCTCGGAGCGGGCTTCGATCATCTTCCAGCCATTGCCTGATGGATCGCGGAATCCGGCGTCCACGGCGCCATAGCGCTCGATCGGCTCCTGGGTGAATTCCACGCCCAGCGCCAGCCATTGCGTGTAGCGCGCCTGGCAGTCATCCACGGCCAGCACCAGCGGCGGCATTGCGCCCTTGGCCACCAGCTGCTGCAGCGAAAGCGCGGTGGCCGCATCGTGGGTGGGCGGGCCAGGCACGAACAGGCCCAGCTGGAAACCGTCCTGGCCCGGGCTGCGTACCGTCAGCCAGCGGTAGCTGCCGTTGCGTACATCGGTATGCACCTCGAAGCCGAGCTTGCCGACATAGAACGCGAGCGCCTCATCCTGGTCGCGCACATACAGACCGACCGTGTTCACAGTGTTCGTCATGGGACCTCCCTCAGGTGGGGTCCACGTTAGCAACCGCCTCGCGGCGACGCTTCTCCAAAACTGCGATCTTCAGGTCCGGTCGCTGTGCGGCACGTGCGTGGCATTCCGGCACGCTGGCCGACGCCGCCTGGCCTGCACGCTCACGTTCACGCACATTGCCCGGACTGTCACCGGTGATGTCACGGAAGATGCGGCCAAAGGTGCCCAGGCTGCTCCACCCGGTCTGTACGGCGATTTCGGTGACCGGCAGATCGGTGTCGCGCAGCATGGCCACTCCCCGCTCGATGCGGCGGCTGAGCAGGTAGCGGTGTGGCGGCAGCCCGAATGCCTGCTTGAAAGAGCGGGCGAAGTGCGCCGGCGACACCGCACTGACCTCAGCCAGGCGTGTGATTGGCCATTCCTCATGGCTGGCCCGGTCAATCCGGTCCTTGGCACGCAGCAGGCGTCGCAGCAGTTCGGGGCTCTGGTTCACGGCGTCACCGCTTGCGCCAGATGATGGCGTGCTGCGTGCCGTGCCTCGGCGGCCTGTTCGACCAACCAGTCACGGAATGCGATGACCTTGGCGCTCCCACTCCGCGCCGAGGGCGCCACGAACCAGAAGCTGCGACCGTCGCTGGCGACACCCGGATGCGCCTGCACCAGGCGCCCGCTCTCCAGCTCGGCCTGGAACAGGATCGGCGAACCGATGGCGATGCCCTGCCCTGCGATCGCGGCGCCGACATCCAGATGCTCGACGGCGAAGGGCGTGACCAGACTCCCTGGTGCCGGCGGTGGAAGGTGCCCGTGCGCGGCGAACCACAGGGCCCACCAGTCCGGCCGACCGAGCAGGGGAATCTCCAGCGCGGTGCTGCCCAGCCCACGGGCCGCCGGCAGCAGCGCCGGCGCACACAACGGCATGAAAACGCTGGGGAACAAGGGCGTGGCCTGCAGCCCAGGCCACTCGCCATGCCCGTTGCGGATGGCGGCATCGAAGTGGCCGGCTGCAAGATCCTGCGGCGCTGCCGACAGATCCAGTTCCAGCAGGAGCTGCCGATGGCGGGCGCGGAACGTACCCAGCCGCGGCGTCAACCAACTGGTGCCCAGCGTTGGCAGTACGGACAGGCGCAGTCGCGCCGCATCCATGCCAGCGGCGCGCATGAAGCTGGCGCGTAGTGCATCGAATGCCCGGGTGGCTTCCTGCGCGACGCTGGCACCCACCACCGTCAGTTCCACGTGCTGTGCGTGGCGCAGGAACAGGCAGGTACCGGTCTGGGCCTCCAGCCGCCGCACGTGGTAACTCACCGATGCCGCACTGGTGTCGAGCTCCTCGGCGGCACGGGCGAAACTGCCCAGCCGCGCCGCCGCCTCGAAGGCGCGGATGGCGGCAAGCGATGGCAGCTGTCGTTGGGTGACCATAAGTGTGGCTTAGCCTGAGCCCCGATATCTGCGTGGTCAATCCCCTTCGTATCCGCAACGATGGAGGCACCTTCGGTAGGGGATCACGCATATGGATCGACGGCAGTTCCTGGTCACCCTGGCCGCCACGGCCGCGTCCGCCGCCCTGCCCTCCGGGTGGGCCCTGGCCAGCCACAGCGAAGACTGGAAATGGTTGCAGGGCACCTGGCAGGTCCGGCACCAACGCCTGAAGGAGCGGCTGGTGGGCGATACACGCTGGGAAGCCTTCACCGGCGCCAGCGCGGTCTGGCTCACCCTGGGCGGGCTCGGCACCATCGATGACAACGTCATGGCACTGCCTTCGGGTCCCTACAGGGGCCTGGGCGTGCGTGCATTTGATCCCGTGTCTTCCACGTGGTCGATCTGGTGGATCGATGGCCGCAATCCTGCCCATATCGAAGCGCCCGTACGCGGCGGTTTCAAGGGCGATGCCGGCAGCTTCCGCGGCACCGACCGGATCGACGGGCGCCCCATCGACGTGTGGTTCCGGTGGCACGACATCCACGGCGAGGAGCCGTGGTGGGAACAGGCATTCTCCGACGATTCCGGTGCGCACTGGGAGGTGAACTGGCGCAACTGGTTCCGCCGCACGGCTGCGGCCCCCTCGCCGCTTCCGAAGCTGCCGGATGCACCGGGCGATTTTGATTTCCTGGTGGGCCATTGGAACGTGCGCCATCGTCGCCTGCGCGCCCGGCTGGCAGGCAGCGATGCGTGGGACGCGTTCAACGGCACCCTGCACAACTGGCCGGTACTGGGAGGATTCGGCAACGTAGGTGACAATCTGATGGACATGCCAGGAGCGCCGCTGCGCGGCATGGGCATCCGCGCTTGGAACGCGGCTGAGCGGCACTGGCTGAGTTGGTGGCTGGATGGCCGGGAGCCGACCCGGATCGGCGCGCCGATGCGCGGTGGTTTCGAGGCCGGTGTCGGTCGCTTCTTTGGCGAAGACCAGCACGACGGACGAGCGATCCAGACGCGGGTGATCTGGTCACGCATTACCCCGCGTTCGGCGCGCTGGGAACAGGCGGCCTCGACCGATGGTGGACGCAGCTGGGAAACCAACTGGGTCAGCGACTTCGAGCGGCAGGCATGAAGGCGCTGCTGGCCGTGATGCTGCTGGTGTCTGCGTCGCCTGGCGCGTCTCCATCCAGGGTGCTGCAGATCGTCGGCCCGGCCGAGCGCTTTGCTCCGGGCATTGCATCCACGCAGTACGACGAGATTCGACTGACCTTGAGCCCGGACGGAAAGACCGCACTGTGGTTCAGCCGCAACCGGCCCGGCGGTCCGGGCGGGTATGACATATGGGTTTCGCGCCACGACGGGCAGCACTGGCGGCCGGCGAAGCCGGTCTCGTTCAACATGCCGGGACGTGACTTCGACCCCGCCTTTTCCGCCGATGGCCGCGTGGTGTATTTCTGTTCGGATCGAGCAGGCGGCCAGGGCGGCGACGATCTGTATCGGGTCAGCGTGGGGAGCGACGGCCGATTCGGGGAGCCGGTCAATCTTGGCCGCGCAGTGAACAGCGCGGCCGATGAGTTTGCGCCGATGCTCTCGCCAGACGCAGCCACGCTGCTGTTCTCCAGCAATCGTGCAGGCGGTGCGGGTGGCCATGACCTCTACGTCGCAGCGATGGTCCGCGGCGTGGCGCAGCCCGCGCGGCCGCTGCCCGGAGACCTCAATACCTCGGCGCAGGAGTTCGATGCCACGTTCCTCGGGGATGGCCGTACTGTGCTCTTTGCCCGCGCTCTCGACTTCGGCAGCGCACCGGTGCGCCAGTTCATTGCCTACGAACGTGGAGGCCGTTATGACGCGGGCCATGCATTGCCCTCGCCCTTGAACGAGGCGTCCGGCGACAGCTACGGCGCGATGCTGGATGGTTCGCACCCCGGCACGCTGACCTATTCGGCGCGCCGTGCGGACGGTGCAGGGTTGGACCTGTACCGCATCCGCTACTGGATGAAGCGCCCTTGAAGGCGGATGTTGTCGATTCCCGGCGCCCCGGTTCGTCGAGAGGATGAATACCCCAGGAGAAAATGCAGATGCCCTCCCATCAGTCCCTTGCCTGCGCCTGCGGCCAGGTCCGCCTGACCGCCACGGGCCAACCCATTGCCACTGTCGAATGCTGCTGCGACAGCTGCCGCAAGGCCGGCGCCATGCTGCAGTCGCTGCCCCGAGCACCCGAAGTACTGGGCCCGCATGGCCAGACGCTTTTCGTAATGCACCGCAAGGATCGCGTCAGCATCGACGCCGGACATTCCATGCTGCGTGCGTTGCGCTTGTCCAGCAGGGGCGGCAGCCGCCGCGTCCTGGCGGGCTGCTGCAATACGCCGCTGTTCCTGGAGTTCAGTGGCGGCCATTGGCTGAGCCTGTATGGCCTGTTGTGGCCCGCATCGGCAAGACCCGCCGTGGAGATGCGGACGATGGTCAGTGATCTTCCTGATGCGTCTGTCCTTCCGGACGATGTGCCGAACCTGCAGACCCGGTCGCTGCGGTTCCATGCACGGTTGTTGAAGGTGTGGATCGCCATGGGCTTCCGCAGCCCTCGCATCGAAGTCGCGGGAGATAGCCATGTCTGAGCCCGAGCGGATCGAGATCGAGAGCATCACCACGCCCGGGCACATCCAGCGCGTGGATCGTGCCAAGTATCTCGCCATGCGCCACGCCTTGCTGCAGGCCCTGCCTGCGCAACCGCCAGGGTTGACCGTTGCGCAGGCCAAGCAGGCGCTGCTGCCGCGCCTGCCCGCCGCCCTGTTCCCGGCAGGCGCCGCCGCCGGCTGGTGGTTGAAGGCCGTGCAGCTGGACCTGGAAGCCAAGGGCGTGATCGAGCGCGTCACGGGCAAGCCGTTGCGCCTGTTCAAGCACCTGGCGGCCGGCTGATCAGCGCTGCGCAGGCAGCTCCAACCGGTGCTTGCGGCACAGGCGATACACCGTCACCCGCGAAATCTGCATCTGCCGCGCGCACTCGGAAACGTTGTAGCCGGTCTGGCGCAGGGTCTGCAGCAGCACATCGCGCTCGGCCTGGCCCCGCGCATCGTGCAGCATCGCCCCAGGCAGGACCGCCACCGATGCGCCCAGCTCCAGGTCACGCTCGCTGATCAGCTCGCCCTCGGCCATGATCGCTGCACGCTGCACACGGTTCAGCAGTTCGCGTACGTTGCCGGGCCATTCGAAACGCCGCATGGCCTGCAGTGCGGCCGGCGCAAAGCCGCGTGCACGCACGCTGTGGCGCTGCCGGAAACAGCGCAGGAAGTGTTCGGCCAGCAGCTGCACATCAGCACCGCGCTCACGCAATGGTGGCATGAGCAGGCGCAGCACGTTCAGACGGTAGTAGAGATCGCTGCGGAACCGGCCCTGCGCCACCGCGTGTTCCAGTTCCACGTGGGTGGCAGCCAGCACTCTCACATCCGCCCGCAACGGCTGGCTGCTGCCGACGCGCTCGAAGGTGCCTTCCTGCAGTACACGCAACAGGCTGGTCTGTGCCTCCGACGGCAGGTCACCGACTTCGTCCAGAAACACCGTGCCGCCGTGCGCGGATTCGAACACGCCGATCTGCCGCTTGTCGGCACCGGTGAACGAGCCACGTTCGTGACCGAACAGCTCCGACTGCACCAGGTTGGCCGGAATCGCACCACAGTTCACCGCAATGAAAGGCCTGCCAGCACGCCCCGACAGCGCATGCAGTGCATGTGCGGCCAGTTCCTTGCCTGTACCGGTTTCGCCGGTGACCAGAACCGGCAGCTCCACCGGCGCGAACTTGTACAGCAACGTGCGCACCGCATGCAGCGCAGCGCTTTCACCAATCAATGCGTGCGGTCCCTGCCCGCTGCAGGTTGCGTCGACAGGCGGATCATCTGCGTCGAACTGCTGGCGCATTGCGCAGACCAGATCCTGCAGGCCGAACGGCAGCGTGAAGCGGGCGCAGCATCGCTGCAGCAACGGCAGCCAGGCCGCTGAAGCAGGTCCGGCACCCGGTGGCAGTACCGCCAGCCAGGGTAGATGCTGGTGCTGCTCGATCCACGGTACCAGCAGCTGCAGCGCGACCGCATCGAGGTGGCGCAGATCGAGCACGGCGAGCAAGCGATCGCGCCCGCGCAGGCCAATCGCCATGGCGGGATCGGGACGGATGCTGCGCACATACCAGCCTGCTGCCGCCAGCGCACTGCGCTCGTTCGCCAACGGCTCGCCAAACCAGAGCACGCAACGTGACGTTGAAGCCTCCGGGACCGCTGCCATGCTTCCCCCAGCATCCGGACACCGTCGGCGGACTGTCAGGCAATCACCGGCGTGCCGCCCCCCGCCGGGACCTCTACGGCCACCGGGGCGGCCTTTGTTGGGCGGATCCTAGCGCTTCCCTAAACGGCGGCGCAATGAGCAGTGCGTCAAGAAATTCCTGGCTGAAGCGGCACCGTTGCAGACCGCGACGCCACCTGTAACACGGATGCGACAGTCGCCCGCGGCCCTTGCCCTGCGGTGCCTGGGGCTTCGAAATCCCAACAATTCCGCGACGTGCCTGTAACAGCGTGGCAGCAGCCCGGTCAGGTGCGGCACGGTGCCGACATTGGCCGGTGGGCACTTCGAAGTTGGCACGGTTGATGCGTGGTTCCGCCGCACCCATCGCGGGAGATCGGCATGGACGGCTCCACCCTGATTCGCGGCCTGGCCGCAGCACTGGCAGTGGCCCTGCTGTCGGTTAGCGCGGGCGCATCCGCATCCGGCGCCCGCCAAGGCGTGAAGGCACAACCGGGCGAGATCGTCCTGCTGCGGGATGTATCCGCGCGCCCGGCATATCGCATGGCACCGCCGGGCATGGCGCTGATTGCCGACCCGAAGCCGCAGCGCGAGATCGCCACCGCATTGGGTGCCGGCGGCACAACAACCGGCATGGACGAGTTGAGCGATGAGGACTATGCCGGCATGGGCGCCGGCCAGGCTGCGTCCATCGGGACTCCGGGTGGCACCACCGTTGAACGGGTCACCCAGCAGGCCCTGGGCGGCACGCTGGGCCGCAGTGGCGACGGCATGGTCGGCAGCAATCTGGGGGGTGCCATGAGTGGGCAGCTCGGTGCGGTCGGCAGCAGCACCCGCGGTATCGCCGATATCGTGCGCGGCGCACTGGCCCAGTTCCCGCTGCAGGGCACGGCCCCGGCAGGTGGAAAATGAAGCCCCTGCACGGGTTGCTTCTGCTGCTCGCTGCCGCGCCCTGGGCGACCCGGGCCGATGACTACAGCGGCATGCTCGCCTATCTCGACGTGGCCCGCATCGACGGCCACGCACTTGCCGGAACGAATGGCGCCATCGCCGTGAACCAGGCCGCCGGCGACCTCAACGTGCAGGCAAACCTACGGGGTATCGCCAAGGGTGATCGCGCCGACGTCGCGATCAATGCGCGGCAACTGCAGCAGGGCAACCGCGTGCTGTCCGGGCCGCAGCAGGCCACTGCATTCATTGGCGGTGACGCACTGGCCGGTGCCAGCGGCATCGCTTCGATCAACCAGGCCAGCGGCATCGCCAACACGACGCTCAACGTCGTCAGCGCGACGCTGGCCCGACAGGGCATACGCGAAACCGACGATACGGCCTTGGCCGCCGAGGGTTCCGCGTTGGCAGGGGGGCGGGACGACACCGGTCACGGCGTCGCGACGGGCACCCGCAGCGCAGGTGTAGCCAGCACCGCACTGCGGGGATTCGACGGGGTCCTGCAACTCAATCAGATCGCGGGCAACGGCAACGACACGGCCAACGTATTGGGCCTGGTCGTGCAGGACCGCCCGTGACAACCACCCAACCGATGCACCACCTGATGAGAGAGAGGGCACCATGAAAGCGACCGTCAAACAGACCATGTGCGCCATGGCGATTGCCACTGCCTCGACCGCCGCTGCGGCCAATGGCTGGGACAACCAGAACGCCAACGCGAACATCAATCACAACCACACCGTCAGCGAAACCCGCAACGACACGCACAATCACACCGACAACGACGTACGCAACCGCACCGTCAACGTCAATGTGCAGAAACACAGCAACATCCAGGCCGACGAACGCAAGGAAAAGAACAACCACGGCGTCGACGTGAACCTGGAGAAGGACCTGCGGCTGAGCACCGACATCAATTTCTCCGGTGACCCGAACATCACCGGCAACATCGACCTCGACTCGGCGGCCATTGCCGTGATCGACAACCGCCAGTCGATCAGCAACAACGTCACCAGCAACAGCCTGGTCACCAACAGTGCTTCCATCGGTGACAGCGTGGGTGCCGGCGCCTCGGGCAATCTCGGCTTCAACGTGGTGTCCGGCGACAACAACGCGCAGGACAATGCCGCGTCGCTGTCCGCTGCCGACGCGTCCTTCAGCTTCGGCATGGCCGACGCCGAGGTGTTCGTCAACCAGGCCGGCTTCGGCAACGCCACCATGAACTCCGGGGTCACCAACGCCGCAGGTCTCGGCGGCAACGCCTTCGGTGGTGCTTCGGGCAACATCGGCGTGAACATCGCCTCGGGCAACAACAACGAGCAGAAGAACGCGCTCGCGGCCTCGGTAGCGACCACCGCAGTGGCGCAGTCGAGCATCAGCTCCAACCAGGTCTCCACCGGCAACACGGTCAGCAATGCCGGCTTCGTGCAGTCCTACACGGATACCGTGCAGGTCGGCATGCGTGGCGGCGTCAGCGGCCTGACGCTGGCCTATGGCGCGGGCACCTACCGCGGCACCGGCAACGCCTACCAGATGGCCAACTACTATCTGGATACATGGAATGGCGAGCTGCCACATCCGGGTGGCAACAGCACCGGCCACATCGACCTGGACAACGAGATCCAGAACGCCACGATGAACCCCAACCGGCCGGGAGTGGGCGGCCTGGGCTTCGATACGCGTGAGAGTGGCACCAGCCAGTTCGTCGAACTGGGCGTGGCCGATCTGTACGCCAGCCTCAGCGGCACGGTCAGCACCACGCGCTGGGTGAACGTCAACGCCACCAACACCTCGGCGTTGTCCGGCAGTGCCTTCTCCGGCGCCTCCGGCAACATCGGCGTGAACGTTGCTGCGGGCACCGGCAACCTGCAGGCCAACAGCCTGGCCCTGGCCGTCGCCCAGCCCAGCACCGGCGGCGGTGGCGGCAGCGGCGAGTAAGCGCAAAACCCCGGCCGTCCGCCAATGGCCGGGTCCCCGGGAGCCCCTGTTCCTCCTCCCCCTTGGGACAGGGGCTCCCCCCTGCTGCCGGAGAACGTGATGATCCGTTGCCGCCTCTCGATGCGCCTGCTGGCGATGCTGTTGCTGCTGGGTACCGCCTCCGCGTGGGCGGGCGAGGTGCGCTTCAGCGGCGTATTGCCCAATGGCGCGTTGCTGCAGCAGAAGGTGGAGAGCATGCAGGAGCGGCGCTACCGCAACGTGGTGCGGCAGCACACCGATTACAGCTGCGGGGCCGCCGCGCTGGCCACCATCCTGCGCCACGCCTACCACCTTGATACCGACGAGGCAACGGTGATCGAGGGAATGATGGGGGTCTCCGATCCCGCTCTGGTAGCCGAGCGCGGCTTCTCGCTGCTCGACATCAAGCGCTACGTGGAATCGCTGGGCATGCGCGGTCGGGGCTACCGCATCGATGAAACACGACTGCGCACCCTTCGCGTGCCAGGACTGGTGTTGATGGACGTGCGCGGTTTCCGCCATTTCGTGGTGCTCAAGCAGGTGCGCAACGGCATCGTGGAAGTGGCCGACCCCATCCTGGGCAACCGCAGCCTGGCCCTTCCGGAGTTCCTGGCCGCCTGGCCATCGCGCGCGGTCTTCGTGGTGATCGGCAGCGACTTCGATCGCAACACCGCTCTTCTGCAACCCAGCGAACGGCCAAGCGCCCGCGCGCTCTACGCGCGGCAAGGGCCGATCACCGATGCCGAACTGGTCGACTTCGGCTTCAGCCACGCCGACCTGTTCTGAAGGAGGTTCGACCATGTTCCGCCAACCGATGATGATGGCTCTGCTGCTGGCCTTCCCTTCCCTGCCCCTGCAGGCGGCAGAGGGCGCTCCCGGTCGCGGCCTGAAGGAAATTCCGGACCCGGAACTGAGCCTGATGCGGGGGCGCTACACCGTGGGTGGCAACAACGTTGCCTGGTTCGGGGTCACCATGGTGTCGCAGTGGCAGGCCAGCAACGGCGCGACGCTGCAGGGCAGCCTCACCCTGGGCATGGACTTCCGTGGTGGTGGCGCGCCGAAGCTGAGTTTCCAGCCCAGCGTGCATGTCACGGCAGCCGATGCGCCGCTGCCCGATACCCACGGACGCAGCATCGACAGCAGCGGCCTGGCCAACGCCAGCGGCCTGGTGCAGAGCGTGCAGGTGGCCGGCGATGGCAATGTCGCGCGCAACGTCACCACGCTGACCGTCCGCGAGGGTGGCGTGCCAGCCGTTCTCTCTGATGGCGCAGGCTACGTCACCGCGCAGCAGGCCGGCGCCAGCGCGACCGCCGTGCTGGAAGGCAACCAGGCACGCCTGCTGCTGCAGGTGGATGGCCAGGGGCTGGTGCAGCAGTGGATCCGCAATGGCAGCGTCGGCCAGGGTATCGCCCTCGCCGGTGACGGCCAGATCGCCAGTAACCAGCTGCGGCTGGAGCTGGTGCGCGGCGCCGTGGGCAGCAACCTGCCGTTGAGCCAGAACGTGGCCCAGGCGATTGCGTTGAACCGCGGCATGGGGCCAGGCCAGTAACAGGGCCTGGCATTGGGGGAAACGCTCCACAACGCAGGACACCAACATGCACACCCTGATGAGGATCACCCCGTTGGCGCTGGCGGCGCTGGCGGGCACCGCCCTTGCCGCACCGCCGACGTCTGACGATGGCGCTGACGTGCAGGCCCTGGCCAACCAGCTGGAACAGCTGAAGGCCAACTACGCACAGGAAGTGCGGCGGTTGCGCGAACTGGACATGCAGGTCCAGGCCATGCAGGCGCGCTTGAGCGGGCGGGTTGGCCCGGTCACAGCCCCACCGGCCGCGCCATTGGCGCAGGCGGCGGCCGCCGCGGTCCCTCCGAGCAGCGAGGGCTACGCCAGTACCGCCGCCGAGGCGCAACAGGCCAAGCAGGAGTCGCGGCGCAGCGTGGACGACGTGAAGCAACAGCAATCGGCCCTGTTCTCCCGCCGCTTCACCATCGAGAACAGCCTCACCTACGCCCGCTACGACCGCAAGCAGCTCACCCTCAACGGCTTCCTCGCGCTGGACGCCATTTTCCTCGGCAATATCGCCATTGAGAACGTGGAGTCCGACTCGCTGACCTACAACGTGGCGGCCCGCTGGGGTGTCAGCCCGAACCTGACGCTCAACCTGGACGTGCCTTACCTGGCCCGGCGCACCGTATACCAGAAGGGCGGCGCCGGCGGAGCAGCGGCCGCCATTGCACAGGAAGAGACCAACGGCAACGGCCTGGGTGATATCGGGCTCAGTGCGAACTACCGGTTGTTCGGCGAACGCGGCTGGCGCCCTGAGACCGTGCTTACCGCCGGCGTCACCGCCCCCACCGGGCGCGCACCCTACGGCCTGGACTGGAAGGTGATCGAGCGCGATGACGACGACTACATCCGCTTCGCCGTGCCGCGCGAGCAACCCACTGGCAATGGCGTATGGCAGGCCAACCTGGGCCTGTCGATGGTGAAGACCGCCGACCCGGCCATCCTGTTTGCCAACATCGGCTACGTGCACTCCATCCCGCGCGGGTTCAACGACATCGACAGTAATCCGGACACGGTGAACCCGGGCGATGTGAAGCTGGGCGGCTCGGTGTACTTCGGCGCAGGCGTGGCCTTCGCATTCAACGAGCGGACCAGCCTGAGCCTGTCCTTCAGTGACCGCATCAGCGCACGCGCTTCCACCCGCTTCCAGGGCGGCAAGTGGATGAAGGTAATCGGCAGTGATGCCAATGCGGCATCACTTAACCTGGGCGTGACCTATGCGCTGAACCAGCACACCACGCTGGTGACGCTGCTGGGCATCGGGCTGACCCCGGATGCGCCGGACTTCACGTTGGCGTTCAAGATTCCGTACATGTTGTAGCTACTTGAACAACTCGTCCCAGCCAGTCATCGGCATGGCTGGGACGGCTGCCCTGCCCTCATTATCGGTATCGACTGAATACACACTCCAGAAGTGTGTCCATCGCCTTTGAATAATTGCCCTGCAGACTATAGAGGAGCTTCATCCGGCGAAAGCGCCGTTTGATCTCTTCATCAGAGAATTCAGGCGATCCCGATCGGTTTGCGAGGAAGAACCCATCGATCACCGGACTCAGCACCGCCTCGACGAGCTTTACTGGATAGCCACGCCCAAGAATGGGCCTGATCTCTTCCCGGAATCGGGAGTAGTCAGGGACGTCTTCGAGCGAGCAATCATCAAGAAGTGCATGGATGTCGCATGCGAAAGCATCCGCGTCGGCGGAGAACCGCACTTCGATGTCTGGCAACAGATCAGCAGCCCGGGCGAATGCACGATCGATCAGATCTGCAACCAATACGATCTGTTCGAACGTCGCTTCATCCTCACAGCAATCGCGCAGTGCCTGTCGCATCGCCCCAAGCCGATCTGGGAGAGCAGGATGAGAGCCCGCATCAGTCGCATGATCGCCCAAGCGTTCCAGCAAGGACCACGACTGTAGCGCGAACTCCGCAGCTGCATAGTTGAGCATGTGGAAATTCGGATCATCATCACGCGCCGAACTGGCGTGCATCGAGAGCTGCACCGCGATGTAGTCGCAAACAAGCTCCTCCTCCACGGGCCCGACGGCTTCTGGCCGCGCCTCTCGCAGCTTATCCTCAACGTCGCACATCACATGCGCGAGTTCATGTGCAACCAGAAAACGCTGAGCACGCATGGCGAGCTCGCTGGCATAGACGCGCTGATGCTTTGAGATTTCGTAGTCAGGGCCGAAACTACCCTCGCACTGCCACCAGACAATCTCGCCCAGGATGCGCGCCAACTCGTCGAGCTCAAGCCCCTTGGAAGGATTGCTTTCAAGGCGAATGAGCGCACTGGAAAGAGGCCTTGCGACCCGATAGAGATACTCGGGGAGCGCTGATGTCATCACGATGCCGTAACTCCCGTCCTGGAACGTTTGGACGTATACGGCTGGGTTGTACTCGTAGATTTCCGCAGCTGAGATCCGACCATCGTCAAGGCGGCTGATGATGGACTCTGGAAGCAGGGGCCGCAGATCCTGAAGAACCATCTGCACCCGACAGGCGGCATCTGGCAAGCCAGTTGCCGCAGGTAGTTCCAGTTCCTCGGCAATCTCCGCGATCAGCTCCGGGCGCACTTTGCCTAGAGGATGATCCTGCTCCCGCTTCCGACGCTCGATGAAACTGCTGGCCTCAGTACTCATCTCATCAGCCCTTCCGCTTGAGCTTGAGCTTAAGCCCCGCCTGGGTCCCAGCAGAGAACTTCCCGAGCAACTCAACGCCGCCGCTTGCGGTTACGGCCAACGAAAGTTCGATTTCATCCACAACGACTGAAGTCGAGGCCAAAAAGCCGTCCTCCAGCATCTTCGAGAAATGTTCGGCCATCTTCCGGACACTATCATCCATTTCCATGGCACCTACTTCAACCACACGTGCCATGCCCGAACGCATCGACGCCAGGCCGTTTCTTACATTGCCGTCGGAAGGCTCTTCAACCAGAACGCGAATAACATCCATGAATCCCCCTGTTCGTCCGTTGATACTCTGAATTTCATATCGCCTCGCTCGAGGCAGGCTGATTATGTCCCGGTGGGGCGCCCTGACGCCAGATCAATCTACTGCCCGGACCTGCTGAGCCATTCGCGGCACAAGCGGTCGAAGGCAGAGACGGCATTCACCCACCGGCACCACAGCCGCCCCCGGCCACTGCTATATTCAGTCCAGCTCGGCAGGCATGGTGCCTGCCCTCGAATCACAGGGAGTTGGTCATGGGTCTGGTACAGGCGGTGAAGGGTGCGGTTGGCGGTGTGCTGGCCGACCAGTGGAAGGACTTCTACACCGTGCCGGCGGGCCTGCCGTCCACGGCGGCGCTGTTCGCGGCCGTGCCGCAGGGCACCAATGCCGGCCGCGGCTCCAACACCAGCGGCTCGTCCAACATCATCACCAACGGCTCGAAGATCATCGTGCCGGAGGGCTATGGCCTGCTGCTGTTCCAGGACGGCGCGATCACCGCGTTCGTCGCCGAACCGGGCGGCTACGAGTGGCGCTCTGACGATCTGAACTCGCAGTCGATCTTCGCCGGTGACGGCCTGGTCAGCACCTTCATCAAGCAGAGCTGGGAGCGCTTCAAGTTCGGCGGCCAGCCGGGCTCGCAGCAGGCGGCCTACTTCGTCTCGCTGAAGGAACTGCCGGACAACCGCTTCGGCACCCAATCGGAAATCTACTGGGACGACGGCTTCCTCAATACCCAGGTCGGCGCGGTCACCCGTGGCTCGTACACGCTGAAGATCGTCGACCCGATCCTGTTCGTGAAGAACTTCGTACCGGCCAGCTACCTGCAGCCGGGCCAGGTGTTCGACTTCACCGATCTGGACAACGCCGCCGCCAGCCAGCTGTTCAATGAAGTGGTCGGTTCGCTGGCGCCGGCCTTCAGCCTGTATACCAACGACCCGAGCAAGGGCAACCGCATCACCAAGCTGCAGCAGGACTCGCTGGGCTTCGCGCAGAGCCTGTCGGCTGCGGTCGAACAGGGTTACCAGTGGAAGTCCGACCGTGGCCTGGCCATCGTCAAGACCGCTATCGTCTCGATTGAATACGACGCCAATACCCGCGAACTGCTGAAGACCGTGCAGCGCGCCGATGCGTTGTCCGGTTCGCGCGGCAATTCCAACCTGCAGGCCAGTGTCGCCCAAGGCATCCAGTCGGCTGGTGAGAACGGCGGCGCGGCTGGCCTGGTCGGTGTCGGCATGGCCTCGGGCATGTTCGGTGTCGGCGGCATGCAGCAGCCGGTCACTCCGGCCGCGGATGACCCGGTCGCCAAGCTGAAGAAGGCCAAGGAAATGCTGGACCTGGGCCTGATCACCCAGAGCGACTATGACGCCCTGAAAGCCAAGGCACTGGGCCTGTAACAGCGGGACGCACAACGAACATGTCCGATCCCCGAAACGGCCCACCGCCGCTGCCCGGATCCGCGCCCGCGACGCCACCGCCCTTGCCGGCGGCGTCGTTGGACGGGCCCGGTTCGCCGCAGGACGTGCCTCCCCTGCCCGGCAGCTTCCCGCTGGACACCTCGAAACTGCCGCAGGCCATCCGCGATGAAGTGGAAGCGCCCGATCCTGTGGCCATCGATACTTCGGCCAGCGAGCTGAAGGACGGCCTCAACCGCTGCCCCAAATGCGGCGCCACCGACATCCGGCCCAAGGCCGGTACCGATATCCTGGTCTGCCTGTACTGCCGTCACGAATGGCATGGCGCACGCGTCGAGGAGGAGTTCGGGCTGGGCGAGGCCATCGACCAGCTGCGCGGCACCGTCATCGCCTCCGGCGCACGCGACATCGATGCCGACACCTCGGCGTTGATGACCTTCAAGTGCACGGGCTGTGGCGCAGAAGTCACGGTCAACACCGAAAGCACGATGACGGCGCGCTGCCACTGGTGCCGCCACGTCTTCGGCGTCAACGAGCAGATCGCCAACGGCGCGGTGCCCGATGCCGTCCTGCCCTTCCACATCAAGAAGGACGATGCGGTCGCTCGCATCCGCCAGTTCGTCGACAAGCGCCGGATGTTCGCGCTGAAGGCGTTCAAGGACCAGTTCACCCCTGAAAACGTGGTGGGCGTGTTCCTGCCCTACATGATCGTCGACAGCAATGTCAGCGCTGCGGTGGCCGGCAAAGGCGAGATCAAGACCCGTGAGTACACGGTCGGCAGCGAGAAGAACAAGCGCACCCTCTACGACGCCGATGTCTACCAGGTCGAACGCCAGGTCGATTTCACCGTCGACGATCTTCCGCTGGAATCCTCGGCCGAGCGCGGCAACCTGGATACCCGCGCCAACACCAACAACATCATCAACACCATCCTGCCGTTCGATACCAAGAACGCGGTGAAATGGAACGCCTCCTACCTGGCCGGCTTCACTTCGGAGAAGCGCAACCTGGATGTGGAAAAGCTGCGGCCGCGGCTGGAAGACCAGCTGCTGTCGATTGCCCGCGCACAGGTGGAAGGCTCGGTGAAGCGCTACAACCGCGGCGTGCGCTGGGAGCAGGAACAGCTGGAGGTGCATGGCACCCGCTGGGTGTCGATGTACCTGCCGGTCTGGCTGTACTCGTACCATCAGCCTGGCAAGAACGGCGGCATGCTGCACTACATCGCGGTGAACGGCCGTACCGGCGAAACCATGGGCAGCGTGCCCGTGCAGCAATGGAAGATGCTGCTGGCGGCCCTTGCCACCGGCACCGTCATTGAAGCCCTCGCAATTGCCTTCCTGGTGGCATCGACATGAGCGACGACAGTGGCCTCTGGCTGTTGGCGGCAGGTCCGGCCGGCGCAACCGCGCTGTACTGGGCGTTGTACCGCTATTACCGCAACACCGACAAATCGCATTCCTTCGAGCACGAGACCGAAATCGAGGCGCAGCCCGTGACCGGTTCAGACCAGCAGGTGGGCCGGGTCACCGGCACCGAGGAAAAGCGCATACGCGGTGACAACGTGTACGAGTACCGGAAACGGGTGGCAAGGGTGAAACCCGACCAGTAGAGCCAGGCCATGCCTGGCTGATCGACAACGCCGCAACGACGACGGTGAACAGCTTCAGCCGGGCAGATGTGTACGCGCCTGCGACTGTGGCCTGCTTCGCAGATCAGCTCTGTTTGCCATGCCTATACTACCGCCGCTTCCACCCCGGCCATCGTTGCACCTGCCGGTGGAAGCGGCGGGGCTGGATGTCCCCGTCGGGCCGGCCGCCACGCTGCCGCCGGCCCTGCCAGTGATTTGTAACCCAACGCGGTTCAACCAATCACCAGGGGGAAGGCTATGCGCTACACACGTCGTGATTTTCTTGCCACCACCGCCAGCGCTTCATTGGCGTCACTGGTAGCACCCGGGGCCTGGGCCAGCGGCGCCGCACCGGCCGGAAGGGCCGCGCTGGCGCGCTACCACCGCTACAACGTCACCAGCCCCGAAGGCCAGCGCATGCTGGCCAGCTACGCGCGTGGCATCAAGGCCATGTTGGCATTGCCGGCAGACGATCCACGCAACTGGTTCCGCAACGCTTTCGTGCATCTGATGGACTGCCCGCACGGCAACTGGTGGTTCTACGTCTGGCACCGGGGCTATGTCGGCTACTTCGAACAGACCATCCGCACGCTCAGTGGTGATCCGCAGTTCGCCATGCCCTACTGGGACTGGACCGAGCTGCCACGGATTCCCCCAGCGATGTTCGACGGCGTATTGACGCCCACTGACAGCGCCTATGCGCCGTATACGCGCAACCTGGCGGTCTTCACCCGGTTCATGCGCCCGGCGCTGCAGCGCTACTGGGACACGCTGGATGCAGGCCAACGCGGCCAGCTCAAGTTCCGCGGCTACCTCACTGCAGACGATGTCTGGAACGATGTGACCGGCTACAGCGTCGCGGAAAAGACCGGCATCTCGGGCAATGCGGCCTATGCGATCACCTGCGGCGCCCGCTACCTCTGGCGCGAGAATCCCGGCTTCGATGCAAAGACCGCTTCGGCCGTGTCTCCCGACACCATCCACGCGGGGCTGTCGCCGGTCGAGTTCTACAACGACGATGTCAGCCGCAGCTTCACCAGCTCGCGTACGGCCTCGCACGTGGTGCAGCCTGACGGCGCCACGAAATTCTCGGTACTGGAAGGATTCCCGCACAACAAGGTGCACAACTGCATCGGTGGCGTCGGCGCGGTCGATCCCGGCCCCTACGGCAACATGACCAACTTCCTGTCACCACTCGATCCGATCTTCTACCTGCACCACGCCAACATGGACCGCCTGTGGGATGTGTGGAACCAGCTGCAGCAATCCCGCGGCAAGCCGATCATGCCCGTCAATGTCGACCAGCGGCGCCAGTTCATGAACGAACCGTTCCGCTTCTTCGTCGATGCACAGGGCAAGCCCGTTGGCGAGCGTCCGGCCAGCGCGTTCTTCTCCACCACGGCCTTCGACTACGACTACGTCTACGCGCGCCGCAACGACCTGCTGGAGGCGGCCACACTGCCAGCAGCTGCCGGCACGGTGCGGCTGGTGCGCGGCACACGCTCCGATGGCGCCGTCCGCGTGGCTGTCCCCAATGAGGCGGTGCGCGCGCACCTGACCACATCGGGCCCGCGCCAGTTGATTGCCGAAGTGACCTTGGAGCGACCACGCGGTTTGAACAATACGCGCGAGTTCGACGTGCTGATCAACGCACCGGCGGGAACCGCCTCCGTGGCGGCCGACAGTCCGTACTACGCCGGCACTGTATCGTTCTTCGGGCCGACCATGGCCGGGATGGATCACAGCCACCCAACCACGTTCGCGGTGCCGCTGCCGCAGAAGCTGGGGGCCCTGCAGACACTGAATGCCGCCGATGGGGGAACGACCACGCTGGAGATCCGCCTGGTCGCATCGTCCGGCCAGGCACCGCAGACATTCCCGGTGCTCGACGCCGCTATCCTGATTGCGCCGCTGCGGCCGTGATGATGCACGGCAGGTGCCGCCGCTGTCCGGCACCTGCCTTCAGCCTGGCAGTCCTCAGCCTGGCAGTCCTCAGCCTGGCAGTCCTCAGCCTGCCTGCCCCAGCCGCACCTTCAGCTGCTGGATCTCCTGTTCGCTAACCCCGATCGACTTCAGGTACCCTTCCGCACCACCGTACTGGCTGTGCAGTGCCGCCAGGAACTGTTCCATGTTGTCCGGTGCGGTACCGGACATGCCAGCCATCTTGCGGGCGATCTCGGGATTCTGCTTGACCAGCGCCATGATCTGCGCGTTCATCGCGCTGTCCTTTGGCTGCCCTTCCAGGTAGTGCGCGGAGATCGCGTAGTTGTGCACGATCTCGGCCTTCGGCACGCCCGCCAGGTCCAGCAGCAGGCCAGCGATGATGCCGGTGCGGTCCTTGCCGGCCGTGCAATGGAACAGCACGGCACCGTCCTGCTGCGCGGCGATGCGCTGGAACACCTGCTTGAACTGCGGCTGGCTGTGGCCCAGCCACTGCACATAGGCTTCGCCCAGCGAATCCGGGAAACTGGTCATCATCTTCTGCAGGTCCATCTTCTCGGTGCCCATCAGCGAAATGCGCTGGTAAGCAAAGCGATCATCTCTGGCCAGCAGGTCCGGCGACTGCGCCTCTTCATCGGCAGTACGCAGGTCGATATCCAGCTTCACGCCGGCAGCGGCCAGGGCATCACGGTCGGCATCGGTGAGGCGACCGAGGTCTGCGGTGCGCACGAACGCATCGGCCGGAATCGGACCGTGGCGGCCCTGCAGGCCGGCGAAGGTACGCACGTTCCAGGCGCCCTGCAGCGGGATCACGCGCTGCGCATCGGTAGCGACGGGCTTCACGTTCGCAACAGCCGTCGGCTTCGCGGCGGCGACCTGCGGCGCATCAGCGGCAGCAGCCGTCGCAGCCATCGGCAGGCTGAGCATCACGGCCAGTACAAGTTCGGTAGAGCGGTGCTTCATGGAATTCTCCGTTCGAATCAGAAGTTGACGGCCACGTCCAGGCCGAAGGTACGCGGGTCGTTGAAGATGCCGCTCTGGCCCAGCGCCGCGCTGTTGATCTTGTAGAACAGGTGCTGCTCATCGAGCAGGTTGCGTGCCCACAACGAGAACGACATGGTGGTGCCAGTGCTGTTGACCGGCACATCCACCAGCGCCACCCGTGCGTTCACCACGAACGAGCTGTCGGTCAGCATCTGGTCGTACTCGCTGGTGTAGTAGCCATCGGACCAGTTGCCGTCCACATGGAACTTCAGTGCCGAGAAGTTCGCGAACGGCACCAGGTAGTCGACCGACAGGCTGCCGGCGTTCTTCGGCGCCAGCAGCGGCTGGACCGTTACCTGCACCCCTGCACCGAACGGGTCCGTCGCGGTCTGCGCATCGATCTTCGTATAGGCGTAGTTGAGGCCGAGGGTGAGGTTGTCTACCGGCATCACGTTGAACTCCAGCTCCGCGCCGCGCGACTTGCCATCGCTCAATGCATTCGTCGTGACCATGGTGGTGCGGGTTTCGCCGCTGTTCGGGTCGAACGGCAGCGAGAAGTCCATCTGCTTGTGCGCGATGGTCGAATCGAACACCGCCAGGTTCAGGCGCGCGCGGTTGTCCCAGAACTGCGATTTGAATCCCAGCTCATAGGCCGTCACTTCTTCAGGACCGAACGCGCTGTAGTTGGTCGAGCGCGAGTTGGCACCGCCGGCCTTGAAGCCGGTGCTGTACTTGGCATAGACCATCGCGTGCTCGCCGAGGTCGTAGGCGATATTGACCATCGGGTCGAAACGGCTCCAGCGATCCTTGAACGCAAGGTTGGTCGCCGCACCATTGACGATGTACAGGCTGCCCTTCTTGTCATCGCGGGTATAGCGGCCGCCGGCGGTCAGGTGCAGGCGCTGCAGTGCCTCCGGGGTCCACGTGGCCTGGCCGAACACGCCCAGGCTGTCGGTCCAGGCCTTGCTGGCGCGATCGATGCGTACCCGCGAGAGATCCAGCGGGTTGGTCGCCGGATTCACGGTGTAGCTGTTGCCACCCGGCCCCCAGACCAGCATGTTCGGGGTCTGCGCATTGTCACCAGCGGTCTCGTGGTAATAGAACGCACCGCCCAGGAACTGCACCTGCGAGGTGTTGCCGATCAGCTGGAATTCCTGGCTGTACTGGTGCTGGTAGACCTGGGCCAGGCTGTAACGCCCGAAGGGTGTGCCTGCGCCACCATAGGCCGAAATCGCATCGACCAGCCCCATGTCGAACTGCCCTTGGGTGAGTTCACGGTAGGAACTGATCGACTTCAACTCCAGGTTGTCGTTCAGCGTCCACGACAGGTTCAACAGATGGCCACTGGTCCGTCCGATGTTGTCTTCCTGCGGCCCGCCCAGGATGGTGCTGTCGCGCCGATCCTGGCTGGCGCCGGCCTTCTGCAGGGGGCTGAGGTAGGCGCCCGGCACCAGCACCTGGGTGTGATATGGCGTGGTGGCATCATAGGAGCGATCGAACGCGTACAACAAAGAGAAGTCATCGCTCGGCTGCCACAGCGCACTCAGGCGGGCGCCGCGCTTGTCGTAACTGTTGAAGTCGCGCTCGCCGCGCATCGGATTGTCGGTGGTGCCGCCACGCTTGGCCTGCACGGCGTCGATCTTGAAGCTGACATCGCCCACCTTGGGCAGATCCAGGTGCAGCGCACTGTTGTAGCCGCTGAAGTTGGACACGCCCGCGCTGACGTTGCCGCCAAACTCGCCGGTCGGCGCCTTGGTGACGATGCTCACCGCGCCGCCTTCGGTATTGCGGCCGAACAGCGTGCCCTGCGGCCCCTTCAGCACTTCGATGCGCTCCACGTCGTAGAGCATGCTGCCCAGGCCCTGCGCGCGGCCCATGAACACCCCGTCGACGTAGATGCCGACGCCGGCATCGCGGGCCGGTTGGTTGGCGTCGCCGGAGGCACCGATGCCACGGATGCCGATGTTCAGCGCAGAACTGCGGGTAGCGAACGGCGTGACCCGCAGTGATGGGATGGAGCCATCGGACAAGTTGCCCAGCGAAATCGCGCTGCGGTCCTTCAGCGCTTCGGCATCGACCACCGATACCGAGATCGGGGTCTCCTGCAGGTTGGTGGCGCGTTTCTGCGCAGTCACCATCACCTGGTCAAGGGCGACCACGGTGCGCGCGGCATCGGCGGATGCCTCGGCGTCGGCGCTGGGACTGTCTTCGGCATGGGCCAGCGCCGGCAGTGCGGCGGCAATGGCGAGGGTGAGCAGCGGGCGGTGCAGCAGGGCGTGGCGCATCGGACTCATTCGCGGAAGGAGAAGGCCGGCGCAGTCTGGGAGGCGGGAATTACAAATGAATGACCGTTCATTCACACCTTTTGTGACGTACTATCCCGCCTCTGGACGCCCCGACTTCATGTAATGACGCCGAAAACCGCCGTAGCTGCACCCGCTGACGCCCCTGCCGCCGCCCCTGCCGCCGCCCATGCCGAAGCCCAGCGCCGGCGCATCCTCGACGCCGCCCAGAAGTGCTTCATCACCCGTGGTTTCCATGCCGGTTCGATCGGAGATATCGCTGCCGAGGCCGAGATCAGTCAGGGGCTGATGTACCGCTATTTCGCCAACAAGCGCGCCCTGATCCTGGCCCTGATCGAGCGCCAGCTGCGCCACGACCAGGCCTCGATCAGCGAGATGCCGGTGGCGTCCGATCTGATTGATGGGCTGCTGGAGTGCTACCAGCAATGGGCGCGCGGCGAGGTGCTGCCGATCCACGGCAATGCCATTGCCAGCGTGGCGCTGTATGCGGAAATCAACGCCGAGGCACACCGCGACCCCGTGCTGGCCGAGGTGCTGCGTACCCATGACAAGCAGACCAGCGCCGCGATCCATGCCTGGCTGCGCCAGCGTGACGTCAATCTGGGCCGCGCCGTGGACGAAGAGCGGATTGCCAGCCGAACCCTGCTGCTGCGGCTGCTGGTGGAAGGTCTGGCGATGCGCGCCGTGCGCGATCCGGACTTGCCTGCGGCACGGGTTCGCGTCCTGCTGGCCGATGCCATTGGGCGGGTGATGGCGGATTGAGCGGTAGTGCCTGCCGCTGGCCGGCACCCGGGGCCGAAACGACGGTATCAGATGAATAAACGGGCCGGCAGAACCTTCTGTGCGGCCTTCGCGCGCGCGCCGAAGTACCAGGTCGCCAGCACAAGGAACCCCATGACGATCAGCAGCCCGCATCCAGGGCGTCCCCAGCTTGCGATCGGGCCTGCGCTTGCTGCTACGAAGAATTTGCCGCCCGCAGCGAGCAGGAGGATGTTGGAGATCCGCGCGACGCTGGCGCAGAGCAACAGACTGAGGAGGTCGTACCAGGGAAATTTGCGATTCATCGAAGTCTCTTCAGGTTATGGAAAATAGTCGACGTCGCTTCGAACAGGATCGGCAACGAGGACTGACCCCAGCGTACGGCCTTGCGTCCGCAGTCATGCCCCCTAACCGGCTTGATCGCAGCGGCAGTTGGGCGCCTGCCGGGCCCCGGCACATCGGACACCTGCACATCCCGGGGACATGCCCGTCCGGAAGATCGGGCATCCACCTGCCCTCCCCCTTGCCTTGATGTCTGCCCCCACCGGTTCCCGTCTGGTCATCTACGCCGCCCTCGCGGGCAACTTGGCCATTGCCATCGCAAAGTTCATTGCTGCCGGCATCTCCGGCAGCTCGGCCATGCTCAGTGAGGGCGTGCATTCGCTGGTCGACACGTTGAATGAACTCCTGCTGCTGTACGGTCTGCGCCGCGCCGGCAAGGCGCCAGACCCCGTGCATCCGTTCGGCTACGGCCGCGAGCTGTACTTCTAGAGCTTCATCGTCGCCCTGCTGGTGTTCGCCGCCGGCGCCGGTGTTTCGGCCTACGAGGGTATCCAGCACATCCGCCGGCCGGAACCGGCCACCAACCATGCGTTGAGCTACAGCGTGCTGGGCATCTCCATCCTGTTCGAGGGGGCGTCATGGTGGGTCGCGCTACGGGAGTTCCGGCGTACCAAGGGCAAACTGGGCTACTTCGAAGCCTTCCGTCGCAGCAAGGACCCGTCCACCTTCACCGTGCTGCTGGAGGATAGCGCGGCCCTGCTGGGCCTGGGTTTCGCACTGATCGGGCTCGTGGCCGCCCAGATGCTGGACATGCCGGTGCTTGATGGTGTGGCGTCGCTGTGCATCGCCGGCGTGCTGGCCGCAACCGCCTTCCTTCTGGCGCGTGAGACCAAGGGTCTGCTGGTCGGGGAGCCGGCCCACCCGGCCGTAGCCGAGCGGATCATGGCGGTGGCCGAAACTGACCCGGACCTGCGCCGCGCCAATGGGGTGACCACCATGCAGATGGGACCACAGCAGGTCGTGGCCATGCTCAGCGCCGAGTTCGAGGACGATCGGAAGACGCCGCAGATTGAAGCCTGCATCACCCGCATCGAAACCGCAGTAAAACGCGAGTATCCGGAACTGGTGGCACTGTTCATCAAGCCGCAGACGCCCGAGGTCTATGCCGCACGGAGGGCCGCACTGGCCGCTCCGCCTGCGCCGGAATGACGCTGCGTCTGCACCCGTTTCACCTGAGCGATGCGACAGTGCCACGGTCTTTCACCCGAGCCTGCCTCTACCGTGCCGGATTGGTTGCCCGCCGCTCTTCAGATCCTCCCGCGCAGCTTCTACCGGCGCCCGCCCGTCGAGGTTGCGCCCGAGCTGCTCAACAAACTCCTGGTCCGCGACGATGGCCGAGCCGGCCGCATCGTTGAAGTCGAAGCGTACGCGGGCAGCGTCGATCCGGCCGCGCACTCCTATCGCGGGCAGACGCCGCGCACGGCCAGCATGTTCGGCGAAGCCGGGCACCTGTACGTCTACTTCACTTACGGCATGCACTGGGGCAGCAACGTTGTCTGCGGCGAAGTGGGTGAAGGCGTGGCGGTGCTGCTGCGGGCCATCGAGCCGCTGCTTGGCCTGGAGCGCATGCGCGAACTGCGTTCCGCCGCGCGCCGCGACCACGATCTGGCCAGCGGGCCCGGCAAGCTCTCGCAGGCCTTCGGGCTGGACCGCAGCTTCGACGGCGCTGATCTGGTGACCGGCAACCACGGCATTGTCATCGCCAGCGACGGCGTGCCGCCCCCGGAAGATCCAGTGGTTGGGCCCCGCATCGGCATCACCCGCGCTGTTGATTTCCCCTGGCGTTGGCACATCCGTGATCACCGTCACGTATCGATCCAGCCACGTCGCGCTTCCGCCCCAGCGAGGAAACGATGATGACCCCGCTCGACAAACCATTGCGCCGCGAACTGCACATCGACGGCCAACCCTACACTCTCACCGTGGCCCCTGAGGGCCTCAAGCTGGTTGAGAAGGGGCGGCGCAAGGGCATCACACTGCGCTGGCAGGACCTGGTATCCGGAGACGCCGCTCTGGCCACCGCCTTGCAGGCATCGCTGCAACAGCACTGAGCCGGCGCGCCCACCTCACATCCGCATCACCCCGCCGTGGCGATACATAACGGCGCGTGCACTAGCTTAGCGCCAGACAGCCGCCGCAACCGCCCTCGCCACCCAGCCCTGAAAAGCGCCATGGACGAAGCCGAACGACTGCTCGAAATCGAACGACTGCACCTGTTGGATACACCCCCGGAGCCGGTGTTCGATGCCATCGTCGCCGCCGCCCGCGCCGCCACCGGCATGTCCATGGCGTTGATCTCGGTGGTGGCCGACGAGCGCCAGTGGTTCAAGGCCAACATCGGGCTGGAAGGCGTCAGCGAAACCGCACGCGAGATTTCCTTCTGCACGCATGCCATCCAGCAGGACGCGCTGTTCGAGATTCCGGACGCGCGCCAGGACCCGCGATTCGCCACCAATCCGCTGGTCACCGGTGGCCCGCGCATCCGGCATTACGCCGGCATCTCGCTCGGCTCGGCGCACGGCGCGCGCATAGGAACACTGTGCCTGCTCGACCCGATGCCCGGTGTGCTGTCGCCTTCGCAACGCGAACTGATGGTGCATCTGGCCCGGGTCACCACCCAGGTGCTTGAACAGCGCAGCACCTTGATGGCACAGGTCGGCCAGGCCAAGGCCCTGCATCGTGAGCTGAAGCGCAGCGAGGACTTCCTGGAGCGCACCAACCGCGCGGCCCGGGTGGGTGGCTGGGAAATGGACCTGGTCAGCAACGAGGTCCGCTGGACCCGCGAAACCAAGCAGATCCACGGCGTGCGCAGCAACTTTGAACCGACGCTCGAAACTGCGCTCTCGTTCTATCGCGAGGACAGCCGAAACATCATCCGCACGGCGGTGCAGCGTTGCATCGATGAAGGCACGTCGTGGGAGGTGCAGCTGCCGATGACCACCGCCGACGGACGAGCCATCTGGACCCGCGTGGTTGGAGGCCGGCAGCAGGTCGATGGCCGGCCGCGGCTGGTCGGGGCCATACAGGACATCACCGAGGAGCGCGCCGCGCTGGATGCACTGGAAGCAAGCGAAACCCGCTACCGGCGGCTGTTCCACTACAGCCTTGGCCTGATCTGCACCCACACGCTGGAGGGCGTGCTGACCTCGGTGAACCCAGCGGCCGTGCAGTCACTGGGCTTCGATGAGAGCTACATGATCGGGCGCAGCCTGTGCGACCTGATGCCGCCGGAGAAGCGGGTCGCGTTCAAGGCGTATCTGGAACGCATCGCAGTCAACCACACCGATGCCGGCGTCATCGAGCTGATCGCCGCCGATGGTACCCGGCATTTCTGGGCGTATCACAACGTGCTCGACAACGAGGCCACCCCACCCTACGTGCTCGGCCATGCGCAGGACGTCACCGCACTGCGGATGCAGGAACAGCAGTTGCGCGAGATGTCCTTCAAGGATCCCCTCACCCAGAGCTACAACCGCCGCTTCCTGCCCCGCCTGGACGAACTGATCGACCAGCCTTGGGCCTGCCTGATGTTCGATCTGGATCATTTCAAGCAGATCAACGACACCCAGGGCCATGCACGGGGTGACACGGTGCTGGTCGAGTTCGCCGCCTTCCTGCGCGCTCCACTGGGGTCAATGGAAAGCGTAGTGCGTATGGGTGGCGACGAGTTCATGGTGGTGCTGACTGCACCGGAACCGGGACGGCTGGCCGCGCTGGAGCAGTGGTATGCGCAGCATGCCGGGCAGTCACCCACGCCCTTCTCGCTGGGCGCGACCCATCATGCACCCGGCGAGACGGTGGCCGACACCCTGCAGCGCGCCGACAGCCGTCTGTATCGCGAGCGTGCACGCGTGCGCACGCATCCGCGCCCCTCATCCTGAGGCTGCTCCTGTGGAGCCAAAGGCAACGGCTCCTGCCGTTGCCTTCGGCTCCACAAATGCCCGCACTGGGCCTGCGCCTACTCCGCTGCCAGCGCCTGGATTGGATCCAGTTGTGCCGCGCTGCGCGCCGGGAAGTAGCCGAAGCCAAGCCCGATCGCAGACGAGCACGCCAGCGCGGCAAGCACCGGGCCCGCCGTGAACAGGAACGGCACACCCAGCGACAGCAGGCTGGACAGCGCACCCACGCCGAACGCGAACAGCACCCCCAGCACGCCACCGAACAGGCAGATCAGCACTGCCTCGATCAGGAACTGGCGCAGGATGTCGCCCTGCCGCGCGCCCACCGCCAGCCGCACGCCGATCTCGCGCACGCGCTCCTTCACCGAGACCAGCATGATGTTCATCACCCCCACCCCGCCGACCACCAGCGCCACTGCTGCGATGGCCGAAACCAACGCTGCCATGGTCTGACTGGACTTCATCACCGCCTTGCGGATCTGGTCGGCGTTGTAGATGAAGAAGTCACGACGGCCATGCAACCGCTCCAGCTCGGCCCCCAGCGAGGCCTCGGCGGCGTTGGTGGGCACGTCGTCGCGCACACGCACCGTGATGCTCTCCAGGCGCTCGCTGCCCAGCAGCCGCGAGGCCGCCGAGGTATACGGCACGTAGACCGTCGGGGTTGCACCGCCAGCGAACGCATTGGCCCCGACCACACCGATCACCTCCACCGGCATGCCGCCCAGCAGCACCGTGCTGCCAATCGGGTTGCCGCTGAACAGCGCTTTGGCGGCCTTCTGGTCGACCACACCCACTGCGCGATGCGCATCCACTTCGGCGTCGGTGAAGAAGCGGCCGGCCTTCAGCCGCAGCCCACGCACGCGCGGCATGTCGGCGCCTACGCCCAGCACCTGGGTGTTGGCACGCCGGTTGCCCTGCAGCGCTGCCACCGATCCGCTCAGGTTCGGGCTTACGCTGTCCACGTAACTCAACGCCGCAAGATGGTCCGCATCGCCCACCACCAGCGTCTCGATCTCCGCCGAGCGCGGGTCACCGAAATCCGAGCCCGGGAAGATCTCCAGCGTACTGGCGCCCAGTTCGTTGATCTGTGATTCAACCTGCGCCTGTGCACCCTTGCCCAGCGCAACCACGGTCACCACGGCCGCTACGCCGATGATGATCCCAAGCATGGTCAGCAGCGTGCGCAGGCGATGGGCCAGCATCGAGCGCACGGCCATGCGCGCAGCTTCGCGAGTCGCATCCATGCGTGCGCGGCGCTCGGTTGCCGGCGACACGCCGCGTTCGGTCCCGGGTGTTTCAGCCACAGCACGCGATCCCCGCTCGCCGCGGTCGGTCACCACCCGGCCGTCGGCGATCTCGATCACCCGCGCCGCGTTGGCGGCAATCGCCGCATCGTGTGTCACCAGGATCACCGTGTGGCCCTGTGCATGCAGGCGCTTCAGCTCGGCCATCACCTGCTGGCCACTGGCGTGATCGAGCGCGCCGGTGGGTTCATCGGCCAGCACGATCGCGCCGCCATTCATCAGCGAACGGGCAATGGACACGCGCTGCTGCTGGCCTCCGGACAGCTGGCTCGGCCGGTTCGCCATGCGTTCGCCCAGCCCCAGCGTTTCCAGCAGCGTGCGTGCACGGGCAGTGCGCACGTCCGCCTCCACGCGGGCATAGACTGCCGGCAGCGCCACGTTCTCGGTGGCACTCAGGTTCTCCATCAGGTTGTAGCGCTGGAAGATGAAGCCGAAATGCTCTCGGCGCAGGCGTGCCAGCGCGTCCGGCGCCATCTGCTCGGTGGCCTCGCCGTTCACTCGATAGCTGCCGTCGGTCGGCCGGTCCAGGCAGCCAAGGATGTTCATCAGCGTGGACTTGCCCGAGCCCGAGGGGCCGATGATGGCGATGAACTCGCCGGCATCGATGCGCAGCGAAACGTCCTTCAGCACCACCACCTCGCCGGCGGCGGAGCGATAGGCGCGCGATACGCCATGCAGTTCCAGCAGTGCGTCGGCCATGCTCACATCCCCAGCAGGCTGGTCGGTTCGGATTCGCCGCCGCTGGGCGCCTGGCCGACCACCACGTTCTCACCCTCGCGCAGGCCGGACAGGATCTGCACGGCGGTGGCGGTGCGCAGGCCGGTCGTCACCGCACGTTCCTGGGCGCGGCCCTTGGTGTCGAGCACGCGCACGGTTCCACGGCTGCCGTCCTTGCCATCCGAATCGGTCAGCGCCGTCAATGGCACCTGCAGCGCGTTGGCAACCCGTGCCAGCTGCAGGGTCACCTTCACCGTCATGGAGGGCTTCAGTTTCAGGCCGGGATTGGCCACGTCGAACAGGCCGGCGTAGTACACCGCCTTCGGCGTCTGCGCAGAGCCACCCGCATTGCCGGTGGCGACGTCGGCAATCGAGGAGGGCGCCGGTTCCAGCTGCTGCAGGTGGGATTCATAGTGGCGGCCGCTTGGCCCCAGTGTCGAGAACCACAACGGTTGCCCCGGTGCCACCAGCTCGACGTCGGCCTCGGCGATCTCGGCGCGCACGGTCATCGTATCCATCTGCGCCAGCATCACGATGGTCGGCGTGGTCTGCATCGAGTTCAACGTCTGCCCGGCCTTGGTGACGATGGCCACGATGTAACCGTCGCTGGGCGAAACAATGCGGGTATAGCCCAGGTTGATCCGTGCGGTTTCGACCTGGGTCACGGCCTGCTCGATCTGCGCCTGCAGCGCGGCCACCTCTGAGCGTGCCGCATCGCGCGCCACGCGCGCGGCTTCGAAACCTTCCTGTGACACCAGGCGCGACGCCACCAGCTGCGACTGCCGCTGGTAAGCACGGCTGGCCTGCGCATAGCGGGCCTGGCTGGCGGCATGCTGGGCGCGCAGCGTGTTGGTGGCCGCCTCGGCACTGCGCAGCGCGATACGCTGCGGCTGCGAATCGACCTCGGCGATCAGGTCACCGGCCTGTACGCGCTGGCCCAGCACCGCATGCAGGCGCTTGACCTGGCCGGACACCTGCGCACCCACCGCCACCAGCTCCTTGGGATGGACCCGGCCGACCGCCTGTACGGTCTTCTCCAGATCCGCCACCCTTGCCGGTGCGGTGATCAGCGCGGCATCATCGGCGCCGGCAAACGCCCACCATCCAGCGCCGGCGGCCAATGTGGCCACCGTAGCGGCAATGATCCAGGTCCTGCGGTTGCTCATCGAAACGCCCGGCTGCGTGCAGTCGCCCAGTGCGACCGCCGAAACCGCAGTCTGGAAGCCGCGGATGGACGTTGTTTGGAGCCACTGTGGAGATTGCATGGAGGCGCGGCAGCCGTTCAGGCACCGGCCCCGCGCCTGAATGCTGCGGCCTGCGTCCACGCAATCTCGACACAATCTCGACCGAGTCTCCATCAACGGTCGCTAGCCTCGTCGGCCTCGCCGACTGCCCGCCTGCCGTGTCCCTTTCCCATCCAGACCTGCCACCCATCGATGTGCGCCGTGCCTACCTGGCGTGGTGTGCGCCTTCGCCGTGGTTGATCGCCGTCGTGTTGGCATCGACCACCAGCTGGATGCTGGCCGCGCCGGATCCGTTACCCCCGCTGCTGGCGGGCTTCGGGGCGGCCGCCCTGGTGGGGTTCCGCAGCGATGGGCCCGGTGGCACTGGCCGTTCCGGCGCACTCGCGTCGCTGGCGCTGATTGGTCTGGCGGTCTGGGCGGCAACGCACCCGGTCGCCGACGCCACCCTGCATCTGCTGCTCGCCCTAGCCACTCTCGTGGTCGTCGCCCTGCTGGCACTACGCCTGCGCGCCATCCTGGGCATGGCCTTGCGGCTGCAGGCCCGGGTAGATGCCACTCCCATGGCATCGCGCTGGAGCAAGCTGCCGGCGGCGGTGTCCACCCTGATGCTGCAGCAGCTGCGCGGCGCAGGTGCAGTGGAACCGAGTCTGCGGCGCACGCTGGTGCTGGCCACCCTGGCCTGGGCTGCCAACGAAGAGGCGCAGGACATGCAGTGCCGACGATGACCCTGCCCCAGATCCCGCCCTTGCCCACCCTTGCCCCGAACCCGCAGCACGCAATGAAACACGATCTCCGTACCCGACACCCCCCCTTGGTGCTGATTGCCGAAGATGAGGGTGAAATCGCCGACATCCTCGGCGCCTACCTGGCCCGTTCCGGCCTGCGCAGCGCACGCGCCGCCGACGGCGAGGCGGCGCTCGCCAGCCACCGCCAACTGCGCCCGGACCTGGTACTGCTGGATGTGCAGATGCCCAAGCTGGATGGCTGGCAGGTGCTGAGCGAACTCCGGCGGCGCGGCAACACCCCGGTGATCATGCTCACCGCGCTCGACCAGGACGTGGACAAGCTGACCGGCCTGCGCGTGGGTGCCGACGACTACGTGGCCAAGCCGTTCAATCCGGCCGAGATCGTCGCCCGCATCCACGCCGTGCTGCGCCGAAGCTCCCGGCCCCTGGTCGAAGCGCCCAACGGGCTGATCCGCCAAGGGCCCTTCGAGATCGACCTGCGCAGCCACGAGGTGACCGTGCGCCATGGCGAGCAGATGCACGAACTGAACTTCACCCTCACCGAGTTCCGGCTGCTGGTGCACATGGCGCGTGCGCCACGGCAGGTGCATGCGCGGGCCGATCTCCTGCATGCCTGCCTGCCCGAGGGCGACGCGCAGGAACGCACCGTCGACAGCCATGTCAGCAAACTGCGGCGCAAGCTGGAGGATGTCGGCGTGATCGGCATTCCCGCCACCATCCGCGGCGTCGGCTACCGCTTCCTGGACTGAATGATGAACCCCAAAGGCAAGAGCATCGGACGCCAGATCACGCTGTCCATCACGGTGGCCTCGCTGTGTTCGACGGTGCTGTCGATCAGCGGCTTCTACCTGTTCTATTACCTCATGGAGGTGTTCTATCCGCGCTGGTACGACGAGCCGGAAACGATCATGCCGTCCGGGCTGGAATGGCTGTGGATCGGATTGACCGCCACCGTGGTCGTCATCTTCGCCACGCTGGTCGCCTCGCGCCTGACCCGGCGCATCATCACGCCGTTGAACTCGGTGGCCGAAAGCCTGCGCCGGGTCGCCATTGGCGATCTGGAAGCGCGTGCACGCGGTGGTGGTACCACGATGGCCGAAGCGGCCACGCTGGTCAGCGATTTCAACTCCATGGCAGAACGGCTGAGTCGGATGTCCGAGAACCGGGTGTTCTGGAACGCGGCGATCGCGCATGAACTGCGCACGCCGATGACCATCCTGCGCGGCCGCCTGCAGGGTATCGCCGAAGGCGTGTTCGAGCCGGGCCCGGAGCAGTTCAACAGCATGCTCACCCAGCTGGAAGGCCTGACCCGCATCATCGAGGACCTGCGCGTGGTCAGCCTGGCCGAGAGTGGCCACCTGGATCTGCGCCTGCAGCGCAGCGATGTCAGCGTGCAGGTGGCCGCAGTGGTGGAAGCCATGTCCGAGGCACTGAACGAAAGCGGGTTCTCGGTAACGCTGGACGCACGGCCGTCGCTGGCGGACTGCGATCCGGCACGCATCCGCCAGGCGGTGCTGGCGCTGCTGGAGAACGCGCGTCGCCATGCCATTCCCTGCCCGCTGCGGGTGTACGTGACGCTGGCCGAAGGCCATTGCACCGTCACGGTGGAAGATGGCGGCCCCGGCGTGCCGGACGACCTTCGCGACAGCATCTTCGAAGCCTTCCAGCGCACGGATGTCTCGCGTTCGCGGCAGAGTGGTGGCTCCGGGCTTGGCCTGGCGGTGGTGCGTGCGATTGCCGTGGCCCATCACGGAACAGCGCTATGCCGGGCCACCGAACGTGGTGGCAGTGCCTTCGAAATCCGCTGGCCGGTGCATGCCCGCCGTTGAGGCGGTAGACACTGTCCTGGTAGCGGCGCACCTTGGTGGACATTCGCATCGCTGAACGGCGCCGGTTTCTCCACGCAATCTCCATCGTCCCTCCATGCCTTCTCCAAAGGGCTGCAGATACTGGGCGCGATCCGGGAGATGGCAGGCATCCGTCCCCTGCCCTGACTCCGACCCACCCACGCATCCCCATGAAACCCCCACACGATCCGGCGGCCGCCGCCGGCAGCATCGGCCAGCAGAACGCGGCCGCCACTCTCAAGGCCATCCTGCGAACCTATCCGTGGCAGCTCACCGGCACCTTTTCGCTGGTGGCGCTGGAAAATGCGCTGCTGCTGGCGTATCCGCTGTTTGCCGGCTTCGCGGTGGATGCGATCATCCGCGGCAACATCGGCCACGCCATCTCCTACGCCGGCGTGGTACTGCTGTTCTGGCTGGTCGGTGCTGCCCGCCGTGCGGTCGATACCCGTACCTTCACCCGCATCTATGCCGACCTGGCGGTGAACGTGGTGCAGGCGCAGCGCAGGCTGGGCCACGCCACCTCCACCTCGGCCGCGCGCGTTGTGCTGGCCCGTGAGTTCGTCGATTTCTTCGAAAAGCACGTGCCGATCATCGCCACCGCGCTCGTATCAATGTTTGGTGCGGCGGTGATGCTGCTGGTGATCGAACCGCTGGTGGGCGCCGCGAGCCTGATCGCCCTGCTCGGCGCAGTGTTGTTGATGCCGTCGTTCGCACGCCGCAACGAGCAGCTGCATGGGCGCCTGAACAACCGGCTGGAACATGAGATCCGCCTGGTCGACCGGGTCAGTCCCTCGGTGCTGCGTCGCCACTACACCACGCTGTCGCGGCTGCGCATCCTGCTCTCGGACCGAGAAGCTGGGGCCTTCGTGGTGGTGGGTGCGGCGGCGGCGGTGTTGTTCGCGCTGACCATCGGCCGTCTCGCCACCACCGACGGGGTTACCCCGGGTCATGTGTATGCGGTGATGACCTATCTGTGGACGTTCGTCGGCAGCCTGGATGATGCACCATCGATGGTGGATCAGCTGGCGCGGTTGAAGGACATCGGCCGCCGCGTCAGCCCGGGCATGGAAGACGCGGAGCGCAAGGACGCCGCTTGACCGGTAGATGCCCACCTTGGTGGGCAACGATGTATCGCGGCGCCAACCAAGGTTGGCGACTACCGGGGCAACGGCGCCAACCAGGATTGGCGGTTACCTCGTGGAAGGACATCGGCCGCCGCGTCAGCCCGGGCATGGAAGACGCGGAGCACAAGGATGCCGCTTGACCGGTAGATGCCCGCCTTGGTGGGCACCGATACATCGCGGCGCCAACCAAGGTTGGCGACTACCGGGGCAACGGTGCCAACCAGGATTGGCGGTTATCTCGCGCCTGCCATGCGCCCGCACATCGCCAATGCACCGAAGATCAACGCCTCCATGCTGCGGTCGAACTCGGCCTCCTGTGCCTTCCGATCCAACGGGCGTCGCGTGGTATCTACCACCGCATGCCGCGAATACACGGTGTCGGCCAACGCCACGGCGTGATACGCCACGGTCGACAGCAGCCACGCTGCCTGCTCCAGCGGCAGATCGTGCACGCGACTGAACTCGGCATGGTGGCGCTGGATGCGGGCCAGCATCTCCGGCGTCTTCGCGCCGTGGCTGACCAGGAAGGGCGCCAGGCCCGGATTGGCATCCACCAGCGCCCGCAATGAACGCTGGAATGCGCGCAGGTCCGCTTCGATGGAAACATCGGCGTCGGTATCCAGTGCCGGTGCCTGCCAACGCTCGAAGATCGCCTCGGCCACCAGCTCGCGCAGTGCCGCCAGATTCGCCACATGCTTGTACAGCGCGATGTGGCTGACCCCCAGCGCCGCCGCCACGCCCACGAAGCTCAGCCCCGGCAGCGTCATGGCAATGCCGGCGTCGGCGATGCGCTCGCGGGTGATGGTGGGCGGTCGCCCACGGGCAGCGGTCTTTTTCGGTGCAGCCATGCGGTAACGGTTCCTGCGCGGTGCGCGGGCAAGGGCCGTCATGGTGGTCCGCAGCGACGCCGTGGTCAACGCGTCGCTGCGGTCCGTGGACAGGCCCCGGTTGCGGCACGATCAATTTAGTTTACTATTATGTAACTAATTCGCATTTGCAGTGTCCAGGATCGTTGTCGATGTCCGCGTCCCCCACTTCAATCACCCCGGCCGGGCCGCTGCGCGGCGCCGACCATGATCGCGGCCTGCAGGCGCTGCAGGTCCAGGTGGTCGCGGTTGCACAGCCGTGCGCCAGCCTGCTGCGCCTCGTGGTCCAGCTGCCGGAACATGCAGAACTCGCGCCCTGGCAGCGTGCCAACACCGCCGTGCGCATCCAGCTCGGCGCCACGTTCGGCGATGTGTCACGGATCTACACCGTGCGCAGCCTCGATCCCAACACCCGCCAGTTCACCCTGGACGTAGTGCTGCACGAGGCGCCGGGGCCGATGCTGGCCTGGGTACGTGCGCTGCGCCCCGGTGATGCCTTCGATCTGACCGGACCGCGCCCCCATCTGCAGGTACCGCAGCGCGAGGGCACCTGCGCCCTCCTGTTCGCCGACCCAAGCGCCATCCCTGCCCTGTTTGCATTGCTGCAGCAGTGGCCGGCCGACCTGCGCGCAGAGGCCTGGATCGCCTCGGATGATGCATTCCCGGTAGACGAATTACCCGCCATTGAAGGTGTCCGCGTGCTCCACCTCGCCACCGGTGACGCGCCGTTGCTGCAGCAGGCGCGCCAACTGCGGCCGGAACCCGGCAGCACGGTCTGGGCGGCCGGCGAGCGCGAGGAAATGCGTGCCCTGCGCCGCCACTTCATCGAAACGGTCGGCCTGCCACGCAGCGACGTTGCCGTGGCCGGCTACTGGAAACGTGGCGAGACCACCACCGAGACCGACCAGCGTCGCCGCCGCAACTACGAGCGCGTGCTGGCACGCGGCGGTGGCCTGCAGGACCTCGACGACCTCGCCGACGATATCTGATCCACCCCGCAGTATCCGCGCCCCGCGCTTCGTTCCACCCAGCCACAGATCGCCCACGCACCTCGCGTGCAGCACTGCCACACCGGCAGTGCCGTGCCCTCTGCCAGCCATTCCACAGCCCGCGTCGTCCTGCCCCTGCAGGTCACAGACGGCGCCGTGCTGGCCGATCGCACGACCCACCGCACGAGAACCGCCATGTCCCTCCCCCTGCGAACCCTGCCCCTCCCACGCCGCTCGGCGCTGTCTCTGGCCGCCCGTGCGGCGTTGCTGCCCACCCTGCTGATCGCCACTGCCGCCCACGCCAACGACGCGCCCGATGGCGCCCGCCAGCTGCCCACGGTGAACGTACGCGCCGACAAGACCGCGCCTACCGATGCCTACGCCGGTGGTCAGGTGACGCGCGGCAGCCGTGTCGGCCTGCTCGGCGACCTCGATTTCATGGACACACCGTTCAACACCACCCGCTACACCGCCGAATTCATCGACAACATCCAGGCGCCGGACCTGGTGCGGGTCATCGCACTGACCGACCCCAGCGTCTACAACAGTGGCTCCAGCGGTGGCATCACCGACTACTTCAACATCCGCGGTTTCGGTGTCGCCTCGTCGGATATCGGCTTTGGTGGCCTGTACGGGCTGATCCCCTACTACCGCGTCACTCCCGAACTGGCCGAGAACATCGAGGTGCTGAAGGGTCCGTCCGCGCTGCTCAACGGCATGCCGCCGGGCGGCTCGGTGGGCGGTGCGGTGAACGTGGTACCCAAGCGTGCAGGCGACACGCCGCTGACCCGCTTCACCGCCAGCTACGGCAGCGACGCGCAGTGGGGCGGTCACCTGGATGTCGGCCGCCGCTTCGGCGCGGACAAGCAGTTCGGTGTACGCCTCAATGCCGTGCACCGCGACGGCGACACCGCCACCGACCACCAGCAGCACAAGACGCAGCTCGCATCGCTCGGCCTGGACTGGAGTGGTGAGCGCTCGCAGGTGTCGCTGGACCTGTTCAGCAGCCGCGACCATGTGGATGGCCTCAACCGTGGCGTCTCGCTGGCGCCCGGCCTGGCCGTGCCCCGCCCTCCGAAAGCCAGCACCCTGTTTGCACCGGATTGGACCTTCAGCACCGTCAAGGACCAGGCCGCCGCACTGCGCTGGTCGTTCGACATCAATGACCACCTGCAGGCGCATGCCAGCTACGGCCACGGCCATACCGATTTCGACTCCATCGCCAGTGCCACCACGCTGATCACCAACACCGCCGGCGACTTCCGCAACAACTTCGCCCACCAGCGCTTCATCTACAGCAAGGACACCGCCGAAGCCGGCTTGTCAGCGCGTTTCCGCACCGGCGCGGTCGATCATGCGCTGGCGATCAGTGCGGCCTGGTACCAGCACGACCAGAAGTTCGGCTTCAAGCGCAACCTGCTGGCCCGCGATTGGGTAACCAATATCTACAACCCGCAGTGGGGCCCTGCCATCGACCGCAGCTTCAGTGATGCGTCGCTGCCGAAGACCGCGGAAGTGCGCACCACCAGCTTCGGCATCGCCGATACGCTGTCCTTCATCGATGATCGTGTGCAGCTGACCCTGGGCATCCGTCACCAGACCGTGCTCAGCGATACATTCGATGGCGGCACAGGCAAGCGCACCGCACGCTACGACGCCAGCGCCAACACCCCGGCCGGTGCACTGCTGTTCAAGGCCAGCGACCGCCTGTCACTGTATGCCAATTACATCGAAGGCCTGAGCCAGGGCAGCACCGCCCCGGCAACCGCCGCCAATGCTGGCGACGTGTTCCCGCCCTACAAGACCCGCCAGCGCGAGGCCGGTGCCAAGTTCGACTTCGGTCGCCTGGCCAGTGCGCTGAGCGTGTACGAGATCGAGAAGCCCGGCTCCTACACCGACCCGGCCACCAACGTGTTCTCGTTCGGCGGCCAGCAGCGCAACCGTGGCGTGGAATGGACCGTGTTCGGCCAGGCCACCGAACAGCTGCGCGTGCTGGGTGGCATCGGCTGGCTGCAGCCGAAGCTGACCCGTACCCAGGGCGGCATCAACGAGGGCCGGCTGGCGACGGCCACACCGCAATGGCAGGGCAAGCTGGGCGTCGAATGGGACGTCCCGACCGTGACCGGACTCACTCTCACCGGCAACGCGGTCAGCCTTTCCAAGGGCTACATCAATGCTGACAACAGCCAGTGGGTGGCGGGCCGCACCGTGTTCGATCTCGGTGCCCGCTATGCGACGCAAGCGGCCGGCCATCCGCTGGTGCTGCGCGCCACCGTGCAGAACGTGACCAACAAAGCGTACTGGGCGGGCAGCCTCGGCTCGGGGCTGGGTACGCCACGCACCGCCCTACTGTCGGCCACCGTCGATTTCTGATCCTCGTTTCAAGGGCGCCACGCCATCGCGCGTGGCGCCCCGGAGAACTGATGTGAGCGTTTCCCGTACCACCGCCGTGCTGGCCTGGCTGCCCCTGGTCTCACGCATCCTCGCCGCGCTGTTCGGCGGCTATGTGCTGGCCGCGCTGTGCAGCATCGCCGCACTGGCGCTGCCCATCGATGGCCGCCAGGCCGTGTTCACCGGCATGCTGGCCAGCTTCCTTCTATATGCGGGCGCCGTAGTCTGGGTGTTCGCGGTGCGCTCGGCGTGGCGCGCGTGGATGGGCCTGATCGTCGCCGCGCTTCCGCTGTGGCTGGTTGCACAGATGGTCGGCAACGGAGGCGGTGCATGAGCAAGGTCGAGCGCAGCCCGAAGCCACGCGGCATCCGCCAGACCATGTCCGACCTGCACATCTGGGTCGGGCTGCTGGCCGGCTGGATCCTGTACGCGATGTTCCTCACCGGCACCGCCAGCTACTTCCGCGACGAGCTCTCGCGCTATACCCGCCCGGAAATCGCCACACCGTCCACGTTGCCGGATGCCGCTATCGTCACGCAGCGCACCGTCGCCACGATCATGGCCGACACGCCTGCGGCCAGCCAGATCAACCTCAGCCTGCCGAGCACGCGCATGCCGTGGGTGTCGGCGATGTGGGCCAGCCCGGGTGGGCGTGGCCGGCATGGTTTCGACTCGGGCCTGTTCGATGCCAGCACCGGCGCGCCGCTGCAGGCACGTGACACCGGCGGCGGCGACTTCTTCTATGCCTTCCATTTCAACCTGCATTACATGCCGGCCATGTGGGGTCGCTGGATCGTCGGCCTGTGCGCGATGTTCATGCTGGTGGCCATCGTCAGCGGCGTGATCACCCACAAGAAGATCTTCGCCGACTTCTTCACCTTCCGTTGGGGCAAGGGCCAGCGCTCGTGGCTGGATGGTCACGCGGCACTCTCGGTACTCGGCCTGCCGTTCCATTTCATGATCACCTGGAGCGGGCTGGTGATGCTGGCGGTGCTGTACATGCCGTGGGGCCTGGCCAAGCTGCCTGACAAGCGCCAGCAGGCCGAGGTGGTCAGCGAGATGCGCCTGTTCCTGCCGCCGCAGAAGGCCGCGGGCCACGCTGCCCCGCTCACCGACATTGGTGCGCTGGTGCAACAGGCCGAGCAGCGCTGGGGAACCGAATCGGTGGGCAGCGTGCAGGTGCAGAACCCCGGCGACCAGAACGCGCGCGTGGCCGTGGTACGTGCGCAGTCCAGCCGTGTTTCCACCACGCCGAACTACCTGCTGTTCGATGGCAGCAGCGGACAGCTACTGCAGGTCAAGGAGCACTCGGGCGTCGCCGCCGATACCCAGGGCGTGCTGTACGGCCTGCACCTGGGGCGCTTCGCCGATGCCGCCCTGCGCTGGCTGTACTTCATTGTCAGCCTGGCCGGTACCGCCATGGTCGGCACCGGATTGGTGCTGTGGACGGTGAAGCGCCGCGCGCAGCTGCCCGATCCGCAACGACCGTACTTCGGCTTCCGTCTTGTCGAGCGACTCAACATTGCCACGGTCGCCGGCCTGTCGGTGGCGATGACCGCCTACCTGTGGGCGAACCGCCTGCTGCCCGTTGCCATGGACGCGCGCGCGGCGTGGGAGGTGCATGTGTTCTTCCTGGTCTGGGCGGGCATGTTCGTGCATGCAACGCTGCGTACACCCAAGCGCGCATGGATCGAACAGTTCCTGCTGGCGGCGTTGCTGCTGGCGCTGCTGCCGGTGCTGACCGCGGTGACCACGCCGCATCCGCTGTGGCGCACGCTGGCCTCGGGCGATTGGGCGTTCGCAGGGACCGACCTGACCCTGCTGGCATTGGCCGCCCTGCACATACTTCTGGCCTGGCGCACCTGGCAACATGCTCCGAAGGTGAAACGCGCCCGGCCGTCTGCCGCGTCACGCAATGCGGTTTCCGAGGCCAGCGCATGATCCACGTCATTCTATTTGCGTTGTCGCTGGCCGCGTTCGCCTGCCTGGCACTGGCGATGGAGCGTCATCAGGGGGACGTATTGCGTCGTGTGCTGAGCGCGCAGGCAACCCAGCAGCTGCGCGCGATTGGCTGGGCACTGCTGGTGTTCAGTACCGTGTTTGCCATGCGCGGGTTGGGCGTGGGTTTCGGTCTGGCCGCGCTGTCCGGTCACACCAGCGTTGCCGCGGGCGTGGTGGTGTTGGCGATGGTGGCGCATGGGCGGTGGAATCGGTAGATGCCCACCTTGGTGGGCACTGGTGAAAGCGGCGCCAACCAAGGTTGGCGACTACCGGGCCTTAGGAGCGTTGCTCTGGTAGATGCCCACCTTGGTGGGCGCCGATGGAAGCCAGCGCCAACCAAGGTTGGCGACTACCTGGACCTACAGGCACCCATGCGCCGCTGGGCGCTACAGAAAAGAGGCCATGCGCTGCAGTTCGTCTTCAAGCGCACCACGAAACACCTTGTCGCGGGCCAGTGACTTGCCGGCATAACCCACGCTGGACACCAGCTCACCGTCGCGTACGCTGAGATTGGCCCAGCCCACTACCTGGTCGTGCCACAGCACCGGCAGTGCGTAGTAGCCGTACTGGCGCTTCGGCGCAGGCGTGTAGGCCTCGAACTTGTAGACCCAGCCCCACAGCAGCTCGAAGCGGCGGCGGTCCCACACCACCGGGTCGAACGGCGCCAGCAGGCGCACCTGTTCGTCCGGCGCATGCCGGCGCGAGCGCGGGTTCTCGTCCGCCGGCCAGTACCAGGTGGTGCCGTCCAGCGTGCAACTGGCCAGCTGGTGCTTGGCCAGCATCAACGCCTGCCGGGTCTGCTCGGCCAGATGCGGTGCGCCATAGCCCAGTAGGCGCACCAGATAGGTCAGGCTGGCCGACGGCAGTGGCGCGTACTTGCGCACCACCAGATCAATCAGGGCCGCGGCGCGTTCAATCTGTGCCTGCTCGCTGGCATCGGCTTCCGTGTGGTTGGCCACGGCGTAGATGCGGGTGCCGCTGTCGCGCCGCTGCACGCGCAGCAGGCCACGGTAATGCATGCCATCCAGCAGGTGCGTGCTAGCATTGCTGGTGCCGCCCCAGTAGTTGGTCACCCGCCCATGCGCGAACGCCTGATCAACCTCGCGCGGATGCACGCTGCCGCGCTCGCGCACGAAGGCCAACACGTCCGCCGCGCGGCGCTGCGTTTCGGCATCCCATGCGCGCTTGGACACGCGCGGGTGCATCAGTGCCAGATATTCGCGCGGCAGGAAGCCGTAGTTCACCAGGCAATCTTCCTCCACAGGCAGGCGCGCATAACGCCGCTCCAGATCACCGGCACGGTAGTCCTTCACCCGATGGCGCAGGGTCAGGTCCTGTGCGCGTGCCGGCGCCCGGATCGGGTCAGCCTGCACGAAGCCCAGGCGACGGATCGCGGTCAGCAGCGTGGTGGGCTTGAACAGCGTGCGCGCCACCGCATGGCGGCGCAGATCATCGAGGGTGGGCGTGGCAGGCATGGCCGCATTGTAGATCCACGCCATGCGTGGATGGGGCCGTGCCGAACCGTGCAACGGCATCCACGCATGGCGTGGAGCTACCGAAGTTCCAACACCTCCAGCGAACCGATTACCAGCGCACGCATGCCCTGCTTGAACTCGGTGATCACCTGGCCCTCTTCGTCGTCTGCAATGCCATAGACCGTGTCGGCACCGGCAATGCAGTAGAACGCGATCGTGGCCAGCAGCCAGCGTGCCTTGTCCAGCGGCAGGCCGAATACCTCGGCCACATGGGCCTGGTGCGAGGCGATCTTCTCCAGCATCGGCGTGGTCGCCACCGAACGGCGCAGCAGGTAAGGCGGCAACCCCGGGTGTACTTTCACTACCTCGCACAGTGATTCCACGAACCCCAGCAGGTAGGCCTGCAGCCCACCCGGCGCATCGGCAGACGCACGCGGAATCTGCCAGCGCTGGAACACCGTATCGGCCACCAGCCGCTTCAAGGCCTCCAGGTTGGCCACGCGCTTGTAGAGCGCGGCCTGGGTCACCGCCAGTTCGGCGGCCACGTTGGCCATGGTCAGGTTCGGCAGGCCCAGCTTGATGCCGATGTCGGCCAGACGATCGGGGGTGATGGTGGGCGGACGGCCACGGGCCGACGCCGGGGTTTCAGGGTGCATGTTCATACCGTAGCGAGGGTGCCAGCAAAGGGACCCTCTTGTCCGCTTCATATGATTTAGTTTAATTTAATCAACTAATTTGGAATGCGTGTGGTTCGCAACCCCGCCGCCGTCCGCGATCGAGCCCATGGCTCATTTCCCGCCAGGTCCCCACCCAGCCGACAACCCTGCGCCGCGCCCTCCCCCGTGCTTGCCGTCGGCAGCGCGCCAGGCGCGTTCGCACCTGCGATTCACAGGAACCTGGCATGACCGTGTACCACCTTTCCTCTCCCCTGCAGCCCGCAGCGGCCGCCGCGAGCCGCGGGCAGATGCATCCGCCGATGGCCCGGCGCTTCCGGGTGTCAGTCCTGGCAATGGGGCTGCTGGCCTCGTTTGCCGCGCTGGCCGAATCCGCGCCGTCCACTCTGCCCTCGGTGCAGGTGCAGGAACAGCGCCGGGTGACCGGCGACTATGCCGGCGGACAGGTGGCCTCCGGCGGCCGGGTCGGCCTGCTCGGCGACAAGGACTTCATGGACACGCCGTTCAGTACGGTCAGCTACACCGAAGCCTTCATCCGCGACCGCCAGGCCAAGGACCTCACTGACGTCATCGCCGCCACCGACCCGACGGTGTTCAGCAACGGCGTCACCGGATCCTGGAGCGAGAACTACGCCATCCGCGGCTTCGCCTCCAGCACCAGCGATACCACCTTCAACGGCCTCAGCGGCATGGCGCCGTACTACCGCACCTCGCCGGAAATGTTCGAGCGCATCGAGGTCTTGAAGGGCCCGTCCGCCCTGCTCAACGGCATGCCGCCGGGCGGCTCGGTCGGTGGCAGCGTCAACCTGGTGCCCAAGCGTGCCGGCGAGCAGCCGTTGCTGCGGGTCAGCGCCAACTTCGCCTCCGATGCGCAGTTCGGCACCCATGTGGACGTGGGCCGCCGGCTGGGCGCCGACAAGCAGTTCGGCATCCGCTTCAACGGCGCCTACCGTGATGGCGACGGTGCTGTCGGCAAGCAGAGCAAGAAGGTGCAGCTGGGCTCGCTGGCGCTGGATTGGCGCGGCGAGCGCGCCCGCCTCTCCGCCGATCTGTACAGCGCCGACGACCGCGTCGATGGCCCGGCCCGTGGTGTCGGCCTGGCACCGGGCGTGGCGATTCCGCGACCGCCGCGTGGCGACACCCTGATCAACCCGGACTGGGCCTACGTGGACAGCCAGGACAAGGGCGCGATGCTGCGCGGCGAGCTGGACATCAACGAACACCTGATGGCCTACCTGGCCTATGGCACCAGCAAGACCGACTACCGCTACAACGGTTCGATCAGCGCGCAGATCCTCAATCCAGCCGGCGACTTCAGCACGGTGATCGGCCAGCTCGCCTTCGACATCAAGAAGCAGTCCGGTGATGCCGGCCTGCGCGGCAGCTTCCGTACCGGCAGCGTGAGCCATCAGTGGGCCGCCAACGTGACCCACTACCAGCACACCCAGAACGACTACGGCCGCCGCAGCGTGCCGGGCTGGGACTGGACCACCAACCTCTACAACCCGGTGTGGGGCCCGGCTGCGCCGTTCATCGCGCCGCATATCTCGCACACCGAACTGCGGCTGGACAGCATCGGCTTCGCCGACACGTTGTCCTTTGCCGATGACCGCGTGCAACTGACACTGGGCGTACGCCGCCAGCAGGTGATCAGCGAGACCTTCAACGTGGCCAGCGGTGCGCGCACCTCGCGCTATGACGAGAGCGCCACCACCCCGGCCGCCGCCCTGCTGGTGAAGGCCACTGATAAGCTTTCGCTCTACGCCAACTACATCGAAGGCCTCAGCCAGGGCGCCACCGCGCCGATGACCGCCGCCAACGCCGGCGATGTGTTCGCACCGTTCCGCACCAAGCAGAAGGAGCTGGGGCTGAAATTGGACCTGGGCAGCTTCGCGCACACCTTCAGCGTGTACGAAATCAAGCGTCCAAGCAGCTACACCGACCCGGTCACGAATATCTTCTCGTTCGGCGGCGAACAACGGAACCGCGGCGTGGAATGGGGCTTCTTCGGCTCACCGCTGGATGGCGTGCGCCTGCTGGGCGGCGTGGCCTACGTGCAGCCGAAGCTGACCCGCACGGCCGGCGGCGTGAATGAAGGCCGCATCGCCACAGCGGTTGCGCAGCGGCAGGCGAAGCTGGGCGTGGAATGGGATGTGCCTGCGCTGGAGGGTTTGACCCTGACCGGCAATGCCACTGCGATGTCGACGCAGTACATCAGTGCCGACAACAGCCTGTCTGTGCCGGGGCGCACGTTGTTCGATGTGGGGGCGCGCTACAGCACCACCGTGGCGGGTCGACCGCTTGCGCTGCGGGCCAGCGTGAACAACGTGACCAACAAGGCGTACTGGGGCATGCCGTTGCTTTCCAGCCTGGCGCTGGGCGCACCGAGGACGGTGTTGCTGTCGGCCACGATGGATTTCTGAAAGGCATCCACGCGTGGCGTGGGGCTACTGCGTGGATCTGCTGTAGAGCCGAGCCATGCTCGGCTCCGTCTCCTTCGATGAGCCGAGCGTGGGCTCGGCTCTACAGAATGCCGGGCAATCCGCCAACAGCATCCACGCATGGCGTGGATCTACTGAACCTCGACCCTCCATCTCATTCCGGATGCAGGCGATAGATGGCATGGCTGGTCAACGCCAACGCAGCCAGTTTCAACCCTTCCATCACCCGGTCGCCCACGTAGTGCTCCGGGCCGCCATTCTGCCGGGCGCGTTCGGCGGCCAGCAGGATCTCCTGCACGATACGCAGCCCGGCCAGTGCACCATCAGCATCGGCCAACGCCATGCATCGGCCCGGCAGTTGATGGCGCTCGGGCCAAGACTGACCGTCAGCAGCCGCGCCCAACCCGATGCGATGCAGCAGGGTCGTCAGGCTGTTGGGATCGGGCGGGATGTCGTGCCCCTCATCGGCATTGGCCGGGGCGCGCTGATGGGGGAACTCCGATGCATTCATGGCAGGTCTCCGTGCAAGGCATGCAGGACCACCGCCCTTAACAAAGGCGGCGGACGGTACGTGGCTGGAAATCCGGCGGTCGCGTAAGCACTAACCGGCAGGTGGGTTTTCACCCACCTCCACGCACCGCCCGCCATAAAGCTCGAACGGAATGCCGGCCGACGCCGCACAAGGCGACGCCGGCTGGCGAGCGCAAACTACACGCGACCAACGGGGTTTCCAGGCCCCGGCCATCCTTTTTCGATGGCACCCCATCATGAGCACAACGGGGTGGCAGGCGCCAACAACCCAAGTGCAAAGACAGCAACGTTCACGCAGTGGCAGCATTGTCGCATATCGACAATCGAGCCGAAGATTCAACAACTTGCACCACGCCGATGACGGCATGCTTCACCCGCATCGGCATCGCGCATTCCTTGACCGCATCCGGCATTCAGGGACATGCCACATGCCAGTTCCGACATTACGCAAGCAGATGAGCAATCAACGCCAGCACCGCCAGATGCCCCACGTAGTATCCATAAAACGCCCAGCGCCAGCGCGGCAGTTGCCACGGCACCCGCGCCGCCAACAGCAACACAGGAACGGCCAGCAACGCCCAGCCGTTGTGGTTGGCCCAGCACACCGCCCCGAGACCGACCAGCAGCAGCCACCACGCGCGATACCGGAATGCGATCCAGCCCAGCAGCACAGAACCAACGCCGGCCCACTGGTAGTCCACCAGCATCGGCAACACGCCAGCGGCCAGCAACAACTGTAGTGGGCGATTGTTGGCCAGTGCATGCACGGCCACCGCGGCCACCGCGAAGGTGAGCAGGATGTTGAGCGGCAGCCAGTAGCCGAAGGCCAGAGCATGCAGCGGTTGCGCGACCACGCCCCATACAGCCAGGCGACGGATCGACTTGCGCAGGTCTGCACCCGGCTGGGCGAGGTTGCAGGCCATTACCAGTGCAAACAGCGGGAACGCGATGCGCCCCAGTTCGCTTATGACCGGCAGGTAGCCGCCGTAGACCACTTTTGCCACGTGGTCGCCGGTCATGGTCAGCAGTGCGATCCATTTCAGCAGCTCGCGTGCGCCGCTGCTGAGGCTGGGGTCGGGCGTGGACATCCCTGTCGTGGTCGCTTGCATCGCGGAAGCTTATGCGCATCGGCCAGCCCATTTCCAGCACCGCGAAAGCATGTGCCACTGCAGGCACCGAGCTGCGGCGCTATGCTGGCCGCCCCTGTTTGTGAGCATCCCCATGCGTACCCTGTACCCCGCCATCGAGCCCTACCGCGAGTTCACCCTGCCGGTGAGCGATCTGCACACCCTGCATATCGAAGAGTGCGGCACGTCAGAGGGCATCCCGGTGGTGTATCTGCACGGTGGCCCGGGCGCCGGCATCTCGCCGACCCATCGGCGCTTTTTCGACCCGGCGCGCTACCGCATCGTCTTGATCGACCAGCGGGGCAGCGGCCGCTCCACGCCGTTCGGCGAGCTGCGCGACAACACCACGCAGGATCTGGTGGCCGACATCGAGAAGGTGCGCGAGCACCTGGGTATCGAACGCTGGCTGGTCTATGGCGGCTCCTGGGGTTCGACCCTGTCATTGGCCTACGCGCAGGCGCATCCAGAGCGTGCCACCGGACTGATCGTGCGTGGCGTGTTCCTTGGCCGCGAGATGGAGAACCGCTGGTTCGCCGAGGCCAACGGCGGTGCACGCTGGATCTTCCCGGAACGCTGGGACCGCTACGAGGCCTATATCCCGGAGGTCGAGCGCGGTGACATGCTCGCGGCCTACTGGGCACGCCTGGACAGCCCGGATGAAGCGACCCGCATCGAAGCCGCGCAGGCCTGGCTGGGCTGGGAAGACAACGCCGCCACCCTGCAGCACGACGTGGATGCCGTGTCCACGGATGACCCGCTGGATACGCTGGCCAAGGCCCGCATCGAAGCGCACTACTTCCGCAACGGCATCTTCCTGGAACCGGACCAGCTGCTGCGCGACATCGATCGCATCCGCCATCTCCCCGGCGTGATCGTGCAGGGCCGGTACGACATCATCTGCCCGCCGCGCAGCGCCTGGGACCTGGCCAAGGCCTGGCCGGAGGCCACGCTGGAGATGGTGACCTCCGGCCACAGCGCGAACGAGCCTGCGACGGTGGATGCGCTGGTGCGCGCCACGGATGCGTTCGCCGACCGTTTCTGAAGACAAGGGGTAGTGCCGGCCGCTGGCCGGCATCCCGGGGCTTGTAGGAAGAGTCGACTGTCAGTCGACTGCTCTCGGCGGGAAGCCGAAAACCCCGCGCTGCGCGCGATAGTCGACTCTACCCAGCCGTCTCCGCGCCGTCGATCACGGCAGCCCGGTGAATGGCGGCTCACCGCCACCGACCAGGCAGGCGGATTCTTCGCAGCTCGCTTACAGGCAGGCGCCGATGATCCGGCCGTGGCCACGGACAACCCTGGCCTACCTCCCTACTTCTGGAGCCTGCCATGACCGGTGTTCGCTATCTCCCCGTCGCTCTCGCACTTTGCGCGGGCCTGCTTCTCGGTGCGTGTTCCAAGACCCAGGAAGCCAGCAAGACCACCGCCGCCGAGGACCTGACCGAAGTGAAGCTGATTCCAGCCTATGAATCGCTGGACAAGGACAAGGACGGCATCGTCACCCTGGCCGAAGTGGATGCCGTCGCACCCGACTGGGCCGAGCGTCTGCACGCCTGCGATACCGACCGCGACCAGAAGCTGACCCGCGGCGAATATGACGTGTGCAAGCAGACCAGCACCGCGCATTGATCCCGTGATGCGCCCTTGATCGGCGCGATGCGTGCCCGGCTATACCAAGGTATAGCCGGGCTAACCCACGAGCCTCTAGGACTGCCCCATTCAGGGGCGGACAATAGCGCCACTGGCCAGGGCAACCCTGGCTGGCTCCCTCCCCTCATGGAGACGCAGATGGACCCCGACCCTGCCGGGCGCACCGCGCCCCGTATGCCCGCCTGTTGCCTGTTCCTGGCGCCTGCCCGCCGGTCCCTGCCTGCCTGAGTGACGGGGGATCGCCAGGCGCCGCCTGCCTGGAGATCACCCCCATGTCCTACAAGATCCTCTACATCACCCTGCGCCGCCTGATCGGCGAGCGCGATGTTGCCGCCCTGCGCAGCCACCTGCTGCAGCACGGCCCCGTGGTTTTCGCCCGTTCGCTGTCGCTCGGTTCGCCGCGCGTGGTCGCCGACGCACTGTCGCTGCTGCCGATCAGCGAACGCATCAACGTGCTGCGCCATCTGCCCTACCCCCTTCGCGATGCGATGAAGCCGCTGTGCATCGGCGGCAGCCAGCGCCTGCACATGCAGCCGTGGTCGCCGGCGGTGCTGGCGATGCGCCACGCCTGAACCGTTGCATCCGTTCCGTTCGTGTTCCGGCCGCGGCCGGCTCTGACATTCAAGGAGTTCCCATGAGCCTGCTCAACGCCTGGTTCAATGCCTTCCTGCGCAGCCGTCGCGCAGGCAACCTGTTCGGCCGTCGCGCCATGCCCGAAGCCGGCTTCGGCCCAGGCAGCGCCGAGGCCGCCCCGTTCGCGCTCACCACCGGCCTGGTCACCCTTGCCCAGCAGGATGAAGCCCAGCTGCTGGCCACGCTGGAGTCGCATGCCGATGGCCTCAGCCCGCATGAGGCCGAGGAGCGGCTGGCCACGCTTGGCCCCAACGAGGTGGATCACGAAAAGCCGCTGCCGTGGTGGCGGCACCTGTGGCAGTGCTACCGCAGCCCGTTCAACCTGCTGCTGACCGTACTGGCGGCGGTGTCCTGGCTGACCGAGGACATCAAGGCTACGATCGTGATCGGCGCCATGGTGCTGCTGTCCACGCTGATCCGCTTCGTGCAGGAAGGCCGCTCCAACCGTGCCGCCGAGCGGCTGAAGGCGCTGGTCGGCAACACCGCGCGCGTGCTGCGCCGCAATCCGGGCACCGAGGCCGCCGATGTGGCCGACCAGTACTTCGGTGCGCACCTGCACAGCCGTCGTCCGGCGCGGCTGCTGGACCTTCCGATCCGCGAGCTGGTGCCCGGTGACCACATCGTGCTGTCGGCCGGCGACATGATTCCGGCCGATTGCCGCGTGCTGACTGCCAAGGACCTTTTCGTGGCGCAGGCCGCGATGACCGGAGAGTCGCTGCCGGTGGAGAAGTTCGCGCACCCGGGCGATGGCCTGGCTGGCCTGCTGGAGCAGCACAACCTGTTGTTCATGGGCACCAATGTGGTGTCCGGCACCGCCACCGCCGTGGTGCTGGCCACCGGCAACCGTACCTACTTCGGCACCCTGGCCCAGCGCAGCACCGCCACCGACCGTGCGCCCACCGCGTTCCAGGCCGGCGTCAACAGTGTCAGCTGGCTGCTGATCCGCTTCGCGTTGGTGATGGTGCCGTTCGTGCTGCTGATCAACGGCTGGACCAAGGGCGATTGGACCGAAGCGTTCCTGTTCGCGCTGTCGGTGGCGGTGGGCCTGACCCCGGAAATGCTGCCGATGATCGTCACCTCCACCCTGGCCAAGGGTGCGGTGCTGCTTTCGCGGCGCAAGGTGATCGTCAAGCGCCTGGACGCGATCCAGAACTTCGGCGCGATGGAAGTGCTGTGCACCGACAAGACCGGCACCCTCACCCAGGACAAGATCGCGCTGGAACGGCACACCGACGTGTTCGGTCACGATTCGGAGGATGTGCTGAAGTTTGCCTACCTCAACAGCCATTTCCAGACCGGGCTGATCAACCTGCTCGACCGTGCGGTGCTGGAGCACGTGGAGCTGCAGAGCTCACTGCGGCTGTCGCAGGACTACCACATGGTGGATGAGATTCCGTTCGACTTCGAGCGCCGCCGCATGTCGGTGGTGGTGTCCGAACGTGAGGACCACCATGAGCTGATCTGCAAGGGTGCGGTTGAGGAGATGCTGGCGGTATGCAGCACCGTGCGCGAGAACGGCGAGGACAAGCCGTTGGATGAGCAGCGGCTGGCGCGCGTGCGGCAGACCACGGAGGAACTGAACGAACAGGGCCTTCGCGTGGTGGCAGTGGCGATGAAGGAAACTGCTGCCAGCCAGACCGTGTATTCGCAGGCTGACGAGTGCGGCCTGACCCTGGTCGGCTACGTGGCCTTCCTGGACCCGCCGAAGGAATCGGCTGCACAGGCGCTGCAGGCGCTGGCCGCGCATGGCGTAGAGGTGAAGGTATTCACCGGCGACAACGAGCTGGTCACCGCCCGCGTCTGTGCCCAGGTCGGGCTGGAGGCGGACACCATCCTGACCGGTCCGCAGATCGAGCGCATGGATGACGGCGCGCTGTCGCGGGCGTTGCACCACCACCGTGTGTTTGCCCGATTGACACCACTACACAAGGAGCGCCTGGTACGCGAGCTGCGCGCACAGGGCAAGGTGGTCGGTTTCCTCGGCGACGGCATCAACGATGCACCGGCGCTGCGCGCGGCCGACATCGGCATCAGCGTGGACAGCGCGGTGGACATCGCCAAGGAGGCCGCCGACATCATCCTGCTGGAAAAGAACCTGATGGTGCTGGAGGAAGGTGTCATCCAGGGCCGGCGCACGTTCAACAACATGCTGAAGTACATCCGCATGACCGCCAGCTCCAACTTCGGCAACGTGTTCTCGGTACTGGTGGCCTCGGCCTTCCTGCCGTTCCTGCCGATGCTGCCACTGCAGCTGTTGGTACAGAACCTGCTGTACGACATCTCGCAGATCGCCATTCCGTTCGACAACGTGGACGAGGAACTGGTGCGCAAGCCGCTGAAGTGGAACCCGGCAGACATTGGCCGCTTCATGGTGTTCTTCGGGCCGATCAGCTCGATCTTCGACCTGAGCTGCTTCGCGCTGATGTGGTACGTGTTCGATGCGCGCACACCGGCCGACCAGGGTCTGTTCCAGTCCGGCTGGTTCGTGGTGGGCCTGCTGACCCAGACGCTCATCGTGCACATGATCCGCACGCCGAAGGTGCCGTTCCTGCAGAGCATCGCTGCGCCGCCGCTGCTGGTGATGACCGGCCTGATCATGGCCATTGGCGTGGCCCTGCCGATGAGCCCGCTGGCTGGCTACTTCAAGCTGCAGGCCCTGCCGACCGGCTACTGGCCGTTCCTGGTGGCGATCCTGTTCGGCTACGCGGTGCTGAGCACCGTGCTGAAGAAGATCTATATCCGTCGCTACGACTGGCAGTAAGCGCCCGCCGCCTGGTCCAGGGAGAAGCAGAATGGACATCAATCCGAACCTGCCGGCGTTCAACGCCGGCGCGACCCTGAGCTCGTTGATCAGCCTCTCGGTGGCCTTCGTGCTTGGCACCGTCATCGGCCTGGAGCGACAGCTGCGCCAACGCACCGCCGGCCTGCGCACCAATACACTGGTGGCGGTGGGCGCGGCAGTGTTCGTGGACCTGGCCGTGCGCTTCCATGACCTGTATGGCGGCCCGCCGTCACCGTTGCATGTGGTGGCCTATGTGATCTCCGGCGTTGGCTTCCTCGGCGCGGGAGCAATCATGAAGGACGGTGCGCAGGTGTCCGGCCTGAACACCGCCGCCACCCTGTGGGGCTCGGCGGCGGTCGGCGCCTGTGCGGGTATCAAGCTGCTGCCGGAGGCGGTGATGGCGGCGGTGTTCGTGCTGGCCGCCAATACCCTGCTGCGGCCGGTGGTGAACCGCATCCAGCGGCAGCCGTTGCCGGAGGCGTTCAGCGAGGCGACCTATGCAATCAACGTGGTCTGCCAGCGTGAGCAGCAGGCCGAGGTACTGGACCAGCTGTTGCTGCTGCTGGAACAGGCGCACTACCCGGTGCGCGCGGTGGACCAGCGCCCGTTCGGCGAGCGCGACGTGGAGATAGAAGCGGTGCTGTATGCCACCACGGTCGATGCCGGTGAACTGGATGCGGTGCTGGCCACGCTGGCGACCACCCCCGGCGTGCTGCAGGGGTTCTGGAACGCCAGCCTGGAGGAATAGCGCGGCGGGCTATCCAAGGTTGTGCCGACCAACGGTCGGCACCCACCAAGGTCGGCATCTACCAAATCCGGCTTTGCTATCCTTTCCCCCCACGCCAGGGAGACGTCCCGATGCCATCGCTTTCGCCCCGCCGCCATCTGGTGCTGCTGGCCCTGATCGTCGTGATGGCGGCGATCTTCCTGATCGACACCGTCACCGATTACGCGGTCGCCGCCGCCTGCTTCTACGCAGCGGTCATCCTCGCGGCATCGCGCGTACTCACCGCGCGCGGGCTGATCAGCCTGGCCATCGCCTGCATCGCACTCACCGCCCTGAGCTTCTTCCTCACCCGCTTCGGCACCTACCGCATCGGCCTGGTCAATTCGGTGATCGGCATGCTGGTGATCGGCATCACCACCTACCTTGCGTTGAAGATGGAAGCGGCCAAGGCCGCGGTGCAGGAAGCACAGGGCCGCCTGCTGCGGGTGGCGCGCGCGTCGACCGTGGGCGAGCTGACCACCTCCATCGCACATGAAGTGAACCAGCCGCTGGCGGCCATCGCCAGCAGCGCCGAAGCCTGCCAGCGCTGGCTGGCACAGGACCCACCGAACGTGGACAAGGCCCGGCAGACCGTGGCCCGGATCCTGGCCGACGCGCACCGCGCCGGTGACGTGATCGCCCGCATCCGCGGCCTGACCCAGGGTGCTGCACCGGAACGACGCGCGTTTGACCTGAACCAGGCGGTGGAGGAAATGCTGGCGCTGTCGCGCAGCGAGCTGGACCAGCACGGCGTGGCCGTGGCCCTGTTGCTCGATGCCGACCTGCCGCTGGTGCAGGCCGACCGCGTGCAGGTGCAGCAGGTGATCGGCAACCTGATCCTCAATGCGGTGGATGCGATGGAAGCAGTGCCGGCTGCCGATCGCCGCCTGTCCCTGTTGACCCAACGCGACGGACAGCGGATCAGCCTCAGTGTGCGCGACCGTGGTGTCGGCCTGCCCGGCGATCATCCCGAGCGTGTGTTCGATGCGTTCTGGACCACCAAGTCGCACGGGCTGGGCCTCGGTCTGAGCCTGAGTCGTTCGATGATCGAGGCCAACGACGGCCAGATCCGCGCCGAACGACCGGCAGGTGGCGGCGCCTGCTTTGTGTTCGACCTGCCCATCGCCACGGAACTCCCCCATGCGTAAGCCCGCTGCACCCATCACCGACCCGGCACCCATCGTCTACGTGATCGACGACGATCCGTCGGTGCGCGCCGCGCTGGAAGACCTGCTGGCCTCGATGGGCCTGCAGGTAAGGGCCTTCGCCTCCACCCAGGCGTTCCTCGAACACGAACTGGAAGACGCACCGGCCTGCCTGGTGCTGGACGTGCGCATGCCCGGTCAGAGCGGGCTGGAGTTCCATCGCACGATGGGCAGCCACTGCCTGCAGTTGCCGGTGGTGTTCATTACCGGCCACGGCGACATCGCAATGGGCGTCAACGCGATCAAGGACGGTGCCATCGAGTTCCTGACCAAGCCGTTCCGTGACCAGGAGCTGCTGGATGCGATCCACAAGGGCATCGACATCGACCGCCAGCGCCGCCGTGACGGCGAGGCACTCGATGCCCTGCAGCAGCGCTGGAACACCCTCAACGCCGGCGAGCGCGAGGTGGTCGACGGTGTGGTACGTGGCCGCCTCAACAAGCAGATCGCCGGTGACCTCGGGGTCAGCGAGATCACCGTGAAGGTGCGCCGCGCACAGGTCATGCGCAAAATGGGCGCGCGTACGCTGGTCGACCTGGTGCGGATGTACGACCGCCTGCAGGCAGGTTCCCCATGAGCGTGCATGTCGCACTGCTGCGAGCAGTCAATGTCGGAGGTACCGGCAAGCTGCCGATGGTTGAACTGGTGGCGATGTGCGAAGACGCCGGCTTCACCGACGTGCGCACCTATATCGCCAGCGGCAACGTGGTGTTCCGCAGCGGACTTGGCGAAGCCGGCGTGCGGAAAGCCCTTGGCCAACGGCTGCAGGCCTATGCCGGAAAACCGGTGGGTGTATTGGTGCGCTCCGCAGCCGAGATCGCAGCGGTTTCCGCCCGCAATCCGTTTCCGCATGCCGCCGGCAATCGCGTGGTCGCGCTGTTCGTGGATGAGGCACTGCCCGCCGATCCCTTGATCGGGGTGACCGGCCTGGGCGATGAGCAGCTGGCGCTGGGTACCCGCGAGCTCTTCGTCCACTATGGCGACGGCATGGCCGACTCACGCCTGCGGATTCCCTATGCCCAGCAAGGCACCGCCCGCAACCTCAACACGGTCGGCAAGCTTGCGGCAATGGCCGCCGCACTCGGCCAGGTCACCTCAGACAGTAGAAGGCGGCGGTAGAGTCGACTGTCAGTCGACTATCGCCCGCAGCGCGGGATTTTCTGCAACCTTGTGGAAGAGCAGTCGACCAACAGTCGACTCTACCCGGCACGGGCTGGATACCGGACAAGATCACGCCCGTTGCAGGCGGTACTTCAACCGCGTATCCATCAACCCCACCACCAGCAGCACCGCACTGGTCAGCCAGCCAGCGGCCAGCAGATGGGTCTGCAGCAGTACGAAACCCAGCACGCCCAGCGCCACCGCACCGATCAGATGCGAATACGGTGCGCGTCCGTACACCACGCGCTTGTACAGCGCGCTGCCCAGCAGGTAGATCAACGGGCCGGCCACCAGCACGGCCGCATACACCGGCGTCACCGCAGCGTGCGGGTGGTCCATGACCAGGTCATTGCCCACCGCCGTAGCGATGATCCCGGCGATCAGCAACGCGTGCACATAGTGGAAGTTGGCGCCCATCCGGCCCGGGTCTTCGGCATGGCTGATGGCCTCGGTGGCGTCGCGGCTGGAGATGCCGAAGTACAGCCACCACATGGCGATCGTGCCGGCGAACGTGGCAAGCACCGCCGACACCACCGCCCCACTCCACTGTTCGGCCTCGCTGAGCACGCCACCGGTCGCCAGCAGCGTCTCGCCCAGTGCGACGATGACGAACAGCTGGCAGCGCTCGGCCAGGTGCCCACCTTCGATGGTCCACTCGCGGGTGTGCGAACGACCCAGCCCCGGGAACGCGAAGCCGAACATCGGTGAGATGTATTCGCACGCCACCGCCACCGCCCACAGCGCCAACCGCGTATTGCCCTCGGCTGCCGCACCTGCCAACCAGAAGCAGGCCGACACGCTCACCCAGGCCAGCATGCGACGGAAGTTCGGCGCCAGCGGGTGCGTGCGACCGACCTCGAACAGCACGAAGGCGGTTCGCCCGACCTGCATGGTGGCATAGGCCCCAGCGAACACCCAGGCACGGTCGGCGAACGCCTCGGGAATGGACGAGGACATCAACAAGGCCAGCAGCATGGTGGCAAACAGCAGGCCACGGATGCGCGGCGCCTCCGGATCGAACCAGTTGCTGACCCAGCAGGCGTACTGCCAGCCCAGCCACACCGCGAACCACAGCACCAGCGTCTGCAGCACGCCGGCCAGATCCAGGTGATGCAGCAGGTGGTGGCTGAGCTGGGTGACCGCGAACACGTAGACCAGGTCGAAGAACAGCTCTTCGTAGGTCACGCGCGCATGGTGGCCGTCGCGCTGGCGCAGGGCCGGCAATCGCAGTCGTGTACTCATGGCTTTCCTTCAGCGCGCCAGGCGCCAGTAGAGCAGACCGGCCAGCAGGGCCGGCACCGCGAACACCAGCAGCAGGATCGGCAGTTCTTCGCGCATCCCGTAGCCGGCCTTGCTGACGCCTACCCACAGGTTGGCCACCGTCACCAGCAGCCAGGTGGCAATGAACGCGATCAGGGCCGTGGGCAGCTGTGAGGTGCCCACGCTCCACAGCCGCCCGAACAGCAGGAACACCCCAAGCAGCACGACGCCACCCACCATCACCAGAAGCACATGCATGGTCCACCTCCTTGAGCCTGCAGGCAGGCTAGCCGTGGGCGATTCTGCGCTCCAGCCGATGATCGTGGATTCACTTTCCAGGCGCGGCGAACAATCGCCCTGACGATCGCGGCATGGCAAACGAGAACAGTTCCCATTAGTATTGAGTCATTGCGCAGGGATGACCTCCCGGCACCCGCCTTTCACCCTTGCTGCCCGTCCGGATGTCCCAGCCGACACTTCCCCGCCCACCTGCGCTGCCGCTGGTGACCTCGCTGGTGCGCCACTACGAGGAACTGGTGGACTACCTGCATCGCCGGTTCCGCTCGCCCGGGCTGGCCCGCGAAGTGGTGCACGATGTCTGTGTGCGCCTGCTGGAACGCCCGGCCGCGCATGACGCCCGCCAACCGATCGCGCTGCTGCGCAGGATCGCCCACGATGCGGCGGTCGACCGCTGCCGCGCCGAGGATCTGCGCCGGCACTGGGTGGAGCCCCGCGCCGAGCTCCCCGAAGGCGCCTGCGAGCGCCCCGGACCCGAGCGCCAGGCGCAGGGCCAGCAGGCGCTGCAGCGGCTGACCACCAGCATCGAGCGCATGCCCTGCCGGCGGCAGCAGGTGTTCATCCTGCACAAGATCCACGAGCTGCCCCAGGCCGAGGTGGCGCAGCGGATGGGCATCGGCCTGAAGGCAGTGGAACGTCATCTGCGCCTGGCCATGGCCGACTGCCGGCTGCACGGTGCGCTGCGGTGAGTCCTGCATCACCCGATCCGGCACCGCCGTCGCAGCCCACCGAACCGTCCGCCGAGGACACGCTCGATCAGCACCGGGAGGCACTGAAGGAGCGTTTCCCGTTGCCAGGCCCGGAACAGCTGCAGCGGCGCCGCGGCGGATCTGGCGCGAAACGGGTACTGCCGGTGCTGTTGCTGGCGGCCGCCGCGCTGCTGCTGGCCGACCCGGCCTGGCAGGTGCGTGACTACCAGACCGCCGTCGGCGAGCGCCGCGACATCGAGCTGCCGGACGGCAGCCGTGTGCTGCTCGACGCAGGAACCCACCTGCAGGTCCGTCGCCATCTGCGTTCGCGGCAGGTGCTGCTGGCGCAGGGCCATGCGCGCTTCGAGGTGCAGCATTCAGCGTGGCGCCGCTTCCAGGTCGATGCTGGGCCGGTAAAGGTACGCAACTACGGCACGGTGTTCGATGTTGACCGCCAGGGCGATCTCAGTGAGGTCACGCTGTGGCGCGGCGAGGTCGGTGTCAGCGTGGATGGCGGCGGCACCGAGCAGCGGCTGAAGCCGGGGCAGCGCCTGCTGGCCCAGCCGGGCTCGCTGTCTCCGCCGGAAGCCGTGGATCCGGACCGGGCCGACTGGACCACCGGTCGGCTGCAGTTCGACCGCATGCCACTGAGCGAGGTGCTGCGCATCCTGCAGCGCTATCACGACCGTCCGATCGTGCTGGACGACCCGTCACTGGGTCCGCTGCAGGTGTCGGGCGTGTTCGATGCCGATCGTGCCGAGACGGCGGTCGCGCTGCTGCCGGAGATCCTGCCGGTCCAGGTGCATACCGCCGCCGACGGCAGCCTGCATCTGCGCGCCCGCGATTGATTGCCACGCCGAGGGTGGGTTGCGCGCCGTCCCATCCGGCAAGTGCTTGAACCCTTCCGAAGGACCCCCGCATGACCCGCCCTGTTCCGCCCGCCGCGCTGCGCCGGCTGGCCCCCACCCTGCTCGCTGCCTGCCTGTGTGCGGCGCTGCCCGCCACCGCGCAGACCGCTGCGTCCGCACCCGTCGAACTGCACCTGCCGGCCGGCCCGCTGCAAACTTCGCTCAACTCGCTGGCGCGGCAGAGTGGCATCCAGCTGCTGTTCGCGGCCGACAGCGTGAGCGGCCGCAACGCGCCCGCCCTCGACGGCCGCTACACCCCGCACGACGCCCTGCAGCGCCTGCTGGCCGGGCAAGGCCTGGCGATGCAGGAGCGCTCGCCGGGGGTGTTCGTGGTGAGTGCCACGCCGGCATCCCCCAAGCCCCGCGCTCCGGCCCGGGCCGCGTCATCGGCAGCGTCCCAGGCCACGACCACTTCGCTGGCCCGGGTCACGGTATCGGCCTCGACCGCGCGCATGCCGCAGGGCGAGACCGCGATGCCCAACACCATCACCGTGCTGACCCGCGAGGACATTGCGCAGCAGCTGGCGCTGGGCTCGGATGTCTCGCGCGTGCTGTCGGCGCAGATCCCGGCGTTTGCCCCGGCGCGCGAGAAGATGTCCAACTACGGCGAAACCATGCGCGGCCGCGGCATCCTGTACATGGTCGACGGCGTGCCGCAGTCGACGCCGCTGCGCGATGGCTCACGTGATTCGCACACCATCGATCCGGCCATGATCGAACGCATCGAGGTCATCCACGGCGCCAACGCGCTGCAAGGCATCGGCGGTACCGGTGGCATCGTCAACATCATCACCCGCAGCGCGCCCAGCGAGCCCGGCGCCTTCCTGCTCGACACCAACGTCAGCTACAGCTCGGCCCTGCCCAGCCGCCGTGATGACAACGGCCAGCGCGGCTCGGCACTGGTCGGCGCACGGGGCGAGCAGTTCGATCTGGTGGCCGGCCTGGCCTATGAGAAGCAGGGCCTGTACCACGACGGTGAGGGCCGTTCGATCGGTACCAACGCGCAGGGCGAACTGATGGATTCGACCTCGTCGAACGTGTTCGCCAAGCTGGGCTGGAACATTGCCGAGGGCCACCGCTTGCAGCTGATGGCCAACCGCTACGAGCTGCGCGGGCTGGACAACTACCTGGCGGTGAACGGTGATTACCGCACCGGCCGCCCGACCATTTCGGTGCCCGGCGATACGCCGCTGGATCCACCGATGAACCGCTCGCGTTCGTTGACGCTGGACTACAGCGCCGCCGATCTGCTCGGTGGCCGTTTCCAGGCACAGGCGTTCGCGGTCGACTTCGAAGGCCGCTATGGCGCCAGCCAGTGGGATCCGTGGGGCAACACCGGCGCCAACGCCGCCTGGGACCAGACCCAGAACGAATCGGACAAGCGCGGCTTCAAGCTGACCCAGAGCTGGGCCCGCATCGCCGACACCACGCTGGACGTGACCCTGGGCCTGGACGGCCTGCGCGACCGCACCCACCAGGTGCTGCTGGCCAGCGGCATGAACTGGGTACCGCAGACCACCTATCAAAGCCTGTCGCCGCTGCTGCAGCTGCACTGGTGGCCAACCGACCACCTGATGCTGTCCGGCGGCCTGCGCTACGAAAAGGGCGAGCTGGAAGTAGGCGACTACACCACCCTGCCCCGCTACGGCGCACGCAAGGTGGCTGGCGGCAAGCCGACCATGAGCGAGACCCTGCCCAACTTCGGCGCGGTCTGGTACATCAATGACCGTCTCAACGCCTACGCCTCGTATTCGGAAGGCTACACAGTGGCCGACGTCGGCCGCGTACTGCGCGCGATCAACCGCGACGGCCAGCGCGTGGACAATCTGATTGATCTGTCACCGGTGGTGTCGGACAACCGCGAAATCGGCCTGGAGTACGACGATGGCCGGTTCAGTGGCGATATTGCGTACTACACCTCTGAATCCAAGCTGGGCTCGGTGCTGATCTACGATCCGGGCATCGACGCCTATGCGGTGCAGCGCCAGGCCACCCGCGTGGAAGGCTTCGAAAGCAACCTGCGCCTGCGCCTGGGCGACAGCCGGCTGGGCCTGGGATATGCACGCGCCAACGGCCGCTACGATGCCGACGTCGACGGCCGCCTCGACAGCGACCTGGCCGGCGTCAACATCGCGCCGAACCGGCTGACCGCGTTCTGGGAACAGAGCTGGACACCACAGCTGAGCACCCGCCTGCAGGCCAGCCACGCCTTCGACCGCAACTTCGACCTGCGTGGCGCGCGGGTGGCGGAGTTCCAGGGTTACACCGCGGTGGACCTGCTCGCGCGCTACACGCTGGACAAGCACGCCTTCACCCTGGGCGTGCAGAACCTGGCGAACAAGCAGTACATCAGCTATTACTCGCAGACCACACCGTCAAACCCGAGCTATTTCTCGGGCCGTGGCCGAGTGCTGACACTGGGGTGGCAGTACCGGTACTGATCCATGGCGCCCTTATGGGAGCCATGAAATCTATGCGCGACGCGATGAAGGAGGCCCATGCTAGTTTCTGGGCCTCCTTCAAACGGACGTGAACCATGCGTTTTTCCCCGCTCGCCTTCGCCCTGGCCGCTGTTCTTCCGGTCGCGCACGCCAGCGCCGCCGAGGCACCACTGCCGCAGCTGCGGGCCTACACCGTGGATGCTTCCTGGCTGCAGCCGATGGCACCGCTGCAGATTGCCGACCACACCTGGCAGATCGGCACGCAGGACCTGACCGCCCTGCTGGTGCAGACCGCTGACGGCGCGGTACTGCTCGACGGCGGCATGCCACAGATGGCCGGCCACCTCATCAGCAACATGAAGGTGCGCGGCGTGGCGCCGCAGGACCTGCGGTTGATCCTGCTCAGCCACGCACACGCCGACCATGCCGGGCCGGTGGCGGAGCTGAAGCGCCGTACGGGCGCCAAAGTAGCGGCCAACGCCGAATCGGCGGTGCTGCTGGCGCGCGGTGGCAGCGACGATCTGCACTTCGGCGATGGCATCACCTACCCGCCTGCCAGTGCAGACCGCATCGTGATGGATGGCGAGGTGGTCGAGGTGGGCGGCATCGAATTCACCGCGCACTTCATGCCGGGACACACCCCGGGCAGCACCGCTTGGACCTGGACCGATACCCGCGAGGGCAAGCCGGTGCGTATCGCCTATGCCGACAGCCTGAGTGCGCCGGGCTACCAGCTGAAGGGCAACCCCCGTTATCCGCGCCTGATCGAGGACTACAAGCGCAGCTTCGCGACGGTGCGGGCGCTGCCCTGCGATGTGTTGCTGACACCGCATCCGGGTGCCAGCAACTGGGACTACGCTGCGGGTGCCAGGGCCAGTGCCAAGGCACTGACCTGCAAGGCCTACGCGGATGCGGCCGAACAGAAGTTCGACGCGCAGCTGGCCAAGGAGGCAGCTGGCGCCCGCTGATTTTGTAGAGTCGAGCCATGCTCGACTGCTCTGCTTCAGTCGAGCATGGCTCGACTCTACAAAGGGCAAGCCGAGCGTGGGCTCGGCTCTACACAGGACGCGTGGAAGGGTGCCGGTCAGGACGACCGGCACCGGCGACTGTCAGCCGCCCTGCCCGTGCTGGGCAAACGGCTCGGTCGTGCCATCGGTACGCACCAGTTCAACGGTGTACGGCTGCACGTAGCCATCCGGCATTTCCATGCCCGGCGAACCGGCCGGCATGCCCGGCAACACCAGGCCGCGCGCGGCCGGCCGCTCCGCCAGCAGTCGCTTGATGTCTTCGGCCGGGATATGGCCTTCAACCACGTAACCACCGATCTCGGCGGTGTGGCAGGACGCCTTGCCGACCGGCACACCCAGCCGGACCTTGATCGGGTTCATGTCATCGGTATTGCGCACATCCACCTGGAAGCCTTCGGCCTTCAGGTGGTCGACCCAGATGCCGCAGCAACCACAGCTGGCGGTCTTGTGCACGATGGCAATGGGCAGTGCCGGGTCCACCTGCGACGGGCTGGACTTGATCGGTGCCGCCGGGGCTTCGCTGGCAACCGGCGCGGCAGGCGATTCTTCGGCAGCGCGCGCGCAGGCGATCGTGGCCAGCACGGTGCCCAGCAGCAGGCCGAGGGAGAGAGAGCGGTTCATGGTGTTGATTCCTTTGCAGATGCGGGCAACGCGGCCCGCTGCCTGCGCATCGAAGGCACAGGCAGAGTCGAGAATGAGTCGAGCAGCTACGGCAGGCGCTTGAGGCCTGCAGGGAATCACACGATGGGAGGCCGTAGCGGATCCGGCAACGGCGGCGATGCGCGTTGCTGGGCGCTGGCTGGTAAAGGTGCCTCACGCCAGGGTGACGCCGGCGTTCCGCTCAGGGTGGCCAGCATGCCAACGCTGGCCGGCGGGCATTCGCACTCATTGCTCTGGCAGACCGTAGATGCTGCCTCGTCACAGCACCCGGCCATGGCAGCGGAGTGCGGCGCGGCGCAGTGGTCCGCGCTGGACTGCGCCGCGTACGAGGATGAGGCAATCGCAAGCGCCGGGGCATTCAGCACCAGGGCAAGGAGGAGCATCCATCGCAGCAGCAGGCCAGGCAGGTTCATCCGCTGATGATAGCCGATGCGCGGGTCACGCAATCGCCGCCACCATTGCGCTCATCCGCACCGGGATCGACTTGGCCGCTGGGGTACCGCTGACCCGGTCGTAGTAGTCCAGCGGCAGCAGCGGGTTCAACTCGGGGTAGTAACCGGCCAGGGCGCCGCGCGGCATCGGGTAGTCCAGTACGGTCAGGCCCTCGATGCGCCGCTGCACGCCATCACCGCTGATGGTCTCCAGGCTGACCAGCGCCTCCTTCTCCAGCCCGCGCGCCAGCCGGTCCTCGATGTTCATGAACAGCACCATGCGATCGTTGTACACGCCGCGGTAGCGGTCGTTGTAGCTGTAGATGGTGGTGTTGTACTGATCGTGCGAGCGCACCGTGGCCAACCGCAGCATCCCGGGATCGTCCACCGGCGCGTCCACGTCCAGGCCTGGCATCACCAGGATGTTGGCCTTGCCGTTGGGCGTGGGCCACACCCGGCGGCGCGGCGGAATGTCCAGGTGGAAGCCGTGCGGCTGCTGGATGCGCTCGTTGAAGCCGGTGTAGATCTCCGGGTACACCGCCGCGATCAGCTCCCGGATGGGAGCGTAGTCATGCATGCACCCCGCCCAGTCGACCTGGCTGTGCGGCAATGTTGCCATCGCCATGCGGCAGACGATCTCGACCTCCGGGAGCACGTCCGTGCTGACCGGCTCGAGCACGCCGCGCGAAGCGGTCACGTTCGACATCGCGTCTTCGATGGTGACGAACTGCTCGCCGGCAGGCGTAACGATGCGCTCCGAACGCGCGACCACCGGCAGGATCAAGGCATCGCGGCCGTGCACCAGGTGACCGCGATTGAGCTTGGTGGCGATGCCCACCGTCAGCTCCAGGCCGCGCATGGCCTCGTACGCGCGCGGCGTATCGGGCACGGCGTGGATGAAGTTGCCACCCATACCGATGAACACCTTGGCGCTGCCGTCCAGCATCGCCTCGATCGATTCGACCACGTGATGACCATGCCCGCGCGGCGGATCGAAGCCGAACACCTGCTGCACGCGATCCAGATAGGCCGGCTTGGGTTTCTCGTCGATGCCGACGGTACGGTCGCCCTGCACGTTGGAATGGCCACGGATCGGTCCGATGCCTGCGCCGGGCTTGCCGAAGTTGCCACGCAGCAACAGCAGGTTGGCCACCTGCTGCAGCAGGGTCGAACCATACTGATGCTGGGTCAGGCCCATGCCATAGCAGATCACCGTGGCCTTGGAGCGGATGTAGATCTCGGCGCAGCGGCGGATCTGCGCCTGGGTGATGCCGGAGACCTCCACTATCTCGTCCCAGTCCTGCGCCAGCACGTCTTCGCGTAGCGCCTCCAGGCCCACCGTGTGTTCTGACAGGAACTCATGGTCGAGCACGCGCTCACCCTGCGCCTCGCGCTCGAACATCACCTTCATCATGCCCTTGATCAGGGCCAGGTCGCCGCCGATGCGGATGTGCACGAACTCGCTGGTGATCTCGGTCGAACCGAACGTGGCCATCTGCACCATGTCCTGCGGTTCGGCGAAGCGGATCAGCGCGCGCTCGGGCATCGGGTTGACCGCCACGATCGGGATGCCCCGTTTGCGCGCCTCGACCAGGTTGCTCATCATCCGCGGCGAATTGGTGCCGGTGTTCTGGCCGATCACGAAGATCGCCTCGGCGTGCTCGAAATCCTGCAGCACGATGGTGCCCTTGCCCACGCCGATGGCCGGCGGCAGGCCGCGGCTGGTCGGCTCGTGGCACATGTTCGAGCAGTCCGGGAAATTGTTGGTGCCGAACTCGCGCACGAAGATCGAATACAGGAACGCGGCTTCGTTGGGTGTACGGCCGGAGGTGTAGAACTCCGCTTGGTGCGGGCTGTCCAGCGCCTGCAGATGACGGCCGATCAAGGCAAACGCCTCGTCCCAGCTGCACGGAACGTAATGATCGGTGGACGCGTCGTAGCGCATCGGCTCGGTCAGCCGGCCCTGCATCTCAAGCCAGTAGTCGGTCTGCGCCATCAGCTCGGTGACCGTGTGCTGGGCGAACAGCTCGCGGCCGGCACGGAACTGGGTGGCTTCCCAGGCCAACGCCTTGGCACCGTTCTCGCAGAATTCCAGCTTCTTGCGTTCGTCGGCATCGGGGAACGCACAGCTGGGGCACTTGAAGCCACCGGGCTGGTTCATTGCCAGCAGCGCCTTCGAGCCCTTGCCGATCACACTCTGCTGCAACAGCACCTTGGCCGTGGCACCGGCGGCACCCCAGCCACCGGCCGGCTGGTTGTAGGGCTTGTAACGCGGCGGCTTCTGCTCGGACATGTTCGGGAACCTGGCGGGAGGAACACAACAATCAACGGCGCGGGATGGGCCGGATGCGGCGTCTGCAGCGCGGCCAGCCCCGCAGTCAAGCACGGACAAGGCCGCTTCGCCAGAGGCAAACGCTGTTTTCAGCGCAGCCTGCCATGGCAACGGTTACACCCGCGTCAGCGCCCGGCCACTGCGCTATTCTCGAAGCCGTGGGTGGTCCACCACCTGCGTATTTCCCTTGCCCGGACGCGCTGCATGCCTGACTCGACCCCGCCGCACACCCCGCCTGCCGGCACGGCCCAGCGCCCGTTGCAGCGCTGGCGCAGCGAGGGGCACCAGCAGCAGGTCGACGTGGTGGCCGAGGAAGTGCCGGTTGCACTGCGCTACAACGGCGCCGCCTTCGCGGTGATGATGGCCACCCCCTGCGATCTGGAAGACTTCGCGCTGGGTTTCTCGCTCAGCGAGGGACTGATCACTGCGCCCTTGCAACTGCTGTCGATCGAGGTCCGCCCGCAGCTGGAGGGCATCGAACTGCAGATGACCGTTTCCGAAGACGCACCCGGTGCCGACCTGGATCCGGCCAATGGCCGCCTGCTGCCCGGTCGCGGTGGCTGCGGCCTGTGCGGCACGCGCCAGCTGGAGGATGTGCTGCGCCCGCTGCCGCAGATCCGCGAGCGCCGCACCTATCCTCATGCCGCGTTGCAGCGGGCGCTGGCCACGCTGGCGCAACATCAGCCGATGAATGCGGTGAGTGGATCGACGCACGCCGCGGCCTGGGCCGATGCCAGCGGGCGGATTGGCTGGGTGCGCGAGGATGTGGGCCGTCACAATGCGTTGGACAAACTGATCGGCGCCCTGCATCACAACGAGCACGCCATCGACGGTGGGTTGCTGGTGATTTCCAGCCGCGCCAGCTATGAGATGGTCAGCAAGGCGATACGTGCGGGTGCCAGCGTGCTGGCAGCCGTGTCCGCGCCGACCGCGCTGGCGATCGACCTGGCCCGCAGTGCCGGACTGTGCCTGGTCGGATTCGCGCGGGAGAGCGGGTTCAATGTGTATACGCACCCCGAGCGGCTGCAGGCGGACGACAGGTAGCGCCGACCACCCCATCTGCTCCCTTTCGACCGGCCCGGGCGGCCCATTGCCACCCGGGCCAGACCGTACCTCAGCGCAGCGCCACCTTCGGGAAGTCCACCGGCACGTCGAACGCCACGTTGACGTAGTTGGTGAACAGGTTGAGCGCCACATGGGCGAGGATCTCGACGATCTGCTCGTCATCGAAGCCGGCTGCGCGCAACGCCTGCACATCACTGTCGGCGATCTGCGCACGTTGCTCGACCACCTTCAGCGCGAAGTCGAGCGCCGCCGAAGTGGCCGGATCGCTGGACTGGCCGATCTGCGCGGCAGCCATCTGCTCGCTGCTGGCGCCGGCCTTGCGACCCAGCGCCGTGTGCGCGGCCAGGCAGTATTCGCAGGCATTGCGATTGGCGATGGCCACGGCTATCTGCTCGCCCAGCAACGGCGACAGGCGACCGCCGCCCAGTGCGCCGAACGAGCCCCACATGCTCTGCAGGGCGGCCGGCGAATTGGCCACAGCGCGGAACATGGCCGGGGTGGCACCGAAGGCGGCGTGGACCTGGCCCAGCAGGGCCTGGCGGTCGGCGGTGGTGTTGGCGGCATCGATCAGGGGGACACGGGACATGGTGGATCTCCTTCGGAAAGCGCCCGGGATTGGACGACCCGGCCATCCTAGGTAGACTCGATGGACGAACCAGACCAGATCAGCCGCCATTGTTGTCCATTCGTCCATGCGCACACTTCCCACTCCCGCAGACCGCTCCGCGCCCGACCGCCTCTCCTCCCTGCTGGAACGCTTCCGGGTGCAGGCCGCGCTGTTCCACAGCGGTCCGCTGTGCGGGCGCCATGTCTTCGAGCCCCAGCCCGGTCGCGCCTTCCTGCACATCCTGCGCCAGGGTGAAATGGAGGTCCGTCATCCCGACGGCGATATCGCGCTGCCCCGGTTGAAGATCGACACACCCAGCCTGCTGCTGTATCCGCAGCCGCTGCACCATGTGTTCTTCAATGCGCCGCTGGATGGCCCGGATTTCACCTGCGCCACGCTCGACTTCGATGGCGGCGCGCGCAATCCCATCGTGCAATCGCTGCCGCCGGTGATGGTGGTGCCGCTGTCCGCGATCAGCGAGCTGGACGACACCCTGCATCTGCTGTTCACCGAGGCCGACCGCCAACGCTGCGGTTCGCGGCTGCTGACCAACCGGCTGTTCGAAGTGGCGCTGATCCAGATCCTGCGCTGGGTGGTGGATCATCCTGATGCGGCCGGGGTCAGCCACGGGCTGATGCGCGGGCTGTCCGATGCGCGGCTCGCACGTACGCTGGTGGCAATGCACCAGGCGCCACAGGACGAGTGGACGCTGCCACGCATGGCGTCGACCGCCCGCATGTCGCGCAGCGCGTTCGCGGCCGTGTTCAAGGAGGTGATGCAGGCCACGCCGGCCAGTTATCTGCTGGACTGGCGACTGAGCCTGGCCTGCGCGCAGCTGCGTGCGGGCGTGGCGGTCAAGCAGGTGGCGATCGAGGTGGGGTTTGCCGATACCGCGTCGTTGTCGAAGGCGTTCCGCAAGCGATTGGGGGCCTCGCCAAGGGCGTGGTTGGCCGCGAGCGCAGCGCAGGCTGGGTAAATGGATGAGGGGTAGAGTCGACTGTCAGTCGACTATCGCGCGAAGCGCGGGGTTTTCGTGGTCGGAGCGAAGAGCAGTCGAGCATGGCTCGACTCTACAGGAGCGACGGTCCATCGTTCTTTGCCAGCAGCCCGGCGATCCGCTCCGCTACCTGGGCGCGCACACTTTCATCCAGCTGCCCTTCGTACATCGCTTCGTAGATCCACAGGCCATCGGCCGCCAGCCGCGCTACGAAATTGTCGAGCGCGGCCGGATCCTGTTCCGCGGCCGACGGTGGCAACGGCGCCCAGCGCCGCACTGCCGGTCCCCACGGACGCTCGTCGGCGTCGGGGTCGGCAGATTCGAGCATGAACATCAGCTCGGCACGGGTGGCACTCTGCGCCGATACACGCACGAAGGTCTGGTAGCGCTCCAGCGCCGTGGCCTCGCCTGCGGTCTTGCCCAGCAGCGACTCCATCGACGCTTCCCAGGCCTGCACCAGATGCTCGTCGATGCCGCGCAGCAACGCTTCGCGCGACGGGAAGTGATACAGCAGGCCGCCACGGGTCAGCTTGGCCTCGGCGGCCACCGACTCGAAGGTCACCGCGCGCACGCCGTCACGATTGATCACGTTGACGGCGGCGTCGAGGATGCGCTCGCGCTTGCTGGTTCTCATCGCGTCATTTTACGCGATCTGCCGCACCCTCGCGGCCACCGACGCGCCCCCGCAGCAGGCGCGCGATGATCGCCGCGCCCACTGCCAGCACCACCGTGATCACCAGCAGCACGATCTGGTAGCCGCGGTCATACGCGGCCGCAGCCAGCGCGAACCACTCGCCCTGCCCGCTTTCGCGTGCGGCATGCAGCGCCTGGGTGAAGCCCTCTCGGGCAAGCTCGGGCATGTCCGCCGAGACCGGCAGGAATGCACCGTACATTGCCGCACTCAGGCTGCCCAGCATCGCCACCGCGAGCAGGCCACCGAATTCGTAGGACACCTCTTCCACCGACGAGGCCATGCCCGCGCGGTGCGCCGGTACGTTGTTGAGGATGGCAGTGGACGCCACCGAGATGGCCGAGCCCATGCCAAAGCCGGTGATGGCCATGCCAGCCACCACCCAGCCAAGGCCGTGCGGGAAGCCGAACGCCACCACGCCGACACCCAGAGCACCTGCGGCCAGGCCGCCGCAGATCAGCGGGCGGAGGCCCACGCGGTGCAGAATGCTGCCACCCAGCAGTGCACTCGGCAGGCTGCCCAGCGCCGCCACCGATACCAGCAGGCCTGCCTGCAGCGGTGTGAAGCCCGCCACCAGCTGGAAACGCTGGGTGGTAACCAGCTGCAGGCCAGCCATCGCAAACAGGGTGAATACCGCCGACAGCGTGCCGGCCAGGAACGCCGGATTGCGGAAGATCGCGAAGTCCAGCAACGGGTACGGCAACTGCCGCTGGCGACGTGCGAACGCCGCGCCGCTGATGACGGCCAGCAACAGCGCACCGGCACCCAGCGCATACGACGGCGGCGTGGCGATCAGCGACTTGATGGCCAGCACCAGGCCGGACAGCGCCGCCAATGCCAGCAACGAAGACACCAGATCCCACGGCCGCGAAGTATCGCGCTGGCCTTCCGGCGCCAGCAGCAGCGTGGCCACGAATGCGACCACCACCACCGGCACGTTGATCAGGAACACCGAGCCCCACCAGAAGTGCTGCAGCAGCCAGCCGCCGATGATCGGACCCAGCGCTGCACCGACGATGGCCACCGAGCCCCAGATCGCGATGGCGATGTTGCGCTCTCTCTCTTCGTGGAAGCTCAGGCCGATCAACGCCAACGTGGCCGGCATCATCGCGGCCGCGCCGATCGCCAGGAACGCGCGCGTGGCAATCAGCTGTGCGGCGCTGTCGGCGAAGGCCGCCGCCAGCGAGGCGATGCCGAACACCACCAGGCCGATCAGGAACATGCGGCGGTGGCCGATGCGGTCGCCCAGCGTGCCCGCGCCCAGCAGCAGGCCGGCCATCACCAGCGGATAGGCGTTGATGATCCACAGTGCCTGGCCGGCACTGGCCGAGAGTTGCTCGGTCAGGGTGGGCAGTGCGGTGTAGAGCACGGAGTTGTCGAGCGTAACCAGCAGCAGGCCGGCGGCGACGGTGAACAGCAGCGCCCAGCGACGGGCACGCGACAGGGCCGGAGCACCGGCCAGGGGCTGGGACAAAGCCATGGGAGAACCTGATGGGGGTGGAGTACCCGCATAACTATACAGGATGTCCTGTATAGTTATGACTCGAGGAATCAGCCGATTCAGCTTTTGTAGAGGCGCGCTTGCTCGACTGAACCGCCAGCCAGGCATGGCCTGGCTCTACTGCGTCGGGCGACGCATGGCCCGGCCCCAGCGGGACGCGGCTAGCGGCAGTCTTCCGGCAACGCGGCAATCGCGGACACCACGGCTGCCTGCATGCCCTGCCCCACCGCCATGTCCAGTTCCCCGCCCGTTCCCCCATGCTGGCGCCGCAGCTCGTCCTCGCACAGGCCCCGCACCCGCGCACGCGCATTGGCGCGCAGGCTGCTGCATCGCCAATCGGTGCCACCCAGCGGCAACACCGAATACACCACGCTGTTGCAGGCGTTACCGGCCCGCTGCTGCAGCGACAGGCCGCCGAAATCACGCGGTTCGCTGCTGCGCTGCGGATCGAAATAGCTGTCCGGGAAGGTGCGCGCGTACTGTTCGATGTCCACCTGCATGCTGCGCCCACCGGCCAACGGCATCTGCAGCGGCTGGCCACAACGCGTGGCGTCTGCACGATGCTGGATGTACTGGTAGATCGGCCGGTCCAGCGTTGGATCCTGCTGGGTCACCGTACTGACCGCCGCCAGCACCGGCAACGATGCACGATTGGCCATGCGCGCCAGCAGCCCGGTCTGTGCCGGCTGACAGCGGTCGCGCAACGTGGCCGCCAGCAGGAACAGCACATCATTGCGAAAGGCGTGGTCTTCGCCCAGGCGTTGCTCGATGCGCTGGCTGGCATCGGCTGCCGGTGCCGGAAACGCGACCGCCGGAGGCTCCGGGACTACGGCGCGCCGCTGCCAGCACACCGCCAGCGCCACGCCTGCTGCCGCCAACACCACTGCAGCAATGATCCAGCGCGCGCGCATCAGTTGTGGATCGCCGTCAGCGTCGCCGCTGTGGCGTCGTAGGACGCGCTGGCGATATCCGCATCGAAGCGCTTGACCTGCAGGCGACCGGCCAACCGGTACGGATCCCACAGGTTGCCCAGTGCGATCGGCGTGGCCAGGGTCACATGGATGATCTGGTTCGGCGGCGGTGGCGGCACATGGATGCAGGCCCCGTAGAACGGCACGAACAACAGTTCGTCGACCAGTCCTGCGTCGTTGGTGCCCAGCGGCACCACGTAGCCATCCAGATCCACCACGCGACCGTCGACAGCGTCGACCACGCGCGAAGAGCCGAACTGCTTGGCGCGATCCGGGCTGGAATGGTCGATCTCCTGCCCCGGTGGCGTGCCCGAGCCGGTGTCATCGATCAGCCCGCCCACCCCGTCCATGCCATTGCGTGACAGGCCGATCTGCGGCGGCGGACGCTGGTAGGTCACTTCGTCGGGCCGCAGTGCATCCCAGCGGTCGATGGGCGCCTCGGTCGTGGCCGGCTGTGCCGGTGCTGCGGCGCCGGTGGTGGCTCCCCCACCCGCCTGCGTACACCCCAACAGGCCCAGGCAGCAGGTCAGTCCGATCAGGACGCTACGGTTCATACGGCCTCAGTTGTGCGTCACGCATGGTGTAGGCGGAGCCGGCCAGATCATCGTCCAGCCGTTCGGCGCGCAGGGTACCGGCCAGGAAGAACGGCGAATACATGTCCGGCATCTCGATCGGGCGCGGCAGCACCACGTGCACGATCTGGTTCGGCGGTGGCGGCGGCACATGGATACAGGCGCCGTAGTACGGCACGAACAGGAATTCGGTCAGCCGCCCGTCCTCCGCGTTGGCCAGCGGCACTACATAACCCGGCAAGCGCACCGGCCGCTGCAATACGGTGTCCACGGTGCGGAACGTACCGAACTGCGGCATGCGCCGGTTGCCGTTGTGCTCCACCTCCGGGCCCTCGCCGCGCTCCAGCGCCGCCAGTTCTTCCTTCGGCATCATCTGCAACCAGTCCAGTTCCTGTTCCTCGGCAGCTGCCGGGGCATCGCGATCGATCACCGGCGACGGTGTCAGCGCCTGCACGCCGGTATCGACCGGGCGTTCGCAGGCGGTCAGCACCAGCAACATTGGCAACATTGGCAACATTGGCAACAGCGGCAACAGCGGCAACCAGCGCATGCTCAGCCCCCGGGTGACAGGCCATCGGCCAGCGTGCGCCGATAGGCCAGCAGCGCCGGTACCAGGCCGGCCACCGCGCTGATCGCCAGCACACCTGCGACCCACGCCAGTTCGCGGCCATCCGGCCAGATGTGGGTGATCGACAGGCCAAAGTTGGCAAGCGCCCAGCCACGCCCCGCCAGGCTGGCCACCACCAGTGCGGCCAGTGCGAGCACGCAGGCAAGCGCGCTGGTCGCCACCGCCTCCACCACCAGCATGCTGGCGATATAGCCCGGGCGTGCACCGATCGCACGCAGCACCGCCATCTCGCGCCGGCGCTCCTGCAGTGTCGAGACCAGCAGCGCCACCAGCGAGACCATGCCCAGCAGCACCACCATTGCACTGATCAGCTGCAGTGCCCGCTCGGCCGTGCCCAGTGACTGCCACAGCTGCTGCAGGGTCACGCCGGGCAGGATCGCCAGCATCGCCTCATCCGGATACTCGTTGATCCTGCGCTGTACCGAGAACGTGGCAATGCGCGAGTTCAGCCCGAGCATGAAAGCGGTGATGCTGGTCGGGGTCAGGTCCAGGTGGCGCGCCTGCTCGGCGCTGACACTCTGGCTGCGAAGCTGCACGCCGGAGCGCCAGTCGACATGGATCGCCTCGATGGCCGGCAGCGAGACCAGCACCGAGGAATCAACCGGCGTGCCGGTGCGCTGCAGGATGCCAGCCACACGGAACGGCTTGTCGGCATGCGTGGCCAACGTGACCGCGCCGGTGCCGTGGGCCAGCACGATCTCATCACCGATGCCGACCTTCTGCGCGTGCGCCACCTCTGCGCCGATCACGGCGTCGTACAGATCGTCGAACGGCCGCCCCTGTGCAAACGCCAGCGCATGTCCCGCGCCGTAGCGGTAGTGCTCGAAGTAGCCGCCACTGGTGCCGACCACCCGGTAGCCGCGCCACGAATCGCCCAGCGACAGTGGCACCGCCCACTTCACCTGCGGCAGCGAGGACAGCTCCTGGTAGGACTGCCAGGACACGTTGTTGGTCGGGTCGCCGATGTGGAACACCGAATACAGCAGCAGGTTCACCGGCCCGGAGCGGGCACCGACGATCAGGTCCGTGCCTGAAACGGTGCTGGCGAAACCTTCATGCGCCTGCGTGCGCACGCGCTCAACACCGAGCAGCAGCACCACGCTGAGGGTGATCACCAGCACGGTGAGGCTGACGCTCAATGCGCGGCTGCGCAGGCTGGCCCAGGCAAGTTCAAGCATGGGTGCCACCTGCCTGGTTGATCTCGGACAGTGAAATGGTGCGGTCGAACAACGGCTGCAGGCTTTCATCGTGGCTGACCACCAGCACCGTGGTACCGGCGGCCCGGCACTGTGCGGACATCAGCTGCAGGAAGGCGGTCGCGGCTTGGCGATCCAGCGCCGAGGTCGGCTCGTCGGCCAGCAGTACTGCGGGGCGGCCGATCAGGGCGCGTGCGGCGGCCACGCGTTGCTGCTGGCCGACACTCAAGGTACCGGCCGCACGCTTGGACAACGCCGGATCCAGCTGCAGCGCTTCCAGCAGACGCAGGATCTCGTCGTCCAGCGGCCCGCTGATGCGCTCACTGCGCACCGGAGAAAAGCGCAGGCCCAGCGCGATGTTGTCGCGCACGCTGAGGAACGGCAGCAGGTTGAACTGCTGGAAGATCACGCCCAGCTGATCGGCACGGAAGCGATCACGCGCGGCACCCCGCATCATCTGCAGCGCGTGACCGGCCACTTCGACGCGCCCCCTGCCGGGAAGCAGGACGCCGGCCAGCAGGCCGAGCAAGGTGCTCTTGCCGCCACCGCTCACTCCACGCAACAGCACGCTGCTGCCCTGCTCTATCAGCAGTTGCGGGATATCCAGCACCAGGCGTGTTGCGTAGCCGAACTGCACATCCTCCAGGGCGATCACCGCTGGCGTGCTCACGGCGCCAGCACCACGCGCAGGTTGTCGGCACTCAGCACGCTGCGGTCCTGGCCGTTGGCGGTCGCACTGTTGACGATGACTTCGTGCAACCCGGGGAACAGCACCGGCAGGCGCACGACCAGGGCGCGCAGTGCACTCGGATTCGTGCAGCGATACTGCAGGTTGGCAGTGAAACCGGCGTGGCGATGTTGCCCGGCCGCTGGCACAGCGGCGGTCGCAGCGAAGCCTTCGGCACTGGCGTCACTGCTGGCCAGGCGGCAGTTGGCGGCGGTGGGCAGGGTGACCCAGCTGCCGCCCTTCAGCAATGCCGTGGCGCGCGACAGTGCCGCCTGCTCGGTCGCGTTGGCGGGCGGTCGCTCGAAATCAAGAATGCCGATACCCGGCGCCTGCAGGGCGAACTCCAGGGTTCCCTGGTCGAGTGCGAGATCGACGGTGGCCTGGCCGTGCACGTGCGGTGCGTGCTGGCGGACATCGTGTGCCTGCGCCACGTTGGCAGCCAGCAGCAGGAAAAGAGCAGCAGGAAGCTTCATGGGGGAGACTCCAATTGTTACTATGTAACATAATGGACCACATCCCCCCGACCCCCGCAAGGGCTCTGGCCCAGCCGCCAACTTCGGCACGCTGGCATCCCCGTTTCGATCTGGCCGGCGCCTGGCTGTCGCTGGCCTGCGCCGCCCATTGCATCGCCCTGCCACTGCTGCTGGCCTTCGTGCCAGCGGCAATGATGGCGCTGCGCTCGTTCCAGCACCCCGGCCACGGTGTGATGACGCTGCTGTTGATGATGTCGCGCTGGGAATGGTTGTTCGCCTTGATGGCCTCGACGCTGGCGCTGGCCAGTACCACGGCCGGGCTGTACCGGCATGGGCGCTGGCTGCCGGTGCGGCTGGCCGTGGTTGGCGCGATCCTGCTGGTGTCAGCGTCGCTGTACCTGCCGTTGAAGGAATCGCTGCTCTGGCATGGCGTGGCCACCGCCTGCGGTGGCGTGCTGCTGGCATGCGCGCACATCGGCAACCGGCGGGCATTGCACGTCCACCGGTAGCGCCGGGCCATGCCCGGCGGGGTGCCGCCATCCACGCTTGGCGTGGATCTACCGTGGATTCGTCAGAAGCGGTAACCCACTTCCGCGCCGAAGATGCGCGGGCTGTCGACCGGGCCGTAATAGTTGCCGTCGCGCCCGAAGGCCAGGTTGTCGAAGATCAGGCCATTGATGCGGCGCTTGTTGGTCAGGTTCTGCACGAACACCCGCGCGCTCCACGGCCCGGTCTCATAGCCCAGCTGAGCACCGAGCACGGCCACTGCCGGCTGGAACGCGCGGTTGCGTTCATCCAGTGCACTGGAGCCGGTGAACTGCGATTCCAGCCGAGCATAGATGCCCGATTCGAACTGATAGCGCGCCGCCAGATAGCCAGTGTAGTGAGGGGTCAGCTTGACCCGCTTGCCATCCAGGTTCTGGTCTACGCTGACCCACAGCTTGGTGTACTTCGCATCGACGTAGCCCACATTCGCCATCAGGGTGAAGCCCGGCAGCACTTCGAACACGCCCTCCAGCTCAGCACCACGCGAACGGATCGAGGCATCCGAACCTACGTAGTCCGACGAGATCGGGCGGCCGTTGGCATCGGTGGCCACCTGGATCTCCTGCCAGTTGTCCGAGGTGATGTGGAACAGCGCACCCCCGATATGGCCACGACCGCCGGCCAGGTTCATCTTGAAGCCCAGCTCATGGCTCCACATGCGTTCGGACTCGTAGCGCAGCACCTTGTCGTTGACCACATCGCTCTGCGCCGCAGCCAGATTGAAGCCACCCGGAATGTAGCCCTTGGCCGAGGCCGCGTAGAAGGAAACGTCGTCAGTGGCGTCGTAGCGCAGCGACACCCGCGGCAGCGTGGCCGAGAAGGTATGCGCCAGCGCGGCATCGCGGTACAGCACGCGGCCACCGGCGCCCAGATCCAGCGCACCGGCACGCTGTTCGGTGGAGCGCCGTGCCTGCTCATGGCGCAGGCCGGCGCTGGCGGTCAGCTTCGGCACCGCCGGGAAGGTATAGCTGGCGGTGGCGAAGACGCTGTAGTCCTCGCCCTTGGAGGTCTGCCGCGGCGCCAGGTTGTAGCTGTCCAGCCCGTGCAGCGCCGGGCCGACGAAGGTGCCGAGGATCGAATCCTTGCTGTTGCGGTAGGTCGACACACCGGCCATCCAGGTCAGCGCCTGGTCGCTGGGCGAGCTGAAGCGCGCCTCGGCCGTCCATTCCTTCTTCCTGTCGTAGATGCGACCGGCCAATGCCGGGCTGTTGGTCATGTCGAAGTCGTAGCCGGCCGAGGTCACCTCCTCGTCCCGCCAGGAAGCGGCCACGTCCAGCGTGCCGGCCTGCAGCTGCCATTGCGCACTGAGGCCGGCCACCGTTTCGTCCTTTTCGGTGCGCTTGGGCGCGTCGTTGATGTAGGTGAAGTCACCGGCACGGCGGCCGCCATTGAGCGATGTGCCGTAGGTGCGGTTGTAGAGGCCGGTATCCAGCGGCAGGTATTCATACTCGAACATGCCCGGCGCGCGGGTGCGCAGGTGATAGGCCAGCGCGTTCACCGAAACGTAGTCGCTCGGCCGCCAGCGCAGCTTGCCCTGCAGGTAGCCTTCGCCGACCTTGCCGCGCGCACCGGAAGGCGTGAGGTTCTTCAGGTAGGCGTCCTCATCGGAGCCCATGAACGCCACCGAGCCGGACAGGCTGCCCGTCTTGTTCAGCGGCCCTGCCAGGAAGCCGTCGAGAGCGGTGCCATTGCCGTTGCCGAACCAGGTGCTGCGCACATTGATCTCGCCCTCGCGTGCATCAGCCGGGCCGCGTGTGCGCACCAGTACCAGGCCGGATTCGCTGTTGGCGCCGTACAGCGTGCCCTGCGGGCCGCGCAGCACCTCCACCGACTCGACCTGGTTGAGCACGGCATTGCTCAGCTCGCGGAACGGAATGCCATCGATGTAGACCGAGGCACGATTGACCAGGAATGGATTGGACTCGATGCCGCGGATCGAGATGAACATGTTGCTGAGCTGGCCCATCGCATTGAACTTGACGTTCGGCGCGAGCTTGTCGAGGTCACGGAACTCGGTGACGCCCGCTTCTTTCAGGGCCTGCCTGTCGAGCACCGTCACCGACAGATCGCTCTTCAGGTAAGGGGTATCGCGCTTGGAACCGGTGACGCGGACACCGTCGAGCGTGGCCGGGTCAGCCTGCTGGGCAAGGGCGGGCAAGGCAGGAACGAGCAGGGATGCTGCGATGAGCGCGGCAGCAGGCGTGGACGACTTCAAAGCGGGAACCTCGACGGATGGAGTGACGGAAGCGCGGGCGGCGGCAGCGCAGGACAAGAGTGTTATCCTGTAACATTCGCGTCCTGCCGCCACTCCATTTCCGTCAGCGCCGCTCCATTCCCGGATCCGTGATGCCCGCCCTCGCCGACCAGCTGCTGCAGGAAACCCGGTCGCAGGCCCCTGCGGCCTACGCCAGCAACGATGGTGCGGTGGTGCTGCTGCGCCATCGCTTCGATGCCAGCGAAGGCGAGATGGGACATCCGCACCAGCTTCGCCTGGGCCTGGCCGTGGACGGCGGCGGACGGCTGCAGCAGCGCACCCTCAACGGCCTGCTGCAGGCGCCGTGGCGGCCCGGCCAGTTCAATCTGGTGCTGCCGGGAGACACCGGCACCTATGCCAGCCCCGCGGTCGATCTGCTCGGCATCGCCATCGATACCCGCCTGCATCCGCAGGATCCGCAGCGGTTGCAACACCTGCAGCCGCTGGCGGCGCGGCTGCACCGCGACCCGGTGATTACTTCGGTGCTGCAGGCGTTGTGGTGCAGCGCGCAGGCTGATGTTTGCCTGCCCGGCTTCCTCGAGCATGGCGCGCAGGTGCTGCTGCACCGCCTGGGTCAGCTTGCCGGTCAGCCGCGCCAGGCGCGTGGCACGGTGTCCCCACTGTCGGCCCGACGGTTGCGGCAACTGGAGGCCTACATCGACGCGCAACACGGCCAGGCGCTGACCGTTCCACAGCTGGCCGCTGCAGTGCAGATGGAGGTCGCGACGTTCGGCCGCGCGCTGCGTGCGGCCACTGGCCTGCCGCCCTATGCGTTCCTGACCGAGCACCGCATGCAGCTGGCGCGCGCCGAACTCGCGCAGGGCCGGCGTGTCACCGAGGTTGCGCTGGCCAGTGGCTACGCCAATCCCAGCAAGTTCAGCGCGGCCTTCCGGCGTGTGGTCGGTTGTTCGCCGTCAGCATGGATCGCGCAGTCACGGGCCCGGTAGTGCCGGCCGCAGGCCGGCCGCCAACATTACAAACTGGTAATGTCCAGGTCAGGGCCTCGAAAGGCGGTGGACGTCACCCTGCAGGCCACTTCCTCATCGGTGATCCGCATATGACCCGCTCCCTGTTCCGCGTCGCCCCGCTCGCCCTGCTGCTGTCCGGCCTTTCGGCCGCGCCGCTGGCGCTGGCCCATCCCAGCCTGGTGCGTTCGACGCCAGCGGCCGATACCACCGTGGCCCCGGCCAGCCAGATCGAGCTGCAGTTCAGTGAGAAGGTGATGCCGCGTGCCACCCGCATCGAACTGAGCATGGACCACGGCCGCATGAAGATGGCGATGCCAACCACGGCGCAGGAGATCTCCGAGGACGGCCACACCCTGCGCGCGCGCTTTGCCAAGCCGCTGCCCGCCGGCAGTTACGCGCTGCAGTGGCGCGCGGTCGGCCAGGACAGCCATCCGATCACCGGCACCTACCGCTTCACCGTGAAGTAAGGCCGCTGCTGTGGCCGAGCTTTCGCCGTATGCGCTGCGGCTGGCGCTGTATCTGGCCCTGATGCTGCTGTTCGGGCGGATGCTGTTCGTCCGCCCCGGACTGCCGCGCAGCGTCTCGCTGGCCCTCGTTCTGGTGGCACTGGTGCTGGTCGGCATCGATGTGGTCACCCGTTTGTCCGGCGTGCTTGGCATATCACCGGTCGACATCGATGGCGAGACAGCGCGCTGGTTTCTTACCGGTACGCCGGTGGGCGAGGCGGGACTGCTGCGCATCCTGGCCCTGCTGGCAATGCTGCCGCTGCTGGCAGTCAATCGCCCGGTACAGGGCCTGCGCCGCCCCGCACTGCTGGCACTCTCGGCGGCGACCCTGGCCAGCCTCGCCTGGAACGGCCACGCCGCTGCTGGCGATGGGGTCGCTGGCCGGCTGCGTCTTGCTGCCGGCATCGTGCACCTGCTGGCGGCCGGTGCCTGGATCGGTGCGATCGCCGCCATCGTACAGTTGGCACTGCGGCGGCAAGGGCCGAGCCTGCGCGAGCGCACCCACGAACTATGGCAGGCCGCGCACGGCTTCGCCCTGCCCGGCACGATCATCGTCGCCCTGCTGGCGATGACCGGCACCTATACCTATGTCGATCTCGGCGGTTCCATACAGACCCTGACCGGCGCCGCGCATGGACGCTGGCTGCTGCTCAAGCTGGCACTGGTGGGTGGCATGCTGGGCCTGGCCGCGCTGCATCGCTGGCGGCTGGTGCCGGCGCTGGCGGTCTCCATCCGGGGTGGCTGGCAGCCCAGGCCACTGCGTTCGCTCCGCCACAGTCTGGCCTGCGAATCGGTACTGGCCGTGCTGGTGCTGGCCTGTGTCGCGATTCTCGGCACGCTGGATCCGCTGGCATGAGACTGCGCAGCCAGCCCACGCCCAAGCTGCGATGATGGGCGCACCATGAAACTGCTGATCGTCGAAGACGAACCCAAGACCGGCAACTACCTGCGCCAGGGCCTGATCGAGGCCGGCTATGTGGTCGACCTCGCCTGCAACGGCGTCGACGGGCTGCACCTGGCCGGTAGCGGCGAGTACCAGCTGGTCATTCTCGATGTGATGCTGCCCGGTCTGGATGGCTGGAATGTGCTGTCGCGGCTGCGCGAGGCCGGCTGGCAGGTACCGGTACTGTTCCTGACCGCGCGCAGCAGCATCGCCGACCGCGTGCAGGGCCTGGAGCTTGGGGCCGATGATTACCTGGGCAAGCCGTTCGCCTTCGCCGAGCTGCTGGCACGCGTGCGCACGCTGCTGCGCCGTGGCCAGGCGCTGCCGCAGGCCGAACGCATCGTCATCGCCGACCTGGTGGTGGATACCCAGCGCCGCCGGGTGGAGCGTGGCGGCCAGCGCATCGCGCTCAGCCAGAAGGAGTACACCCTGTTGGAACTTCTGGCGCGGCGGCGCGGTGAAGTACTGCCGCGCTCGTTGATCGCCTCGCAGGTGTGGGACATGAACTTCGACAGCGACACCAATGTGATCGACGTGGCGATCCGCCGCCTGCGCGCGAAGATCGACGATGACTTCGACGCCAAGCTCATCGTCACCGTGCGCGGCATGGGCTACGTGCTCGAAGCACCAGACGACGGCGCTGTGAGCAACGGATGAGCCTGCGCCGTTCCATCGCGGTGCGGCTGACGCTGCTGTTCGCCATCGTAGCCACGCTGGTGCTGGCCGCATTGGGCGTGACCATCTATGTCAGCGCCCGCCATGACCTTGTTGCCCAGGACTTCATCGAACTGGAGAACAAGGTTGCGTTGATCCGCGATATTGCTGGCAATGGGCCCGCCGCCGCACGCGGCCCGCGGTTGGCAGAGGCGCTCAGCCATCATCCCGATATCGCCTTCCACATCGTCAATGGCCACGGATCCGTGCTGTTCTCGACCGCACCTGCACTGCTGCGCGAGCACGCACGCAGCCAGCCCATCGACGCCGCGCCACGGCGGCACGACTGGATTCTCGACGATGGTCGCTGCATGCATGCCCTGCACCTGCGGCAGACCCTGGCCGACGGCAGCCAGCTGGTCACCCTGCTGGCCATCGATGACGACCGCCATGCCGATTTCCTGCAGCGCTTCCGCCATCTTCTGGCGATCGCCATCATCGGCGCCGCCGTGGCCAGCAGCCTGCTCGGCGGCTACGTAGTGCGACGCACGCTGCGACCGCTGCGCACGCTGGCCGATGAAGCCCGGCAGATCACCGCCGGTCGATTGCAGCGCCGTCTGAGCGCGCGCACGGCACCGGCCGAACTGGAACAGCTGGCACAGACGCTCAACGGCATGCTGGCGCGCCTGCAGCAGGACTTCGCGCGCCTGACCGAGTTCTCTGGTGATCTGGCCCATGAGCTGCGCACGCCGATCACCAACATGCTGACCCAGGTACAGGTGGTGCTGGCCCACCCGCGCAGCAACGAGGCCTACCGCGAGACGCTGGCCTCGTGCGCCGAAGAACTACAGCAGTTGGCGCAGACCGTGGGTGACCTGCTGTATCTGGCGCAGGCCGAGGCGCCGGGCGCACTGCCTTCGCGCGAGCCGGTAGCACTGGATGGGGTGGTGGATTCGCTGCTGGAGTTCTATGACCTGCTGGCCGAGGACCGGCAATTGACCCTGCGCCGCGACGGCGTGGCGAGCGTGGAAGGCAACCGTCTGATGCTGCACCGGGCGATCGCCAATCTGCTGTCGAATGCGTTGAAGCACGCAGCCGTGGGCAGCGAGGTGCGGGTGCAGCTGGTCGAAGGCGATGGCGTGTGCAGGGTCAGCGTGCACAATCTCGGCCCGCCGATTGCCGAAGCAGCACTGCCGCGCCTGTTCGATCGCTTCTATCGCGGCGAGCGTGGCCGCCACGAAGGTGCCGGACTGGGCCTGGCGATCACCCGTGCGATTGCACAGGCGCATGGCGGAACGGTAAGCGTGACCTCCGATGAAACCGGCACCGTGTTCGAGCTGGTGCTGCCGAGCGCATCAGCCCGGTAGTGCCGGCCGCTGGCCGGCAACCTTGGCACATCACGCGTGTTGCAGTTGCCGGCCAGCGGCCGGCACTACCTCATCTGGTCGAACACCCCGGCCACCCAGTCGATGAACACCCGCAGCCGCGGCGATGGTGTGCGGTTGCGGGGGTAGACCAGGCTCAGTGGACTCGGTGTCGGTGGCGCGTCCGGCAACAGCTCGACCAGCTGCCCGCTCGCGATGTAGGGGTCCATCCGGTAGCGCGGTGCCTGGATGATGCCGAGACCCGCCAAGGCGGCACCAAGGAATGCGTCCGCGCCGGAAACCCTCACCCGCGCGGGCAGCGGCACATAGCGCACCTGCCCACCCTGCTGGAACTCAAGCGGAATCAGCTGGCCGGTGGCGCTGGAGCGATAGCCGACCATCTGGTGGCCTTGCTCCAGTGATTCGATGGTCTCGGGCACACCGTGCGCCTGCACATAACCCGGTGCGGCCACCGTAACTTCCCGCAGCATCGTCAACCGGCGCGCCGCCAGATCGCTGTCGGCCAGCGTCCCCACCCGCAACGCCGCATCCACGCCTTCGCGCAGCAGGTCGACATAGCGGTCGCCTTCGCTGACCTCCAGTTCGATCTCGGGGTAATGCTGCAGGAAGTCCGGCAGATGCGGAAACAACAGATGCCGGCCCAGCGTGCCATGCACTTCAATGCGCAGCGGGCCACGCGGCGGCACGTCACGGAACGCGGCTTCGGCATCGTCCATGTCGGCGATCAGGCGCAGGCAACGCCCATAGAACGCTTCCCCTTCCAGGGTGGGCACCACCAGCCGCGTGGTCCGGTGCAGCAGGCGCACGCCCAGCCGCTGTTCCAGTGCTTTGATCGCATCGGTCACCGTGGCCCGCGGCAGGCCCAGGTCCTCGGAGGCCCGGGTGAAGCTGCGGCGCTCGACGATGCGGACGAAGGCGCGCATGGCCGTGAATCGGTCCATTGTTCGGCTACCCGGATGATGTTGGCGGATTATGCATGATTATCCGAACTGATGAGATGGCGAAGATGGCACTGCGCCAGTCCGGCGCGCCCTGCTGGAACCAACCATGCCCACCTCCTCCGCCCGCCGCATCGCCCTGGTCACCGGTGGTTCCCGCGGCATCGGTGCCGCCATTTCCCGGCGGCTCGCCGCCGATGGCCATGACGTGGTGATCAACTATGCCGGCCGCCGCGATGATGCCGAGGCACTGGCCGCCGAACTCAACGCCACCGGCGCACAGGCCATCGCGCTGCAGGCCGATGTGGCCGAGCCGCAGGCGGTGCGCCAGCTGTTCGACGCCATCGAGGCGCGCTTCGGCGGTATCGACGTAGTGGTGAACAGTGCCGGCGTCCTGCAGTTGGCGCCGCTGGCCGACAGCGACGATGCCTTGTTCGAGCGGGTGATCGGGATCAACCTGAAAGGCGCTTTCAACGTGCTGCGCGAAAGCGCGCGACGGGTGCGCGACGGCGGCCGCCTGATCAGCCTGTCCACCAGCGTGGTCGGCATCAGACTGGAGAACTACAGCGTGTACGCGGCCAGCAAGGCGGCGGTGGAAACGATGGCAGCGATCCTCAGCAAGGAGCTGCGTGGGCGCAACATCACCGTGAACACAGTGGCTCCCGGCCCGACCGCCACCGACCTGTTCCTGGAGGGCAAGTCACCGGAACTGATCGAGCGGTTGGCGAAGATGAATCCCCTGGAACGGTTGGGTACGCCGGAGGACATCGCCGGTGCGGTGGCGTTCCTGGCCGGTGCCGATGGCGGGTGGATCAACGGCCAGGTGCTGCGCGCCAATGGCGGGATGGTGTAGGTAGTCGCCCACCTTGGTGGGCGCGTCGCCGCGTGCCCACCAAGGTGGACACCTACCGGGCCATGCCTGGCGGCCGGGTCGCATCCACGCATGGCGTGGATCTACGGTGCCGATCAGCCGGCGCGGGCCTCGCGGCGCCGGTGCACCCAGTAGTACAGCGTCGGCAGCACCAGCAGGGTCAGCAGCATCGCCGACAGCAGGCCACCGATCACCACCACCGCCAGCGGCTTCTGGGTCTCGGCACCGATCGCATGCGAGGTCGCCATCGGCAGCAGGCCGAACATCGCCAGCAGTGCGGTCATCAGCACCGTACGCAGGCGCTGAAGCGAGCCCTGCACCACCGACTGCAGCAGGTCCATGCCCTGCTCGCGCAGCTGGGCGAAGCGACTGAGCATCACCACACCGTTCAGCACCGCCTGCCCGAACAACGCAATGAAACCGATGGCCGCCGACACCGACAGCGGAATGCCGGTCAGCCACAGGGCCAGGATGCCGCCGATCATCGCGAGGGGCACGTTGGCCAGGATCAGTGCTGCGCTGCTGATGTCCTTGAAGGCATCGAACAGCAGCACGAAGATGATCAGCACCGACAGCGGAATCACCCAGCCCAGCCGCTTCATCGCACGCTGCTGGTTCTCGAACTCGCCGGACCACTCCAGCCGGTAGCCTTCCGGCAGCTGCACGCTGGCGTCCACGCGTTTGCGCATGTCGGCCACCACGCTGCCCATGTCACGACCAGCGATGAAGATGCTGACCGCCTTGACCCGCTGTGCGTTTTCGCGCGAGATATTGATCGCGCCGCTGGCCATGCGGAAGTCGGCCACGTCGGACAACGTCACCGTGTGGCCATCGCCGATGCCCACCGGCACCGTACGCAGCCGTTGCAGGTCACGGTCGGCATCGTCCAGGCGCAACGTGATCGGGAACCTGCGGTCGCCCTCCCACAGCTCGCCGACCTGGCGCCCGCCCAGTGCAGTCTCGATCACTTCGTCGATGTCGCGCACGTTCAGGCCATAGCGCGCAGCGCGGTCGCGGTCGATCTCGATCTGCAGCTGCGGCAAGGAGCCATCACGGTCGATGAAGGCACTCTCCACGCCCTCCACGCCACGCACCTGGCCCAGGATCGCCTGCGCCTGCCGGTTCAGCACGTCAAGGTCCGAGCCACTGACCTTGATCACCACCTGGCCCTTGATCTGCGAGATGCTCTCCAGGATGTTGTCGCGCACCGGCTGCGAGATCGAGAACTCCGGCCCCGGAATGCGCTGCTCCAGCGTGCGCTGCAGGTCGCTCACCAGCTGCCGCTTGTCCACCCCCTTCGGCCATTCCTTCTCCGGCTTCAACGCCACCAGTGCCTCGATCTGGTTGGCGCCCTTGGCATCGGAGCCGTCTTCCGGCCGCCCCAGCTTGGCCACCACCGTCGATACCTGCGGGAAGGTTCCAACCAGCTCGCGGATGCGCCGCGACTGCTGCTGTGCTTCGGCCAGGCTGGTGCTGGGGTCAAGCGTGGCGGTCAGCCAGATCGAGCCCTCGTCCAGCTCGGGCAGGAACTCCGAACCCAGGCGGGTACCCAGTGCCAACGTACCCACCAGCAACGCAACTGCGGTCAGCACCACCGCACGCGGTCGGGCCAACGCACGCTCCAGGATCGGCCGGTACCAGCCGGTCAGGCGGTCCATCAGCGGATTGCCATCGCGCACGCGGTCCCGTCGCAGCCACCAGTAGCAGAACAGCGGCACCACGGTCAGCGCCAGGATCAACGCACCGATCAGGGCCGAGGTCACCGAGTACGCCATCGGCGCGAACATGCGGCCTTCCTGGCGCTGCAGGGTGAAGATCGGGATGTGCGCGGCGATGATGATCAGCATCGAGAAGAACGTCGGCCGGCCCACTTCCGATGCGGCGGAAAGAATGGTCGAGAACCGCGTCTTCCGATCAGCCGTAGGTGGCAGCTTCGACAATCGCGAGACAATGTGCTCGGTGACGATCACCGCGCCATCGATGATGATGCCGAAGTCCATCGCACCCAAGGACAGCAGGTTGGCCGGCACGCCCCACAGGTGCAGGCCAAGGAAGGTCGAGAGCAGCGCCAGCGGCATCATCGCCGCCACGATCAGCGCGGCGCGGGCGTTGTACAGGAACAGCCACAGCACCAGGAACACCAGCACCGCACCTTCCAGCAGGTTGCGGAAGACGGTCTTCAAGGTGGTCGACACCAGCCAGGAGCGGTCGTAGAACGGCTCGATGCTGACCCCGGCCGGCAGCTGGTTCGCTTCGATCTCGGCGATGCGCGCATGCAGGGCGTCGAGTACGTCGGACGGATTCTCGCCCTTGCGCATCAGCACCATGCCGAACACAGCATCGTCATTTTCGTCCTGGCCGACCAGGCCCTGCCGTGGCAGGCCGGTATCGGCGATCCCGGCGAGGTCGCGCACCAGGATCGGCGTGCCACCACGCTGCTCCACGACCACGTTGCCGATGTCGGCCGGCGAACGCATCAGCCCCATGCCGCGGATCAGGAACTGCTGCTGGCCGCGCTCCACGTAGCCGCCGCCGGCGTTCGAGCTGCCCTTTTCCAGCGCCTCGGCGAATTCACCGAGGCTGATCCCGCGGTCACGCAGCTTGTCCAGGTCCGGCTTGACCTGGAAGGTGCGCGCGAACCCGCCGAAGCTGATCACATCGGCCACGCCCGGCACGGTGCGCAGGCTGCGCTCCATCGTCCATTCCTGCACCGTGCGCAGCTGGGTCGGCGTCATGTGCGGGCCCTTGAGTACGTAGCGGTAGATCTCGCCCACCGCCGAACTCATCGCCTCCAGCTCCGGGGTCACGCCCTCCGGCAGCTCCACGCCCTGCAGGCGCTCCAGCACCTGCTGCCGCGCGAAATAGTCGTCGGCCTTGTCGTCGAAGGTCAGGATGATCATCGACAGGCCGAACTGGGTATGCGAGAACACCCGCACCGAATGCGGAATGCCGGACAAGGCCACTTCCAGCGGCATCGTCACTTCGCGTTCCACCTCTTCGGCGGCGCGGCCCGGGTGCAGCGACACCACCGTCACCTGGGTGTCGGAGACGTCCGGGAAGGCCTCCACCGGCAGCACGCGGAACGCGGCGATGCCGCCGCCGATGAACAACAGCAGTGCCAGCATCACCATCAGCGGCTGGCGCAGGCAATAGGCAATCAGGCGATCGATCATGGGGCGGCATGCCCCGCGCCGGTGCTGGCGGCCGCTGGCGCGCTGTCGACCAGCTGCTGCAGCAGCAGGCCCCCTTCGACCACCACCCTGCTGCCAACCGCCAGGCCGTCACGCACCCACAGTCGGCCGTCACCCAGCTCCTCGGCGTGCACGGCGTGGCGCACGTAGCGGCCCTTGCCCCCTTCCACGAACACGACCTGCGTGCCGTCGATCAGCAGCACGGCCGCATCGGGCAGCGAGACGCCACCTTCGGCTGGCAATGCCACCTGGGCGCGCACGTACTGCCCGGCCTTGAAACCACGTGCGCGGTTGTCCAGCTCGGCGCGTGCCTGCACCACGCGGCGATCGCTGTCGACGAAATCGTCCACATGCTGCAGGATCGCCTGCAGCGGCTGGCCATCTGCACCCGGCACGCTCACCTGCATGCCAGCCTTCAAGCGTCCGGCCAGGCTTTCGGGGACGTCCAGCAACAGCCACAGGTGGTCCGGATCGCCAATCACTGCCAACGGCTGTTCGCTGTCCGGGCTGACCGACATGCCCGGGCTCATCCGCCGCTCCACCAGCACGCCATCGATGGGCGCGCGCAGCGGCAGGCGCTGGTCGACGCGCTGGCCGTTGCCATAGGCCTTGGCGAAGGCGGCCGCGCGTGCATGATCAGCCTGACTGCCAGCGAAGTTTGCCTCGGCCTCGTCCAGTTCACGACCCGACGCCACTCCCGCCGCATGCAGTTCGCGGGTACGGTCCAGTTCCTTGCGTGCCTGCTGCAGCTCGGCGCGACCACGGGCACCTTCAGCCTGAGCCTGGCCGAACTCGGGCGAGGTGATCCAGGCGATGACCTGGCCGGCTTTCACCTTCTGCCCCGGCTGTGCCTCGATGCGCGCTACCTGCCCCGACAGCGGCGTGTGAAGTGCGCTGGAGCGCGTCTCATCCCAGACCACCCGGCCCGGCAGCTGTAGGCTGGCGCTGGCGCCGGCACTCACTGTCTCGCTGCGCAGCACGTCCAGCTGGCGGCTGTCGGAAGGAAACTGAATCTGGCCGGCGCTGACCCGAGGTGCGTCCTCAAGATAGGAAGCTGGCTCTCGACCACAGCCGCCCAGCAGGATCAGCGCCAGCAAGACGGGCAGCACAGCGTGTCGCGCCTGCGGGCGATAGGCGACGGTGGACTTCATCGGGACTCTCCTTCGGCAACGGATGTGGCGGCTTCCCAGCGCGCCAGGGCAATGGCATGGTCGGCACGCGCTTCAATCAGCGCGGCCTCGAACTCGCGCCAGCTGCGGCGCGCGTCCAGCAGGTCGGTCAGGCTTGCAGCACCACGCCGGTAGGCCAGCTCGATGCCCTGCACGGCCTTGCGTGCGGCGTCTGACTGCAGCCCCTCGTAGTCGGTGCGACGCTGTGCGGCGGACTGCGCGCTGGCCTGCAGCTGGTCCAGTTCGGCGCGTGCCTCACGCTGCAACACCTGCAGCTCCAGCGCGGCGCTGTCACGGTCGGCCTCGGCACGCTGGATCGCGCCGCGCGCGCGCGACGGCCCCCCCAGCGGAATGGTCAACGACACGCCCCAGGTAACACCGCTGATGTCGGTCGGCTCTCGTTCGGCCTCCACGCCCAGCTGGATATCGCGATGGCGCTCGCTGCGCGCCAGGGCCACGCCTGCGTCGGCCGCGACCAGGCGCGAACGCGCGGCACGCAGGTCGGCGCGCTGCTGCGGGTCGAACGCGCGTACATCGGCCACGCTGCTGGCATCCGGCCAGGGGTCATCAGCACTGAGGTCGCGGCTGTCATCGCTGCCCAGCAGCATCCCCAGCACATTCCGCGCGTCACGCAGATCCAATGCTGCCTCGCGCGCCGCGTCCGCCACAGCCAGGTCGTCCACAGCCAGCCGCGCGCGATCCACCGGTGCCATCGCCCCTGTCGCAACCTGCTTATCCGCCGCCGCCATCTGCTCGGCCGAACTCTGCCGGTTGGCGTCGGCAATCTGGGCCCGCTCCTGCGCGCCCTTCAGGCCGAAATAGGCTTCATGCAGTGCCACCTGTTGGCGGCGCCGGGTATCGAGCATGTCCAGTCCGGCCACCGCCAGCAGCGCTTCCGCCTGGCGGACGCGCAATGCACGCTTGCCACCGCGTTCCCAGGTCCAGCCCAGGCCCACGGTGCTGTCCACCCGCTTGTCCTGCCAACGTCCAGGGCCGATGCCGTGCTTGGGGCTGATCTTGCTGGTGCCGATCGACAGCTCGGTGGCCGGGCGCAGCGCCGCCGTCTGCGCGTCACCCTGCACCCCGCGCAGCTCCAGTGCCGCGGCGCGCAGGTCCGGGTTGTGCGCTTCCATTGCACGCTGCGCTTCTGCCAGGGACAGCGCCGAAGCCGCAGGCGCGCACAAAAGGGCGGCCAGCACGACCGCAAGACGAGGGGAGAAATTCATGCACGTCACGGTAAGGTGACGGACTTGCGCCAAACTTGCCCCAACCTTGCACGAAGCTTGCAATGCGAATCCTGCTGATCGAAGACGATGCCGCCCTGGCCGATGGACTGATCCGCGCCCTGCAGGGTGCCGGCCATCTGTGCGACCACCTCTCGCGCGGACTGCACGCACCTGCGGCGCTGGCCAGTGCACCCTATGATGTGATGGTGCTGGACCTTTCATTGCCGGACGTGGATGGCCTCGACCTGCTCTCGCGCCTGCGCAACGATGGCACCACCTTGCCGGTACTGATCCTGACCGCACGCGATGGCGTGGAGGACCGCATCCTCGGCCTCGACCGCGGCGGCGATGACTACCTGGCAAAACCATTCGCGCTGGGCGAGCTGGAAGCGCGCCTGCGTGCGTTGTCGCGCCGCCGCAGTGACGCACCGGCACAGAAGCGATTGGGCCGGCTGTGCTTCGACAGCATCCGCAACGAAGTGCAGGTGGAAGGCCAGCGCATCGAGCTGACCGCACGCGAGCTGTCGCTGGTCGAAGCGTTGATGCAGCACCCCGGCCGCACCGTGACCAAGCAGCGCCTGTTCGATGCGCTCTACAGCTGGGACCACGAGGCCAACCTGTCGGTGATCGAGGTGCATGTCAGCCGCCTGCGCCGCAAGCTGGAACAGGCGCGCGCCGGCGTCGGCATCCGCATGTTGCGTGGCCTTGGCTACCGGCTGGAGGCCGTGGGTGACTGAGCGCGTGCACAGCCTGCGCGGCCTGCTGCTGCGACGCCTGTGGCTGCCGCTGCTGGTGCTGCTGCTGTGCAGTGCGGTGGGTTCGTTCGCGCTGGCGCGCTTCTACGCCGGCCAGGTCTACGACCGCTGGCTGCTGGACTCGGCGATGTCATTGTCCGAGCTGGTGACAGTGCAGGATGGCCGCGCCTCGATCGAGATCACCCCGGCCGTATCGCGCATGTTCACCTGGGACACCGCCGACGAAGTACATGGCGAGGTGGTCGACGCCGCAGGAGGGCGCCTGTATGGCGATCTGCCCGAGGCATTGCCGCGTCCGGCGAGCGCCGCCGCGAATGACGATGCGGTCTACTACGATGCGCGCCTGCGTGGTCAACCGGTGCGCATGGTCGAAGTGGTGGTCAGCGCCGGGCCGGGCCATGACATCCGGCTGCGCGTGGCCGAGACGCTGCGCAAGCGCCACCGGCTGGAACGCAAGTTGCTGCTGACCAGCGTGCCGTTCCAGGCCGCGATCCTGGCACTGGCGGCGTGGCTGGCATGGTCCGGTACCGGCGCCGCCGCAGGCCACGCCAACCTGGTCGCGCGGAAGCTGGCCAGCCCGCGGCCGGATCCGTTGGCACCGCTGGATCCTGCACAGGAAGCCCCGCGCGAACTGTGGCCGGCGGTTGAGGCGTACAACGCCCTGCTGCAGCGCCTGGACGCGATGCAGGATGCGCAGCGGCGCTTCGTCAGCAACGCCGCACATCAACTGCGCACCCCGTTGGCGGCCATGCAGGTGGAGCTGGAGAGCTCATTGCGCCAGCATGATCCGCAGGGCCAGCAGCTGGCGCTGTCCGGCACGCTGGCCGGGTTGGCCCGCTTGCAGCATCTGGTCAACCAGCTGCTTATGCTCAGCCGATCGGAAGATCCGCATGGCAGTGCACTGCCGCTGCAGCCAGTGGACCTGGACGCGTTGGCGCGCAGCGTGGTGGAGCGCTATGCGGACCGTGCATTGGCTGAAGGCGTGGACCTGGGTTATGACGGGCCCGACGACGGCGTGCAGGTACAGGGCGATCCGCAGCTGCTGCGCGAGGCGTTGGGCAACCTGCTGGACAACGCGCTGCGCTATGGTGCCGTGCGTGGCGTGATCACCCTGGGACTACAGCAGGATGCCGAGGGCGTGCAGGTGTGGGTGGACGATGACGGCTCCGGCATTGCCGAAGCCGAGCGCACGCGCGTCACGGAACGCTTCTACCGGGCCAGCAGTGAAGGCGATGGCTGTGGGCTGGGACTGGCGATCGTGGCCGAGATCGCGCAGCGGCATGATGCGGCGCTGGTGATCGATACCGCCCCGATCGGTGGCGCGCGGGTGGGGATGCGGTTTCGATCCCGCTGACGTCCTGCGTGCCAACCAAGGTTGGCACCTACCCGGTCACGCCATCCGGTAGTCGCCCGCCTTGGTGGGCGCTGTTGACGTCCCGCATGCCAACCAAGGTCGGCACCTACCAAAAGCACCCCAGCCGGCGGATTCCGGTAGACGCCCACCTTGGTGGGCGCCGTTGACCTCCCGCGTGCCAACCGAGGTTGGCACCTACCAAAGGCACCCCAGCCGGCGGGCCCCGGTAGATGCCAACCTTGGTTGGCGCCGTTGATGTCCTGCATGCCAACCAAGGTTGGCACCTACCAAAAGCACCCCAGCCGGCGGACCCCGGTAGATGCCAACCTTGGTTGGCACCTACCCATCATCATCGGCTCATCGAATACGGCGCCTGCGCGCCCTGCCCCGGCCAGTCCCTGTTCGGCTCGGCCTGCATGCTGAAGCGCAGCTCGCCACCGGCCAGGATCTCGTCGTGGCGCAGGAAGGTGCGCTGCAATGGCTTGCCGTTGAGGCTCACATTGCCCACATAGGTGTGCTTGTCATCCAGCCCATCGGCCACGATGGTGAAGGTCTTGCCGTTCGGCAGGCGCATCGCGGTCTTCGGCAGGAACGGGCGACCCAGGATGTACTCGCCCGACCCCGGGGCCACCGGGTAGAAGCCCAAGGCGGTGAACACGTACCACGCCGACATCTGGCCGACGTCATCATTGCCGGCCAGGCCATCGGGGCGGTCGGCGTACTGGGTATCCATGATCTGCTTCAGGCGCGCCTGCGTGCGCCACGGCTGACCGGCATACGAATACAGGTAGGCGACGTGGTGGCTGGGCTCGTTGCCGTGCGCATACCAGCCGATCAGCCCGGTGATGTCTTCCATGTGCTCGAAGATGGACGGGTCGACCTTGGCGTTGAACACCTCGTCCAGGCGCGCGAGCAGCTTGTCACTGCCACCGTGCGCTGCCGCCAGACCGGCCACATCCTGCGGCACGTACCATGAGTACTGCCAGGCATTGCCCTCGGTGTAGTCGGTGCCGTATCCACTGGCGCTGGGGTCGAATGGCGTGCGGAAGCTGCCATCGCGCTTGCGTGCGCGCATGAAGCCGGTGTCTTTGTCGAAGGCGTTGCGCCAGTTGCCGGCGCGCTTGTCGAAGGTGGCCGCAACATCGGTCTTGCCCATCGCCTGTGCCATGCGCGCGATGGTCCAGTCGTCGAAGGCGTACTCCAGTGTCTTGCTGGCCGCTTCGCCTTCCTCGTCGATCGGCACATATCCCAGCTCGCGGTACTGCGCGATGCCGTCGTAGGGCCCGTAGTTGGCGGTCTCGACCATCGCCTTCAGTGCCTTGTCGGCGTCGAAGCCGCGGATACCTTTCACGTAGGCGTCGGCGATCACCGGCACGGCGTGGTAGCCGATCATGCACCAGTCTTCCAGGCCATGGAATGACCACACCGGCAGCATGCCGTAGGGGCTGTGCTCATGGTGGGCCAGCATCGAATTGACGAAGTCGCTGTTGCGCTTCTCCGGCTGCACCAGCGTCAGCAACGGATGCAGCGCACGGTAGGTATCCCACAGCGAGAACGTCGAATAGTTGGTGTAGCCCTTGGCCTGGTGCACCGCGTTGTCCGAACCGCGGTACTGGCCATCGGCATCCATGAACAACGTCGGCCCCAGCATCGTGTGGTACAGCGCGGTATAGGCGCTGCGTCGCGCATGTTCCGGCGCATCGATATCGAGCACCGACAGCGCCTGCGTCCATTCCTGCTTTGCCTGCGCACGCACGCGGTCGAAATCGAAGCCGGCCACTTCCGCGTCGAGGTTGGCAATGGCACCGGCTTCGCTGACAGGCGAGATCGCAACCTTGACCACCAGCGGTGCATCCAGCTTGCCGAAGGCGAAGGTGCCGACCAGCTGGCGCCCCTCGATCTGTGCGCGCTGCGCCGGATCCTTCTCGCCCGGCGGCGGGAAGCCCTTGTAGACAATGTCCTGCTCGGTGTTGTGCAGCTCATGCCCGGAAAGCGGCCGCGAGAAACGCATCGCGAAATACAGCTGGCGGCCCGGCGCCCAACCACGGGTTTCGCGGAAGCCGGTCACCGTGCCATCGGCGCGCACCCGCACCCGCGACCACAGCACCTTGCCCGGGTAGTCGTACATGCTGGTGCGCATGTCCAGCAGCACCTTGGCATCGGTGCCCTTGGGGAAGGCATAGCGGTGCACGCCCACGCGCGCACTGGTGGTCAGCTCCGCGCGCACCTTGTAGTCATCCAGGGTGACTGCGTAGTAGCCCGGCTCGGCCTTCTCGTCGTCGTGGCGGAAACGCGAGGCGTAGCCGCTGCGTGGCTTTTCCGGATCACCGCGCTCCAGGCCGGGATTGCCGGTGAACGGCATCAGCAGGATGTCGCCGAGGTCCGAATGACCGGTGCCGGAAAAATGCGTGTGCGAGAAGCCGACGATGCTGCTGTCGTCGTAGCGATAGCCGGCTGCCCAGCCATAGGCCTTTTCGCGTGGTTGGATGCGTGTGTCCGGGCTGAGCTGGACCATGCCGAACGGCACTGTGGCACCCGGGTAGGTGTGGCCTTCACCTCCAGTACCAATGAACGGGTCGACCGAGGCGTAGGCCTTGTCGGCGGCGGTTTTGGCGGGAGCGGCCGACGCCAGGCCGGAAGCGAGCATTGCCGTGGCGGCGACAGCGATCAGGAGACGACGGTCCAGCGTGGGCATCGGCGTTTGGATCGATTCAGGTGGTAGCCGGATGCTAGCACTGGGCCTGTCACGCCGCATGCTGCAGTGCGACTGCCCGGTGTCCCGCGCCGGGTTCAATCGTCAACCGGGAATCGCGTTCTGCAACGACATGAGGTCCGCGCTGTGCAGCGGCCTCACCACCCGCGCGACCTCTTCTCCATCGCGCAGCAGCACCACTGTCGGCCACAGCTTCACCTTGAACGCTCGCCCCAATGGCCTTCCCTTGCCATCCTCGATCTTCCAATGCGGCAGATCGTTCGCTTCGACGAAGGCCTGCAACGCGGGCTGCGCGGCCTGGCAATGACCGCACCAGGGCGCACCGAACTCCAGCACCTGCCACCCAGCCTGCGCCGCCACCCCCGCAGAGGTGGGCTCGTTCGGAAGGTGATCACGCATGAACGGCATGAGCGCTACGCCGCCAGTGCCTTCTGGATGTCTTCCAGCGGCGCGTTGGTCAGGTCCTTGGCAATATCCCCGAGCAATCGCGCCTGGACCTCTTTATGCAGCAGCGGACGGATGCGACCCAGCGTGGTCGGGTCGGCGATCAGCACCAGGTGCGCATAGCGGTTCTTCAAGGCATCCTCGTTGAGCTGTTCGGCCACCTGCTTGGCGAACGTAGCCTCGTTGAGCTGCGAGACCGACATGTCCTTCGGCACTGCACCCGCAGGCCCCTGCCCGGACACGCCCTGCTCACTGATGTCCTGCAGGCGCAGCTCGCCCTCCTGCTTCAGGGTCAACTGATGGTTGCTGCCCACGTTGGTGAACACCCGTGCCGAACCACCGTCGGCTACCACGATCAGCGTTCCTTCGGGAATCGTCCGCGCCATTGCATCCTCCATCAACTTGAAAAGTGGGTGTGCGCTCCACCTTATGCACGCCTATGTCACCAGAGCGCGTACAGGATGTGATTCCGTCATCGCAATCTGGAATCCGCCCTAAATTTACCGGGAGGCCTGCCGCTATGGCCTCCATCATCGCGAGGAACCTCTGTGCACGCTGGCTCACTGTTCCACGTCTGCTTCGCCACCAGCCTGGCCATTGCCGGCTGCGCCGGATGCATCCACCAGTTCCTGCAGGGCCAACCGTTTTTCGCCCTGGCCATCATGCTCTCGGTGCTTACCATGATCGGCGCCGCACTGGTCACGCGGAAACTGGCACTGCCGGGCGCCTTGGCGATGGCCTGCACGGTGTTCGGTTTGCTGGCGAAGTCGGCCTGAGCCTTCTGAACAGGCGACGTGGAACACAGCGTGCAGATCAGCCCGCTTCGCTGCACGCTCACGCCGGTGCCGTTATGATGAACGGATGATCGACACGACCCACTACGTGACGGGCGCACCTGTTACGTGGGAAGCACTGCCGACCGGCGCTTCGCTTGCCACGATTGCTCCCGCCCTGCATTTCCATCGCCTCGCGCTGGATCCCGGCGGATGACGCCCGCAGGCCCACGGCCTGCCTTCCCCACACGCTGATGTGACACGCGGCTGCCAACTGCGCGGCCGTTGTGATTCCGTTGCCGCGTTTCCGCCCTTGCGGCGGTGCTTTGCCGTGCGCGTGGCGTTGCGCCTGCACACATTCCCCGGCCCCCACGCCGCCTTCCGATGCCCCTGCGCCACTTGCGCCTGCATCGCCGTTTCCGATTTCCGGGACACACCACAGCACCCATTCCCCTATTCCATACCTACAAGGGAACCCCCATGCAGGACACGCCCGATTCCCATGCCCATTTCGGCTGGTTCAAACGCCGCCGCCACCTGAAGGTCGATGAGATCACCGTCGTCGACAAGCCCATGCTCAAGCGCGCCGTCGGCGCCGCCGCCCTCGGCAATGCCATGGAGTGGTTCGACTTCGGTGTCTACGGCTATCTGGCCGTCACCATCGGCCAGGTGTTCTTCCCGTCGAGCAATCCCACCGCGCAGGTGATCGCGGCCTTCGCCACCTTCACCGTGGCATTCCTGGTGCGCCCGCTGGGTGGCCTGGTGTTCGGCCCGCTCGGCGACCGCTACGGGCGCCAGAAAGTGCTGGCGTTCACCATGATCCTGATGGCGCTGGGTACCTTTGCGATCGGCCTGATTCCTTCCTACGAGCGGATCGGCATCTGGGCACCGGTGCTGTTGCTGCTGGCGCGTGTGGTGCAGGGCTTTTCCACCGGCGGCGAGTATGGCGGTGCGGCCACCTTCATCGCCGAGTATTCCACCGACCGCAACCGCGGGTTGATGGGCAGCTGGCTGGAGTTCGGCACGCTGGGCGGCTACATCGCCGGCGCCGGTACGGTCACCGCACTGCACATGCTGTTGAGCAACGCACAGATGCTGGACTGGGGCTGGCGCATTCCGTTCCTGGTGGCTGGCCCGCTGGGCCTGCTCGGCCTGTACATGCGAATGAAGCTGGAAGAGACCCCGGCATTCCGCGCCTTCGCCGAGGAAGCCGAGAAGCGCGAGCACGACCGGCCCGGGCTGGCCGCGCTGTTCCAGGTGCACGGCCGCCAACTGCTGGTGTGCATGGGCCTGGTGCTGGTGTTCAACGTCACCGACTACATGCTGCTGACCTACATGCCCAGCTACCTCAGCGTCACCATGGGCTACGCCGAGAGCAAAGGCCTGCTGCTGATCATCATCGTGATGCTGGTGATGATGCCGCTGAACATCGTCGGCGGATTGTTCAGTGACAAGCTGGGCCGCCGGCCGATGATCATCGGCGCCTGCATTGCGTTGCTGGTGCTGGCCATTCCGTGCCTGCTGCTGGTCGGCAGCGGCAACGACTGGATGATCTTCCTCGGCCTGATGCTGCTGGGCCTGGCCTTGGTGTGCTTCACCAGCTCGATGCCATCCACGCTGCCAGCGCTGTTCTACACACCGGTGCGCTACAGCGCGCTGTCGATCGCCTTCAACGTCTCGGTGTCGCTGTTCGGTGGCACCACGCCGCTGGTGACCGCATGGCTGGTGGAACGTACCGGCGACCCGCTGGTGCCGGCCTACTACCTGATGGGCGCGGCGGTGGTCGGCCTGATCACGATGCTGTTCGTGAAGGAAACCGCCGGCCTGCCGTTGCGTGGTTCACCGCCGGCCGTCGGCAGCGACAGGGAAGCGGCTGCGCTGCTGAAGAGCGATGCGCCGGTGACAGTGGACCCGAGCCTGCCGCCGTTGCCGGACGTTGCAGAGCCCGAGCAGGTGAAACCGGCCTGAGGCTCGCCGCGAAATGCCATCCACGCATCACGCACGGCGTAGATCTACATGGGGCCAGTGGCGGCGGGCGGATACGCCCGGCGCTACCTGGCGCTATTTCTTGATGCGGGTCAGCTTCCCCGGCATCCAACGCAGCGTCCATGTGTAGTTTCCGTCCGGCGGACAGACGTGGCGGTTCGGGCTCTTCCATTCGCAGACCGTCGCCCCGGCACTGACGGTGAAATCGACAATGATGCGATCACCCTGGATGCGGATCGCGCGGATGGCGCCTGGAATCTGTTCAACCGCGTCGTCACCATAGCCATACTGGCGGATGGCGGCATAGTCCTCTGCTTCAACCGGCGACAGGCTGTTCGGGTTCTCCTGGCCGCGCGGATCGTTTGCCGTCAGCGCCGTCATCACCGCCACCACATTGCGTTGCGCGAAGCTGCCGCCGGTGTAGGTGGACGTATAGAAGTACACGACCTCGGCACGGCCATCGCCATCGAGGTCGGCAACAGCGGTCCACACCGGACGGAAATCGGATTCAATGTCGTCGCCGGGAATCAGCCGCAGGTTGGCTTCGGCGGCGTGGTAGGCCTGTACCAGGCTGGGCGGCGGCGCCACCCGCTTGGACGCGGCAGGCGCGGCCGTCGCCGTCAGGCTGGACAGCGCCAGCGCAGCAAGCACCAGACAGATCGAAGTGGAGCGGAACGTCGCAGGTCCGTGCATGTCGTCCTCCATGAGTGTGCGGTCAGTCTAACCGCAGCTCCGGTGGCGCCCGGTCGTGCACGGCGCGGTTTCGCGCGATGCGTGAAAGACATCCACACATGGCGTGGATCTACTGCGGGGTGTCCAACTCCATCGCACGCATCACGATCGGTTTGGCCCAGTCCGGCGTGTGCAGCAGTTCGGCCACCGAGACCGGGTACTGCAGCTGGCCGCGCTCCATCGCCAGCACAGGGAGGGGCTCGGCGCAGCCTTCTGCGTCGGCCGGCGCGCTGTTGTCGTAGACATGCAGCTCAGCCAGGTGCGGCAGCAGGTCCAACAGGTTCTCGCGCGCCGAATCGAAGCGGGCGTGGATCTTTTCCACCGGAATATCGTGGCCACCGGCCTCTACTCGCGCCGCCACACGGGCGATGTGCAGCTCGACCGTGGCCAGGCCACAGAACCAGATCGCGACGTGATGGTGCTCGCAGGCCTCGCGAAGCAGGCGTGGAATGGTGTTGCCACCCAGCGTTGTTTCGAAGGCGAAGTCCGTGCCATCGGCCATGGCCTGGCGCAGGCGGCGGGTGCCTTCCTGCCAGGCCTCGGCATTGGCTTCGGGCAGCGGCCAGCCAGCCTCGACCAGGCGGCGGGTGAACGAATCGGGGTTGAACCAGCTCAGTCCTTCGGCTTCCAGCCAGGTACCCAGCAGCGAACTTTTGCCGGCGCCATTGACGCCGGCCAGCACCAGGATCCGCCCCATCGTTCAGAGCGGACGGCCGAGGGTGACCTTGCGGCCACGGCGGATCGGCTGGCCCAGCACCTTGCCCAGCCCCTCACCGCGCTGCAGGCTGGCCAGGGTCTGGTCGAACTCACCGCGCAGGCGCAGCAGCTCTTCATTGCGCTCACCGGCGTCACCGCCAGCGGCCTTGGCCAGCAGCTCCTGATACGTGCGGATATCCACGATCACCGCTTCCGGATGATTATGGTTGGTGATGACCAGTGCCTGCTTCTCGCGCACGGTGCGCATCAGGCTCGGCCAGCCACGGGTCTTCACCGACGAGGCCGGGGCCTTCTCAAGGCCAGGCAGATCCAGCGGCAGGGTCATGGCACGGCTCCAGACAGAAGTGGACTATGGCCACTATACCCAATTTGGCCAAATTGGGGATAAATGGACCTTTACCTGACGGAACCCTCCGCCGCCGCGCCCGGAGCATCGGTCTGCAGCAGGCTGTCGCGCTCCCGCAGCGGGAAGCGGATCCAGGCATCCAGGCCTTGTGGGCCAAAGCGCAGCTCCCCGCTGCCAGCCAGCTCGTACGGCACGCGCTGCTCGATCAGCGCCCGGCCCAGGCCGCGCTGGCGGGGCAGCTCCCAGTCCTCCACCTCGGCATGACGCTCGCACCAGTGCAGGCCCAGCCATGGCTGGCCGGCCTGAACCTGCAGATCCCAGGTCACCTCGATCCGGCCATCCTCATGGGTGAGCGCGCCATGCCTCAGCGCGTTGGTCGCTAATTCGTGGATCGCCAGGGACAGTACTTCGGCTGCTTTCGGCGGCAGCAGCACGTCCTCGCCCTGCAGGCGGTAGGCGGCCGCTGCCGGCGTCTGCGCAGCGATCTCCTCTTCGAGCATGCCACGCAGGCAGACGCCGGCATTGGCACCACGGGTCAGCAGGCTCTGCGTGCGTGCCAGCGACATCAGTCGCCCGCACAACCGTTCAGCGTATTCATCCACACTGCTGACCGACTCGCGGGTCCGCCAGGCAATGGCATGGATGGTCGACATGATGTTGCGCACCCGGTGCTGCAGTTCGGCCAGCAATACCGATTGACGCTCAGTGGCACGCTTGAGGTCGTCGATGTCCACCGCGATGGCAAATACCCCGCTGACCTCACCGTCGCCATCGCGCAGGGGCGCGGCAGCGACGCGGGTCCAGCGCGCGCGGCCATCATCATGCAGGTACTGGAACTCCAGCCCCGGCACCACGGTCTCGCCGCGCATCGCGCGGGCGATGGCGAAGTCGTGCGCCTCGATGGCGTTACCGTCCGCATGCCACCCGCGCCATCGATGCAGGTTCACCTCATCCGTGGAAGGCACCTTGCCGCTGGGCAGGTAGGCACGCATCTGGTCGTTGGACAGCTGCAAGCGCCCCTCGGTGTCGACAATGCAGACACCTACCGGCAGCACCTTGAAGGCCAATGCCAGGCGCCGGTCCGCCTCCCGCCGCTTCTGCTCTTCGCGCTCGCGTGCCAATTGGGCCACATGTGCCGCTGTGGTCTCGAACATGGTCACCAACACGCCGTTGATGCGCCCCTCCTCGCCACGGATCGGGCTGTAGGTAATGGTGAACCAGACGTCCTCCAACCACCCGCGGCGCGCCAGGGGATAGAGTTTGTCCTCGTAAGTGATGGTTTCGCCCTGCCAGACGCGCTGGTAGATCGGCCCGTTGATATGCCACACCTCGGGCCAGCACTCGCGGGTCGGCTGGCCGAGCCCGCCGGGATGCTTGTCGGCCAGGATCTCGGCATAACCATCGTTGTAGAGCTGCACCAGCTGCTCGCCCCACAGCACGATCATCGGGAAGCCATGGGCCAGCATCAGGTCGACGGTGGCGCGCAGGTGGGGCGGCCACTGCTCACAGGCACCCAATGGCGTGGACGACCAGTCGTGGCGGGCGATACGCGCGGCCATGCCATCGTGGCGCGCATGCAGGCGCGACGCAGGCGGCATCGAGCCACGCAGCTTGGCGGCGTGGATGCCTTCAGGACGGCGCGACATGCCGCGCAATCAGGCGATGCCCGCAGAGACCTGCGGCGCCGCCACCAGCCCGGCCAGCTGCTGCACCAGGGTTTCGATGTGATAAGGCTTGGTACAGCGCGGCGCACTGGCGAAGCGGCTGGGCAGGTTGTCGTCGTAACCGGAGGTCAGCAGGAAGGGCGTACCCGCCTCGGCCAGCCGATCGGCCAGCGGATAGACCTGCTCACCGCCCAGGTTGATGTCCAGCAATGCCACATCGATGGGATGGGTATCGACCAGCTGCCCCAGCGCCTGCAGGTCACCGGCCGGCCCCACTACCTGTGCGCCTTTCAGCTCCAGATAGTCGACCAGGAACATTGCGATGGCGAATTCATCCTCCGCCACCAGTACACGCAGCCCTTTCAGGCCCTCTGGTTTGTTGCCCGCTTCCAGCACGACCGGCGCTCCTCGATACACGCGGCCCAGCTCTGCCGCAACGCCCGCAGGATGCGCGAACCGGGCTACAAGAGCGCGTGATGATGGATGAAGATCGCGGCCACGGCCCGTTCACCGCGGCATTGCAGCGGCGTGTTCAGAAGACCCGCTCCCACTTCAGGCTGAGCAGGCTGCGGTCGTGGCTGTACAGCCAGCCAACGTTGCTGTCGATGCGCGCGTAGCGCAGGCTCAGGCTGGGTACCAGCCCGGCCACGGCAAGGCGCTCGCTGCGCACGATGGCGATCAGGTTCTGTTCGCTGTCCTCACGCCGCGCCTCCAGCAGCGGACTCCACGCGTCGTAGTCGCGCTCGCGCAACGAGACGAATACGGTGGCGGTGGTGCCACTCCATTGCCGCGCCGCACCCAGCCGCACGCCGCGCTGGCGGTAGCCGTTGGCTGGGTTCGCGGCGCTGCTGTCACTCAGGTCCAGCCCGGCAAAGAGGGTCCAGCGCGGGTTGAGCGCACGGAACCAGGTGGCATACACCGCGGCCAGCTCACCGTCGTAATTGGCGGCCAGGCCACGCTGGCGATAGCGCTGGCGCTTCCAGTCGGCCTCCAGCTTGAGCAGGCTGCGCGCGTCCAGCGCATATTGCCATTCGCCATGCAGCCCGCTGCCGCCCTGCAGGGCCCGGTTGCCGAGGCCCTGATAGTCATAGCTGGGGGCGATCTGCAGGGTATGCCGTGCGCTACGCCAGCTGTAACCCGCCTGCACGTTGGCATTGAGCTCGTTGTAGGCGCTGTGCCCACGCCATGCCTGGCCGAATGCGAGGCCACGCACGTACACGCCATGGTGGCCCTTCAGGGTCCAGCGACGTTCGAGGTTACCGTCGTAGTCCAGGCCCATGGCGCGCTGGGCATCGGGAAGATTGCGCTGGATGATGCAGGTGTCGCCTACCCCGAACAGGCAGGTGCGGCTGGCCGAACTGCGGTTGATGTTGTCGCTCCATGCCGGGCCGGCGGACAGCGCGCCTTTCCAGCGCTGGCGCGCCTGCAGCGCAGCCAGATAGGCGTCCACCCGTCCGCGTACACCTGCGGTGGCGGGGTCATCGGCACTGATGCCATCCGCGATCGCCGCGAACAACGCCACCGCATCGCGATCGCGCTGGTCTTCGGCGTAGACGCGCGCAAGTTCAAGGCGGGCCGGCAGGAAATCCGGCTGTGCCTCCAGCAGCGCCTCGTACTCGTTGGCCGCGCGGTGGTGATTGCCGGCCACCCGCGCCAGGCCGCCCTGCGCATAGTGGCGCAGCAACGGGTCGTGGCCAGGCAGTTCGATGTATTCATCCAGGAAGCGTTGCGCGGCGCCCCATTGCTGATGCTGCAGCGACAGGTACAGCGCCTGGCCCAGATCGTCGACCGTGCGCTCCACGCGCAGGGTCTGGCCGTCGATGGTGATGGTCGGTCGCTCCGACTCGGCCTGCTGCAGGCGCTGCTGGTCCTGCTGCTGATGGCGCAGGTCGGTGCCCTGTTCGAGCACGCGGCGAAGATCGTCCTGCTGGGCGCGCACGTCGGCAGCCGCCAGCAGCAGTACGACAAGGAAGATGGGATGGCGCATGGTCGATCCGTGGTGGTGCATGCAGCGGGCCGAAGCAGGGACTGGCGGATCGCGGCTTGTCCCTGCCCTGCCCCGTCAGGGCGTGGCAATCAGTTCTTGCTGCCGCCGAAGGCGGTGTCGTACTGGCTGTTGCCGCTGAAGGTGGCGATACCGGCCAGGGCGGCCGCGTTGGCGCCGAAGAACTGCCCCTGGGTGGTGCCGGCAACGCTGCCGTTGGCGGTGGCCGAACCGGCGAACGATGCGTCGGCACTGTTGATGTTGGCAACGATGGCCAGGTTCAGGCCGTTGCCCGAGAGCGCACCATCCAGGGTGCCGGCGCCGAAGTCGGCGTCGAAGGTGCCGCTCAGCAGGTTGCTGCCGTTGAACTTGTTCAGGCCAGCAACGGTGTAGGACGCCACGCCAGCAGGCAGCGTGGTGCCGGCGCGGTCACCAACGAAGTAGACCTGGCGGTTGTTGAAGCCACCGGCGGCGCCATCCTTGGACCATTCACCGAACCAGACATCGCCACTGCCGACCTTGACGAAGTTGAAGTGGCCCATGCCGGCGTGGCTGCCCGGTGCGCCGGTGATCGGCATGGCCAGGGTACGTACCGTCACGCCATTGACGGTGGTAGGCGCCGAGTAGGCGCTCAGACCCTGGAAGTCCACCGGCTTGGCCTGGGACACGGTACCGACACCGATACCGGCCTTGCCAGCGCGGTGCGGGCCGCCATTGACCTGCGATTCGCCAACCGCCACATACAGCTCGGCATCGGTCTTGGCACTGGCGGCACCGACGATATCGGCAGCATGCGCGGCACCGACCAGAGCCAGCGAGGCAGCAACGGCGAGAACCGAACGGGAGATCATTTTCATGGTATTGCTCCTTGGTTGAGGGAACTACGGGTACAACGCTTGAAGGTGGGAGATCAGAAGCGTGCGGTGACGCCGAGCTTCAGGGTGCGACCCGGGGCCGGCAGCGTGGACCGCGTGGCTGGATCGACGTAGTAGCGGTTGCCGAGGTTGCTGCCGACCAGTTCGACGCTGGCATGCTCGTTGAAGCGCCAGCGCGCATAGGCATCGACGGTGGTGATGTTTCCCCAGGTGAACGGCACGTTCTGCCAGAGCAGGCCGCTGCCACCGCTCAGCAGGCGGTCACGGTAGGCCTGCAGATCAGGGTTCTCGTGGCGCTGGTAGTGCACGATGCGGCTGCCAAGCTCCAGGCGCTCATCGAACAGGCGCGTGCCCAGCGACCAGTTGATCGACAGCTTGGGAATGGCCTGGGTCAGCAGGTAGCCACCGACGAAACCATCCTGCACGCAGTTCGGGACCAGGCCGCGGTTCGCATCCAGGAGCACCGCCGTGCTCTCGTCACACACCTCGTTTTCCAGCGTGCGGGTGATGCCCAGATCGGTGAAGAAGCGCCGGTTGTCGAAGCGGGCCTGCAGTTCGATGCCACGGATGGTCTGCTTGTCGATGTTGTCGAACAGGAAGTTGCCATCGCGCTCGATCACGTCACGGGTCTTGTGCACGTAGTACGCCAGCTTGACGTCGGCATCGGCGGTGTTGCCGAACAGGGCCGACAGGTTGTGCACGTAGCCCACTTCGTAGTTGTAGGCGTGCTCGGGCTTGAGCGCATGCAGCGGATTGAGGCTTCCGGAGAAGGCGATGGTGCTTTCGAACATGCTCGGGAAGCGAACCGCTTCGCTGTAACGCACGTAGGCACGGGCGGCCGGGGACAGGTGTACAGTGGCCGAGAAGGTCGGCAGCCAGGCATGGTCGCGGCGGCGGCTGTTGCGTGCATCGACCGGCTGCGACTGTACGCTGTTGCCGATGTTACAGACCTGGTCGCTGCCGGCGAACACCGGCTGCACGCCGGGAATGGCCGCCACTTCGCCATTGAGGCAGGGATTGCCGGCGCGGGTGTAGTTGCCATCGGCATCGGGCAGCCAGGGCCGCGTGTACCTGACCGGACGCGGCGTCTCGTACGGTGCCAGCAAGGCACGGATGCTGTCATCGATGAACCAGCCCATGCCGCGCTTTTCCCATACGGCGCGGCGTGCTTCCAACGCGTCGATGCGGGCCTGCAGATTGGCGGGACGGGGCGGCAACTCGTTCACGGTGTACTGCGCTTCCTTGCCACCTACGCCCTTGGTCAGCAGCTCGGGGTGCGCCTCGAGGAAATCGTCGAAGGCCCAGTAGCGGCTGTAGCGCACGCCTGCATTGAGGGTAAGGAAGTCGACCGGCCGCCACTCCAGGGTGAGGTAGCCCTCGCCCTCCTGTCGGCGCCCGGCACGCGGGAACATACGCCAGCCATCGGTGGTACCGAAGTACGGATCGCTCGAGCCGAGCTTCTCGTACTGCCAGTTGCCACCCACGGTCAGGTCCAGGGTCGAATGCAGGGCGAAGCGGTTGCTCAGGATCAGGCCGGTGCGGTCGTTGCGCGCGTTGGCCAGCGCGGTGTTGCGCAGGATCGGGCTGGCGTCCGGGTTCCATGCCGGATTACCCACTGCGAAGTTCGGGAAGCCGCCAGCACTGTAGGTATCGCTGTCCGTCTCCGTGCGCCACAGGTTGGCGTAGAGGTCCAGCCAGCGGCTGCCGGCCGGCTGGAAGCGGTATTCCAGGTTCCAGGCATCGGACGCAACCCGGCTGAGCGGCCACTGGATGCGCCCGTAGTCGGGCGCCGAGAGGATGCGCGACGGCATGATCTCGCCGTAGTGCGACAGCGTGCGCCGCCAGGTGGCCTTCAGCTGCTGGTCGTCGTTGATCTGCCAGGTTCCCTTGACCAGCCAGGACTCCTGTTCGCTGGAGGTGTTGGGCACCTCATCGCCGGGCTTGAAATAGCGCGCCAGCGTGGTGATGTAGTCGATGCCCTGGTACTCGTACTGCTCGCGCCGGTCCTGGTCGTAGTACGCGCTTCCCTTGCTGCCGGAGAAGTAGTTGCCGCGCTTGCGCCAGGCGTAGGCGGCCATCAGGTCGACGTTGTCGCCGCGTACGCCCAGTGCCAACCGCCAGGCCTGGTCTTCGCCATCGAAGGGGTTGTTGCCGCTGCGCGACTTCACCGGCACCACCAGGGTGCGGTCGTCATAGGGTGAGTTCGGCGAGCCCTGCGGGAACCCCGGCACAGTGCGGTAATCCTCGCCGGTGTGCAGGCGCGGAAGGCGCGGTGCCACCGCATTGCTGCTGCCTTCGATCTTCAGCTCCCCGCCGAAGCGCTCGCCGGCAGCAACAATGTCGTCAACGTCGATGGTCTTGATCACCAGCGCACCGCCGATCCCGCTGTGCACATCGCGCACCAGCCCTGGCCCCTTGATGACCTGGATGCCACCAATCAGGTTGGGATCGATGTAGTTGCGGTTGCTGACGCCGTTGTAGCCGCGCCAGACCGTGAGCGCCTGTTCGCCACCGTCGATGCTGACCGGCACCCGCCCGGGCCCCTGGATGCCGCGGATGTTGATGTCCAGCGCGCCGCTGTTGCGCGCATCGCCGCTGAACACACCGACCAGATCCTTGACCACGTCGGCTGGATTGGAACCGCGATAGCGCTCCACCCGGTCGCGCCCCGAATACGCCGTGGTCAGGTCCAGCGCGAACACATCATCGTAGCCGCGCCGATCGCGGGCCTCGCCCCCTTCCGACTGCAGGCGACCGGCCACGTCCAGCGTCTCGGTCACCCGCACCCCTTCCCCCTCATCCGCCTCCGCTGCGGCACGCAAGCTCCAGGTGCCGTCCATGCCGCGCTGCGCGCGCACGCCGCTGCCGCGCAACAGCTGCTGCAGCGCCTGCATCTGGCTGTACTCGCCACTCACCGCACTGGAGCGGCGGCCCTCCACCAGGTCACTGCGGAACACCACCTGCACATCGGCCTGGCGGCCAAAGGCACGTACGGCATCAGCCAGTGGTTGCTCCGGGATGGCGTACTGGCGCACCGGCGCGACGATCGCCGGTTGTGCCTGCACGGCCGGCACCCAGGCCAGCGGCAGCAATGCGGTGGAAACGGCCAGGGCCAGAACGGTGGCGCGACGATGACAGGCGGATGCCGTGGACGGCATGGACAGGAACTCCTCAAGCGTGGCTGGACCACGGGCACATCCGGTGCCGGTGGTGTGTCTGGCTTGAGGAAAAACGGTGTTTCGCTCTGGCTATACCTCTATAGACAGCGGGACACTGCGGGTGCCCACGGTTTTTTCATGTTTTTTTCATGCCGCGTATTCCGCCATGAACCGGCGGCACCTCACCACAGCACCAACGCGCCACCGGGCAAGCGCTGCATGCGCAGTCCTGCCTGTGCGGCCACGGCATCAATGGCGGTCTCCGGCTGCTGCAGGTGGAACAGGCCACTGACCCGCACGTTCGCGCCCTGCCCGCCCAGTACCCAGACCGGTGCACGCCGATAGCGGGCCAGATCGGCGATGGCCTGCGCGGCCGGCCGATCATCGATCACTACCTCGCCACGCCGCCACGGCGCCACGGCCTCGGGATCTTCCAGCTGCACCGGCTGCAGCCAGCGGCCGTCACGGAACGCCCGTGACTGCCCGGCATGCAGGCGCTGCACACTGCCATCGCCCGGCCGCACTTCGACCACACCCTCACTGACCTGGGTGGTGACCGTGGTATCCAGCATCGACACACTGAAGGCGGTACCAATGTCACGGACCAGGCCGCCCGCCGCCTCGACGTGGAACGGGCGCGCCTCGTGTGCCACCTGGAACCAGGCCTGGCCGCGCAGCAGGCGCAGGTGCCGCTGCTGGCCATCGAACTCGACCGCCAATGCGGTGCCCGCATCGAGCACGGCAGTGCTGCCGTCGTCCAGCTGCACCACGCGCGGCGCATCACTGCTGCGCAGGTCACTGCGCGCCAGCAACAGCGCCTGCGGTGCGGCCGCGACCATCAGAACCACAGCGGCGGCGCTGGCCAACAGCCATGGCAGGCGACGGCGCGGTGCGACCGGACGCAATCCCTGGCGGTCGGCGGTCAATTCAGGCAGCGCCGCCAGCACGTCGGGCCCGGCGGCATCCAGCCCCTGCCAGAAGGCCTGCTGCTGGCGCCAGGCCAGCGCATGGCGCGGATCGGCCTGCAACCAGCGCTGCAGGGTTCGTTGCTGGCGTTCCGGCAGCGGGCCTGCACTGCACCGGATCACCCAGCGCAACGCCTGCCTGGCCTGACGCGGCGAGGGTTCGGACGTGGTCATGGTTGTGGCCTGCCGCACCACGAACGGGTGCGCTTTCCTGTTGTGACAACGGCGGGCGCGATCTGCCCACGGCAATCGCCGCTCATCGATGCATTCCCTGCTGGTGCTGCTGGATCAACAGTGCCGCGCGCAGCACATGCTTGCCGACCAGGCTCTTGGAAATACCCAGCCGTGTCGCGATCTCGCGCTCGCTCAGGCCCAGGTAGCGGTTGAGCACGAAGCACTCGCGGACCTGCGCTGGCAGCGCGAGGATGGTCTGGGTGATCTCGCGCAGCTGTGCCTGGTCCAGTGCCTGCGCCTCGCCGTCGTGGCCCGCCTCGGCCATGTCGGCGGCGTACTCGGCCATCACGCGCCGCTCGCGGGCGTCGGCCTGGCTGCGGTTGAGCGCATGGTGATAGGCCATCCGGTACAGATAGCCGCGCGGCTCCAGGATCGGTGGATCACCGGGCACGCTGCTGGCCTTCAGGTACAGGTTCTGCAGGGTGTCCTCGGTACTGGCCGGGTCGAGATAGCGCGCGATGAAGCGAGACAACGCACGGCGCTCGCGGATCAGCAGCTCGACCAGCGCCAGGGCATTGGGAGACATAGGTGCCAAGGCCGGACCGGGGAATGATGGGCGTGATGGCGACGGTCCGGACATGGATTGTGGGCTGCGCGGCCGCAGGCGGCAAGCGAAAGCCCGTCGCGCGGCACCAGGATCTCCACGCATGGCGTGGATCTCCCAGGCGGCGCCGGATCCAGTAGATCCACGCCATGCGTGGATGCGGAGCCTACGGTTCGTCCAACGCCTCGAAACGCTCGGCGAGGTAATCGATCAACGCGCGTACCGCCGGCAGCAGCCCACGCCGCGAAGGGAACACCGCATGCACGATGCCGTGTTTCGGCACCCACTCGGGGAGCACCGGCAGCAGCGCCCCGCTCTCCAGCTCATCGGTGATCATCATCCGCGGCAGCATCAACAGCCCGACCCCGGCCACCGCGGCTGCGCGCAACGCGATCATGTCATCGCTGACCAGGCGCGGGCGGTGATGCACGCTGGCCTGGATCTCGCCGGGCCCACTGTATTCCCACACATGCTGCTGACTGGGCGAGGCCAGATCGACGGTCGGCATCATCGCCAGGTCGGCCGGCACCTGCGGCGTGCCCAACCGTTGCAGCAGCGCCGGGCTGGCACTGGTGCACCACACCCGGCGTGCCAGCACGCGCACCACCAGGTCGCTGTCTTCCAATGGCGGCGGCCGTACCCGGATCGCCACGTCCACACCCTCGCCCACCACGTCCACGCGGCGGTTGGTGGCGTCCAGCTGCACCGTCACCTGGGGGTGCAGGGCCAGGAAGTCGGCCAGCATCGGGCCGATGCGCGCGTGCAGGATCGCGATCGGGCACGCCAGGCGGATGGTGCCGCGCGGCTCGGCGCGTGACATCGCTATGGCTTCTTCGGCCGCCTCGGCCTCGACCAGCATTGCCTTGCAATGACGGTAGTAGTCCTGGCCGACCTCGGTGACCGAGAAACGCCGGGTCGAGCGCTGGATCAGGCGCACGCCCAACCGTTCTTCCAGCAGCGCGATGCGCCGGCTCAGTTTCGACTTCGGCATGGCCAGCGCCCGCCCGGCCTGCGAGAAGCCGCCGTGCTCGACCACCATGGCGAAATAGAACAGGTCGTTGAGGTCACAACGGCGGATATCTGCGATGAACACGGGGCGATCTCCTGCGGCCCACGGCCTGCCGCCATTGTTCACCAGATAGGACTATGACGGCAAATATTGGCGTCTACCGGCCCAATTGTCGCGGCGATATCGTCTCCTGCAACGAAGAACAGCGGCCGGCAGCCCCGGCCAGGAGATCGCCATGAAGCGTGTCACCGGTACCTACAGCGCCCCCCGCCCGCACTGGGTGGGCGATGGATTCCCCGCCCGCTCGATGTTTTCCTACAACACCCACGGCCAGCACCTGAGCCCGTTCCTGCTGCTGGACTATGCCGGCCCGTACAGCTTCGCCCCCAGCGATACCCCGCGTGGGGTCGGCCAGCATCCGCACCGCGGTTTCGAGACGGTCACCATCGTCTATGAGGGCGAGGTCGCCCACCGCGATTCGACCGGGGCCGGCGGCACCATCGGCCCGGGTGACGTGCAGTGGATGACGGCTGCCTCCGGCATCCTCCACGAGGAATTCCACACACCGGAATTCAGCAAGCGCGGCGGCACGCTGGACATGGTCCAGCTTTGGGTCAACCTGCCGGCGCGGGACAAGATGGGCGCACCGGGCTACCAGACCCTGCTTGACGCAGAGATCCCCTCGGTGGATCTGCCTGAGGGCGCCGGCCGCGTGCGTGTCATCGCGGGCCGCTTCGACGGCCACGCCGGTCCGGCACGTACCCACACGCCGATGGATGTCTGGGACATCCGCCTGCAGCAGGGCCACCACGCCGAACTGCCGGTGGCCGATGGCCGCACGCTGGCGCTGGTGGTGTTGAAGGGCTCGGTCCGGATCAACGGCGGCCAGCCGGTCGGCGAGGCGCAGCTGGTCACCTTCGATCGCAGCGGCGAGGACGTGTTCGTCGACGCCGACAGCGACGCCACTGTGCTGCTGCTCAGCGGCGAGCCGATCGACGAGCCGGTGGTGGGCTACGGCCCGTTCGTGATGAACAGCCAGGCCGAGATCAGCCAGGCGGTCAACGATTTCAACAGCGGCCGCTTCGGCCAGATCGCGCACTGAGCGCTTCCGCGCGGCGGGCGATGACCCGCCGCGCCAATGGGCCATCGCCCACCTTCCCCAGGAGACTGACCATGAGTACCCCCGCCAACTTCAACGGTGCCCGCCCGGTGATCGATCCGGACAACGCCGCGATGCTGCTGATCGACCACCAGAGCGGCCTGTTCCAGACCATCGGTGACATGCCATTCACCAGCGTGCGCGCCCACGCCACTGCGCTGGCGAAGATGGCCACGCTGGCAAAGATGCCGGTGATCACCACCGCCTCGGTCCCGCAGGGCCCGAACGGCCCGCTGATCCCGGAGATCCACGACGCGGCCCCGCATGCCCAGTACGTGGCGCGCAAGGGTGAGATCAACGCCTGGGACAACCCGGAATTCGTTGCTGCGGTGAAGGCCACCGGCCGCAAGCAGCTGATCATTGCCGGCACCATCACCAGCGTGTGCATGGCCTTCCCGTCGATCGCCGCCGTGGCCGATGGCTACCAGGTGTTCGCGGTGATCGATGCCTCGGGCACCTATTCGAAGATGGCCGAAGAGATCACCCTGGCCCGCGTGGTGCAGGCCGGCGTGGTGCCGATGGACACCGCCGCGGTAGCCTCGGAAATCCAGCGCAGCTGGAACCGTGACGATGCCCAGCAATGGGCCGAGGTCTACACGAAGATCTTCCCGAACTACCAGCTGTTGATCGAGAGCTACCTGAAGGCGCAGGACGTGCAGAAGAACCACGAGCAGCTGGATTCGCAGCGCAGCTGAGCTGCCCCCGGGGTGCCGGCCCGCTGCCGGCACTCCTCCCAACCGGAGACCCATCATGTCCAGTGAACCGATCCGCGACCCGGCCAGCGACCACCTGCTGACCCCGCAGAATTCCGCCTTCATCATCATCGACTACCAGCCGGTGCAGGTGAACTCCATCGCCTCGATGGACCGCCAGCTGCTGGTCAACAACATCGTCGGCACCGCCAAGGCCGCTGTGGCTTACGGTCTGCCGATCGTGCATTCGACGGTCAACGTCAAGACCGGCCTGAACAAGCCGCCGATTCCGCAGCTGCGCAAGGTGCTGGGCGACTACCCCACCTACGACCGCACCACCATCAATTCCTGGGAAGACGTCGAGTTCCGCAAGGCGGTGGAGGCGACCGGCCGCCGCAAGCTGATCATGACTGCGCTGTGGACTGAGGCCTGCCTGACTTTCCCGGCCCTGGACGCGTTGAAGGAAGGCTATGAAGTGTATGTGGTGGTCGACGCCGTCGGCGGTACCTCGCTGGCGGCGCATGACGCAGCACTACGCCGCATCGAACAGGCCGGGGGCCAGTTGATCAGCGTGCCGCAGCTGTTCTGCGAGCTGCAGCGCGACTGGGCCCGTTCGGAAACGGTGCCGGCGTTCATGAACCTCTTCATCGAAACCGGTGGTACGGCAGGCATCCAGTTCTCGTACGATCGTACCGAGTGATTGGGTGGCGGCGCTGGCCTTGGCTGGCGCCGCCTTTGGGAGCAGTCGAGCATGGCTCGACGCTACAGTGGGTTTGGTCGAGCGTGGCTCGACGCTAGAGACAGATGGAGAATGTGATGGCCTACGCGCGCATTTTTTCGACCGGCGACAACTACCTGCACCACATCAGCAATGGCAGCTTTGATGTGGATGCGGACGAGCCCGCCTCGCTGGGCGGCCAGGGCAAGGGCTTCGCGCCCTTCGATCTGTACCTGGCCTCGCTGGCGGCCTGCACCGCCATCACCCTGCGCATGTATGCGCAACGCAAGGACTGGGAGCTGGGCGAGTTCCATGCCGAGCTGCGTTCGGAACGCGATGCGGATGGACGCCTCCATGTGCACCGCGTGCTGCACGCCAGCGCCGAGCTGAGCGATGCGCAGTGGCAGCGGTTGCTGGAGGTGGTGGAAAAGACCCCGGTGACGCTGGTGATGCGCGAAGGTGCACGGATCACCAGCGAGCGCGGGGGCGCAGCGTAACCCCATCCACGCGTGGCGTGGATCTGCTTCAGCGCCGCGAATGCAGCACGGTGCGCTGGCGCATGGCGTTGAATTCCTGCTCCACCTGCTGGATGTCCTCGGCCTGGAAACCGGCCGCATCCAGCAGCTGGTCGGCGGCAGCCGCCGCCAGCGGATCATCGTCACGCTGGCGCCAGCAGCGCGCCGGCAGGAAGTAGCCCACTTCGCTGCGCCCGCGCATGATCACCACCGGCCGGCCCGCATACAGCAGGAACTCGGCCAGGTGCTGGCGCAGGCCCTCCACTGAAACATAGGCCGGTCCAACACCCAGCATCTGGCTGGACGGTTCGGGACTCTCGAACAGTTTGCGACGGCTCATCCACTCCTCCTTTTGAACAACGCGTGGTCTCCTTTCCTTAGACGGGCGCATCGCTGCGCCCCCGCCACGCACTACGTGATCCGCATCACGCCCGCCACTCAGAACCCGGTGTTGAACTCCAGCTGGAACACGTCGATCGACAGCGGCGCGCCGGACACTTCCTTGGCCGCCATCCACTTGCCGCTGATCCAGCTGCGTGCATCCAGCGCGTAAGCGCCGCCCACGTAGTAGCCGCGGGCGTTGGTGCCGCCCAGGTGGAAGTTCGGATCGTTGTAGGCATCGGGCAGTGCGTCGGCCTCGATGTGCTTGTAGCCCAGCAGCGCCTGCCACTGGCCCTTCTCCTTCAGCTCGGTGGCACCGAAGGTGGCCTGCACCATCCATGCGGTGTCGCCACTGCGGAAGGTATCGATGCCGACAGTATCGCCGGCGCCGTAGTTGTTGACGATGCCGTTCTGGGCACGACTGAACATGGCCTGCTTGTCGTAGGCCAGGTTGCGGATGTAATCGCCATCCAGGCGCAGACCGATGCCCTGCGCCAGCTGTGTATCCCAGCGCAGGTTCAGCGTGGCTAGGCGGAAGGCCGAGGCCAGGCCGACATACTGCGGGGTCGGCGTACCGGCCGGATCCACCGGATTGCGCGCGATGTTGCGGATCAGCATCAGGGTGTTGCCCTTCTGCATGAACGCCGGGCGCGACCAGTCAGTGTCGCAGCCCACCGCACCCGAATACAGCGAGCACGTTGAGGACAGGCGACCGCTGATGTTCTTGAAGTCGTAGTAGCCCAGCGCAGCACGCAGCGCGTTGTCATCGTTGAAGCGCCAGTTCACGCCCACCTGGGCACCGGACAGCCACTTGTTCTCGTTCGGAGTCTTGACCTTGCTCTGGCTCGGCGAGCTGTCGGAGGTGTACTCCAGCGGTACCACCGCGAGGTTGCCGAACAGGTCGAGGTCGCCACCATCGAAGTCATACTTCAGGTTCGCGGCCAGACCATCGAAATTGAGATCGTTGGAGAACAGCGTGTCGCTGGTCCAGAACGGATTGCCGAAGCGGCCGCCACGCACCGTCACCCAGTCCGCCGGGCTGTAGGCCAGCCAGGCCTGGTCCAGCCACACGTCCTTCTTGCTCAGGCCGCCACCCAGCTGCTCGGTGGTCGACACCGGGCCATTGCTGCTGCCGCTGGCCAGGCGCACGCCGGCCGTGGTGTGCTGGCCAATGGTTGCCTCGATGCCCAGGCGGGCACGGATGCGCCACAGGTTGCGGCGGTCCTGGCGGGTGTTGAGCAGCGGCGGCAGCTGCAGGTTGGTATTGGTGTTGGTGTCGAAGCCGTTGCCGGCGTTGATCGACGACCAGTTGCTCACGATGTCGCTGTTGCGCTCGGAGTAGAAGCGCGACTCGCTGCGCACACGCATGTCACCGGTGACCTTGATGCGCTTGGTCCACTCGGCCACTTCGTTGGGTGCCGCCCAGCCTTCCGACTTCGCCTGCGCCATCACGTCCTGGCGCACTTCGTCACGGATACCGTCGCGCACGCTCTGCGGTACGTACGGCACGCGCACGTCACCGGCCTCCAGGGCCACGCCACCACTCGCCGCGGTGCTGTCCGTGGCTGCAGTGCGCTGTGCGGCCGCCGCTTCGGCTTCGGCCTGCACCAGCAATGCCTGGCCATCTTCGGGCTTCAGCGCACCGCTGGCGATCAGGCCCTTGATCAGCTTGACCATGGTGGTTTCGGCGGCCATCGCACCGGCCGGGGCGGCCAGGCTGAGCAGCACGGCGCAGCACAGCAGCGCCCGTCGGGCCGGCCGCGGGCGGCGGGAGTCGGTTCGTGCGCGGACGTGGTCGTTCATCACGGTTCTCATCGAAAGAAGGGAAATCACGGAAGTCGGAGTCAGGCCCCGGGCCGGCGGCCCTGGATCAGGACGCGGGCGGGGAAATCGAGTGACGGCGGCGGTGCCTGGTCAACCTTGCCGATGCGACGCAGGGCATCGAGCACGGCCGCGTCGGCCTCCTCGTTGCCACTGCCGCGTACCAGCTCGACCTTCTCCAGGCGGCCGTCGTTGGCCAGCCACACATTCACCTGCAGCTGGAACGCCAGGCGCTTGACCTTGTCGTCGCGCGAGATCGCCTGCTGCATCAGGTAGCCCAGGTAGCGGCCGTAGGTAGCGTTGCCGGCGCCACCACGGCCAACGCCGGACGAACCGCCACCACTGCCGGACTGGATACCGAAGTTGTCACCACCGGCCTGCGCGTCGGCATTCATCGTCACCGGATCGCTGTTATCCGGCGTCGGCGTCGGCTCTTCAGCGGGCGTCGGCTGATCCAGCGGCTCCGGTTCGGGCATCGTCTCTTCCGGCGGCGTCTCCGGCTCCGGTGGTTTTTCCGGGGGCGGCGGCGGCGGCGGAGGGGGTGGCAGCGCCAGCATCGGCGGTTGCACCACCGGCCGGCGGGTGCTGGCGGTGTCCTTGAACAGCAGCCACCACACCGCGATACCGAGCACCAGCAACGCGGCCAGCACCAGTGCCACGGTCACCAGCAACTGGCGACCGCGCATGCCGGGCTCCGGTCGAGGGGGTTGATGGGCCGTCATGCCTCAGCCCTGCGCCTTGCCGGTGACCAGGCCGACCTGGGCCAGCTCCAAGCGCCGCAGCAGGTCCAGCACCTCGACCACGCGGGCGTACTGCACCTGCGCGTCACCGCGCACGATCACCGGGAAATCCGGTGTGGTCGCGCGCTCGGTACGCAGGCGGTCTTCCAGCTCGGCCATCGTCACCGGGTAGGCATCCAGGAACACCTGGCCACTGGGGTCGATGGTGATCGCCTTGGTCTTCGGCTTTTCCAGGGCCACGCTGTTGCTGGCCTTCGGCAGATTGACCTCGATGCCGGGGATGGAGGCGTTGCTGGTCAGGATGAAGATCACCAGCACCACCAGCAGCACGTCGACGAAGGGCGTCACGTTGATGCCCTTCTCGCGCTTCTTGATGCCGAACTTCGCCTTCTGGCCCATGGCGCGCCCCTCAGCCCTGGACCGCGGCCGGGCCGCGCCCGTCCTGCTCTTCGGCCAGGCGCGCGGCGAACTCGTCGATGAACACCGCCATGTCGGCGCCGATCGCCTCGGCGCGTGCGCCCAGGTAGTTGTAGCCGAACAGCGCCGGGATCGCGACGCCGAGGCCGGCTGCGGTACACAGCAGCGCTGCAGCCATGCCCGGCGCCACCGAGTTGATGTCCACCGCGCCGGCCATCGCCGCCACCACGAACACCAGCATGATGCCGATTACGGTGCCGAACAGGCCCACGTAGGGCGCACCTTCGATGGTGGTCGACAGCCAGTTCATGCGCCGTGCCATCGCTTCCTGCTCGCGCACCATCACCGCATCCATCGAGGCACGGATCGCGGCGATGGTGGCGCCGCTCAGGTAGCCACTGTTGCCGTCGCGCTGGTGGCGCTGCTGCATTTCATCGATGGCCACCTGGTAGATGCGCCACAGCGAGCCGTCGTGCATCGCGGTCGGCGCCTTGCCCTGGCGGTCCATCTCGGACAGAGTGCGCAGCGGCACACCGGACAACTTGCCGAAGCTCTCGGTGAATACCGCGTTGGCCTTGCTGGTGCGGCCGAAGTGGCGGCTCTTGGCAATCATGATCGCCCATGACATCAGCATCATCAGGCCGAGGATGGCGACCACCACCCAGGCATCGAACGGCATCGCCTTGAGAATGAAGCCGAAGTGGCTCTGCCCGGCGGATTGCTCGTCGGCGCCGTAGCTGATCAGGCGCGAGTCGGCGCCCTGAGCGGTGGCATCGGCCAGCAGCAGCGCGGCCGGACGTGCAACCCGCGAGATGCGCAGCTCATCCAGAGCGCCTTCGAAGTTGGCCAAAGGCTGTGCAGCACCCGGGGCATCGGCGCCCACCACCGGCGCGGTACCCAGCGCCGGCAGCTCGCCGCTCAGCTGGGCCACTACACGGCCGTTGAGGTACAGCTGCAGCGCACCCTTCTCCGCGGTCAGTGCCACGTGCGCCCACTGCCCTTCCGGAATCGGCTGCGCCGGCGTGCTGCGCTGACCGTTGAGCTGCACGAACGGCACCCGGTTCTCGATACCCAGCACCAGCTCGGAGGCGCCATCGCGACGGGCATAGATTGCCTGCGCCGCATTGCTGCTGCCCGGCTTGATCCAGGCCGAGAGGGTCAACGGCGCCCCCGCTTCCTGTGCCAGCGAGGCGCTGGCCGGCAACGGCAGCGGGCCTGCGCCCAGCTGCACGCCACGGCCGATCACCGAACCTTCGGACGGCGGCACCACAGCACCGGCATTGTTGCCGTAGGCGGTGGTGTCGCGCGCCGGCGCATTGGCTTCGGCGAAGTGGTAGACCAGCGTGTAGTCCGGGTCGAACACCTGCTGGCCGTTGCCGCTGGCCGGTGCCTTCTCATTGCCGTAGTACATCCAGATCGTCTGCGGCGCGGCAGCGCTGACTGCCGGCACGTCCACCCAGACCAGGGCCAGGCCCAGCTTGGGATCGAACTGCTCGATCTGATGGGCCAGCACGGTGCGGCCATCGCCCGACACGAAGCGCAGGTCGTTGCCCGCGTCCTGGGTACCGTCGAAACCGAAGTTGCCGGTATGCAGGCGCAGCAGCAGCGGCGTGCGGCCCGGGTCACCGGCCAGGCCCGCGCCCTGCGGGCCGGCGTCGACGGTGATCGGCTTGCGGTACTTCCATTCGGCCTGCCACCAATTGGCATCGGCCGCAGCAGCAGGCAGCGCAACCAGCGCGGCCAGCAGCAACAACACTCGGGAAAGCAAACGGTCCATGCGAAGGGTCTCCGGAGAACGCATGTTCAAGGGAAGGGTCAGTAACTGGTGCTGATGTTGAAATGCAGGCGTGGGTCGTCCTTGCGCGTGACCGGGCCATCGGCATAGGGCCAGGCGTAGTCCAGGCGCAGCTGCAGGTGCTCACCCAGGCGCAGCTGCGCGCCCAGGCCGACCGAGGCCAGGTTGTACTTGTCACGCTGTTCGGGCAGCGGCTGGCGCAGGCGCAGGTAGGCGGCGTCGGCAAAGCTGTAGACGCGGAGATCCGTGCCGCTCCACAGCGACCACGCCGGGGTACGCCATTCCAGGCTGGCCAGGCCGCCGTAGTCGCCGATCGCCTCGGCCGACAGATAGCCGCGCACGGTGTACATGCCACCGGCGGCGAACTGCTCGGCCGACACCAGCGGTGCGTCGGTCACCTGCAGCGAGCCGCGCGCGTACCACTGCCAATCGCTGCCGAAGGTGTGGGTGTTGGCCACATCGGCCTTGAACGCGATGAAACTGGGGTCCGCCCAGTAGCGCTTCTGCCCGAATCCGATGGCATCGCTGCCATAGCCGAACAGGCGGCGGGTACCGGCCACCAGCTGGGTATTGATGCTCAACTGATCCTGCTCGCCCTGGCGCACACCGACAAACGCCAGGGTGATCGGCGCGTACTTCAGCGGCGTCTTCAGGCTCTCCTTGCCCATCTGCGTGTCTTCCTCGGTGTCCTTGAAGTCCACGCCGAGGCTGAGCTGGCGCCACCACTGGCTGCTGCCGGCCAGTCGATAGTTGAGCTTGAGACCGATCGAATGGCCGTTGCCGATTACATTGGTTCCGGTGCCGGTACCCACCTGCCCACCCGCGTTCAGCACGCGGCTGTCGGACTTGTAGCCGGACGCTTCCAGGCTCCACGGCGTGCCCTCGAACGGCATCATGTACGAGGCCGAGAACACCTTGGCCTGCTTGGTATCTTCCGGCGCCAGGTACACGCCGATGTTGGCGCTGTGCCCGCGCTTCCACAGGTTGTCGTAGGCCAGCGATGCACTCAGGCGAAGCTTCTCGGTGTCGGCGCTGTGGTCGTTGTTGAGCGCCGCGCTGGCACGCCACGGCGACTTCTCTTCGACCTGCAGGTCCACATCCATCGTGCCCGGCACCTGGCCCTCGCGCACCAGCGGCATCACCTGGCGACGTCCGCCTTCATTCAGCGCGGTCAGTTCCTTCTGCGCCTGGTCGAAGTCCGGCACCTTGCCCTCGGCAAGTGCCGGCACGCGTTCGCGGATGCGTTCGGGCGATTCGTGCTTCGTGCCTACGACCCGCAGCTTCCCGATCGGCGTCTGCTGCACCTTCAGCAGCACCACGCCGCCACTGACCTGCTGCTCGGGCAGCTCGACGTAGACCGACTGGTAGCCTGCCTGCTGGTACAGCGCATTGACGGCATCGCGCGCCTTCTCGACATCGGCCAGGGTCTTGCCCGGGCCGAGGAACGGCTCCACCGCACGTTCGATCTGGCGCGGATCGAGCACGGTGTTGCCGCGCACGATGTATTCATTGATGTTCACGCTGGGCGCAGGCGCCGCGTCCTGCGCGAACAATGGCAGCGGCATCGCAGCCAGAGCCAGCACCAGCGGATGCAGGCGCAGCGGAAGGCGGACGGCTCGGCACGGAACAGGAGTCATCGAAGGCATCGCGTCGTATCGAAGGGAGTGGCCAGGGAGCGGCGCGTGGGTCTATCAACAGGACGTGTACGTCGCGTCAAAACCGCCAATAGTTTTGTGACAGCACTGTCATCTTTTGACAGCGCCGGAACAGTTGCAGGCGGACACTGTCTTCGCCATACGTCTTCATTGCTGAGCGTCGGTTTTCGCAGGAGATTCAAGATGAGTGAGTCGTTGGAGGCGGGCCTTCGCCCTGCCCTCGCCCTTGCCTTGTTGCTGGCGTTGCCATCGGCCTGGGCCGTAGAGGCGAAGAAGCAGGACGATGCCGCGCCGTGCATCGAAGTACAGGTCAACGGCGAGCGCATCCCCGCCTGGGAGTGCCTGCAACGCAAACTGGCCCCGGCGCCGAAATCGGCGAAGTCACCGGCGCTGCCTGAAGCCGAACGCCTGATGCGGCAGCCCGGCAACCAGCTGATGCAGTACAACCTGGAAGGCACACGACAGCGCATGGGCGATGCCTTTGGTCGTTCGGTGGAACCGCAGCGTCCGGCGCGCTGAGCCTGCGCAGCTGTAGAGCCGGGCCCGCGCTCGGCAGGATTTTGTAGAGTCGAGACATGCTCCACTGGATTTTGTAGAGTCGAGCCTTGCTCGACTGTTCTTCCAGACGCAGCCGAGCGCGGGCTCGGCTCTACAGGGACCCGCCCGGCACGATGCCATCGGTCGGCACCGGCGGCAGCTCAGGCACCGGCAGGCTGCGCGTTTGCCCGGCCTGGTTCAGTTCCACTGCGCTGGCGCTGATGCTGGCCAGCACCGTACAGGGCCCCAGCCGCTGGCCGGGCGCGTACGCCTCCGGCGGGCGTCCATCCACCGACAGCAGGGCCAGGGGCGCGTGGTCACCTGCCATCACGCCCAGCACGACCACCTCGGTCTGCACCGCGCCGGGAGACAGCAGCCGCACCAACGGCAGGCTGGCCACTGCATCGAACATCGGCCGTACCGGCGCCTCGGCATGCGCTTCGCTCGCGGCCGCCGCTGGCGCCACCGCAGACAGGGTGACGCTCCAGTAGGCCACCACGGCCAGCAGCAGCGCCGCCGCCAGCAGGGTCAACATCCGATTCCGATCCCAGCGCCTGCCGTCCATGTTCCACATCATCGCCACGTTCGTGTCCGCCTACGCTAGCAGGTGCGGCTGACGCTTTTGTTTCATCATGCGGGCCTACGCTGGCAGGTATCGGCCAGGACAGGAGGCAACGTCGATGCAGCGTGTGCCGCGTGGTTTCACCCTGCTGGAACTGATGGTGGTGCTGGTGATCATCGGCATCTGCACGGCGGGCATCGGCCTTGGCCTGGGCAGCCTGCTCGACCCGGGCCGGCAGCTGCGGCAGGAAGGCGAACGACTGGCGCAGCGCCTGCAGGTGGCGCGCGACGAGGCCCGCATCGATGGCCGCCCCCTGCGTTGGCAGGCCGACGCAGCCGGCTATCGTTTCAGCCGCCTCGAAGGCAGCCGCTGGGTCACCGTTGAACGCGATGATCTGCTGCGTCCACAGAAGTGGCAGGCTGCAGGCATCGCGGTGCAGCCCACCAACGCCATCGAGCTGAGCCCGGAGTGGATCGGTACCGCCTGGGAGCTTGGACTGTCGCTGGAGGGCCGCGCACTGCGTCTTCGTGATGATGGCAGCGGACAATTGCAGGTCGTGCAGTGAAGCAGACGGCGCGCGGATTCACCCTGATTGAGGTGCTGATCGCACTGGCGATCGTATCGATTGCACTGGCTGCGGTAATGCGCTCGGTGGCAGTGGCGACCGACGATCAGTCACGGCTGCGCGACCGTCGCCTGGCGCTGTTGTGCGCGCAGGACCGCTGGCAGGAGCTGCGCCTCGCCGGGCAGCCGCCGCAGGATGCCCGGCAGCGCTGTGTGCAGGGACGCGGCAGCTTCCTGGTCCTGCAGCATCTGGGCACTGGCAGCGATGGGCAGCCGCAACTGGAATTGACCGTGGTGGCCGAAGATGCACCGCGACAGTCGCTGGCGCGGATGCAGCTGCCGTGGACTGCGGCGCAATGAGGCGCGCCGCACGCGGCTTCACCCTGATCGAGGTGATGATCGCGATCACCATCATGGGCGTGCTGGCGCTGATCTGCTGGCGTGCGCTGGACAGCGTGGCCAACAGCGACCAGCGCCTGCGCCAGGACGATGCCGAGACCACGACGGCGCTGCGCGTGCTGCAGCAGTTCCAGCGCGATATTGAAATGCGTGCCGACGATGCGCTGATGAATGGCGCGGTGCGCCCGGCAGATCGTCCGCAGCGATTGCTGCCCCCGTCGCTGGTGAGCGAGCGGCACCCGGATGGCAGCTTCGCGCTGGAGATCACCCGCAGTGTCGGCAGTGATGGGCTGCACTGGCAGCGGGTGCGCTGGTGGCGGCAGGGCAGCACGCTGTGGCGGGCCAGTGGTGCGACTACGGACCGGTATCCCCTGCCCGCACCGGATCCGTCGAAGGGCATTGCGGTGGCGCGCGATGTGCAGCGGTTCGAGGTGCGGGCGTGGCAGCCTGGAACGGGATGGGCCGTGTTGCCGAGCGAGGGCGAGGTATTGCCGGCCACCGGAGTTGAACTGCGGTTGGGCCTGCGCGATGGGCGTGGGCCGTTGAGTTACCGGCGGGTGCTGGAGCTTTAGGACTCGTTCGTGGCACCGCATCCACGCATGGCGTGGATCTACGGCCGAGCGGCTCCTGCTGCCACGCCTACTCTGGTGGGTGCCGACCGTTGGTCGGCACTGAGGCTGTCCGGGCATCCACGCATGGCGAGGATCTACTGCCGACCAAGGTCGGCATCTACCGTGACACATGCGCGCGTCCCTCCTGCCGCCGGGTGCTCTCCTGCACCCGGCGGCGCTGTGTCGGTGGTCCTCACCGCTGATGGCCGCTCCCTACCCTCCGTGCCGTCCTGGCTGGGGCCGCCACCGTTCCCTGGCGGCTGGCCCGATGCTGCAGCCCGATGCGCTGCATCGGGCAATGCGTGCCGACCAAGGTCGGCACCTACCGGGGCGTGCAATGCCTATCGGCGCTGCGTGCCTTCGTCGCGGCTTGCCTGCGGGAACTGGAAGGCGCTGTTGGCGTCGTAGCCGCTGTTGGCGGTCGTGCCGCGCGCCGGCGGCGCAATGCTGCTGGTGCCGCTGCCGAAGCCGAGAATCTGCACGCTGATCACTGACGGCTGGTTGCGCCGTGCGTCGTCCTTGGTCTTGCGCATCACGTCCTGTGCGGCCTGGCTGGCACTGTTCGCTGCAGCACTGGCCGACGCCAGCGCATTGACGTTCACCGTGGCCAACACCGGCAGGCCCTTGCTCTCGCCCTGCACCTGGATGTTGGCGGCGTTGAGCACCTGCAGCGCTGCCAGGTTGATGTTGCCCGAGACTCGTATGCCTGCTTCGCCCGCGTCGATGGTGCCCAGCGGCGCGATCAGGTCGACGTCGCCCGGCGGCACTTCGGCGATGGGGTTCAAGGTGGCGATGCCTGCGCCACTGGCGGGAGCCTGCGGCGACAGGATCACATTGCCCCAGCCGTCATAGACGCGACGCGGTGGCGTGTACAACAAGGTGGTCTGCGAACCGCGACCGGCATTGATGTCGCCCTGCTCCGACCAGGCCAGGATGTCACCGCCGAACGTCGTCATCACCCGCGACAGGCCCAACAGCACGCTGTCCTGGCTGAACAGCCGGATGTCACCCTGCCCTTGGGTCACCAGCCCGGCACTGGCCGGTGGCACCACGCCCTGCACACCCACCACGATCTGTCCGCCCGGTGCCATCAGCTCGATATTGCCACCCGCTTCGGTGCGCACACCGGAGCCGCCATACATCAGAATATCGCCAGTACGGTTGATCGTTGCGCCATTGGCATCCTTGTCCGGCATCAGCGTGGCGATCGCTTCGCGCCCGCGCAGATAGGAACCGAAACGCGGCCCTTCTGCATTGGTGTACTCACGACCACCTTCGCGCAGCTCGGCGTAGTAGATCTGGCGCAGGAAGATGCGCTGCTGTTCCTGCGGCAACGCATCGAACGCAGCCAGCGCATCCGTGCCTTCGGCAGCGGTGCCGAAGCGCTGCTGCAGCCACTGCTTCAACTCCTTGTCATAGATCTTCACCGCCTTGCCGGGCTGCGATGCCAGCGACTGCGCCGGGTCGGCCAGGTTGGCCGGGTCCAGGTAGCGCGTGCGCAGTGCATCGAAGTCAATGCCCTGATTGCCGGCAGTCACTGCGATGCTGGCACCGGGACGGGCATCGCCCTGGACGACGCCACCCAGGCTCACGATGCTTCCGGCCTCTTCCTGGCGCAGCTGCCGGCCCGCACTCACTTCAACGTTGCCGGGGCCGGCCACCGTCAGGTTGCTGCGGATGATGTCCCGGCCCGCCTCGATCCCGCTGATATCGGTACCGCTGGTGTTGAGCGCGGTGACGTTCGCATTGATCACGTCGCGACCGGCGCGCAGCTGTACGGCCGAGCCCGCTTCGTACCAGTCGAACAGTGTCCGGCTCTCCTCGCCGATGTTCCGCCTCAATTGCCTGCGCCCGCCGCTGCCCAACCCGATGATGTCACCGGCAACGGCATAGAAGCGGCTGGGCGACGTGGGCCGGGACGTCAGCGCACCCGTGGTCGGAGTACTGGGGCCGAACGCGAACAAGGGCAGGTTCGCCGACGGATCCGCTCCCTGCACCCCATCGTCGGAGAGATTGTGGCCGACCCGGGTCAGGCTGGCGCCCCGCTGGGCCATGAATGCAGGATCAAACGGACCAGGCAGGCGGGCGTCGCTACCGGAACGCGCAATGCCGGTGGCGTTGATCGCGGCATGGATCGAGCCTCCGGCCAGAACATCGAGCTGGCCGCTGGCCGAAGGCGCGAGCAGGATCACATCGCCCGTAGTCGCCCCTGGTCCGAGACCTCGAAGCGGGGCGCTGATGATGTCACCACTGGCTGCCACCGCGCTGAACCTGGACGGATACAGCCAGTAATTGATGCTGGCGGGAACGGATTGCTCGCGCAGCGCGATGCCTTCAGCGAACATGTTGCTACCGGTTGCATGCAGACTTCCGGCCAGGCTGGGTGCGAGATTTCCGCCTGCCGAGAACAGGTCCAGTGCCGTGCCTCGGGTCCAGAGCGAGAACCACGTCGTGCCAGCTGCATGCTGGCCATCGCCCAGAACAACGTCGTTGTAGTTGGCCGTCGGTACACGCCCTGCATCTGCGGCGCCACCGAGAACAATGTCACCACGGGCCTGCAGGCGGGCAGTGGAATCACCCAGAATGAGCAGGGGCCCCGCCATCGCCACCGGGGCGTCCGCCACGAACGGATCCATCAGGCCCAGCGTTCCGTAGCTGCTCTGTATCGCGCTGAGGCCACCGATGCGTGCCGCCTGCAGCAGGGTGCTGCCGCGCAGGTTGGTCACCGCGCCATTGAGATCCAGATCCTGCAGGAAACTCTCCGGCTGCTGCGCGCTGGCGCGCAGGCCAGGATTCAACGCACCGCCACTGCGTAGGGTCAGGTCGCCGCCACCGGTCAGATGCAGCTCACCATTGCTGACGCGCCCGGTCGACCCGACCGCAGCAACAATCGCGCTGGAATGAGGCGCGGTCAACAGCCCCAGGGCATTGCCCATCGGGTCGAGCACGCCCGCGTGGCGGCCCGCTTCCAGTGACAGATTGCCGCCTCCCAACGTGCCGAAGCCGGTGAACCCGACCATGCGGGGAGCTGCGTCCGCTTCGGCGCCCACGGTGCTGTACGTGCCGAAGTTGATCCACCAGCTCGTGGGTGTTGCCTGGACGCCTTCGGTGGTGCCCGTACCCTGCCGCCACAACCAGCCGCCCACGGCTGCGCTTGAATGCCCGGCCTGGTCGCGCTGCGCCGTACCGGATTCGGACCGGGCGGTCCAGGCGTCGCCGATGATGTCGCGTCCAGCTTCAACCCTGACATCGCCGCCATGGTCGGGATACCACGCACGGTAACTGGCCAGCGCCGCATCATAGTTGCCCGAGACCTGGTTCCTGCCCAGCAGCGAGGAGTGCCAGGGCGCAGCCGTACGCACCGGATTGAACTGGGGGTCGCTGCCATCGCCCAGTAGCGTCGGCGCACCTGCGGTGTACACGCCGAAGCCGGACTTCATGCGCACGTCCTGCGCGGCCAGCAGTGCCAGATCACCCTTGCCGGTACGCAGCACGCTCCAAGCTGGCGAGCCCAGGCGCTTGCCGTAGGTGGTCACCTCGGTAAGCGTACCGCCGCCGTAGCAGTAGCCCATTGCCGCGCAGATCTCTTCCTCCGACATGCCCATCTCGGCGCCCAGTTCCGTAGCCGGGCGGCCGACCCAGGATTCATCGCCCCACCATGCCAGCGAGCCTTCCTTGTCCACCAGGCGCGGGGCCGGGCCGCAGAAGGCGCCTGCGCCACAGATCTCCGCCTCGGTGGTCCCGATGATCGCGGCCACCTCGGCAGGTGACTTTCCGGCCAGACTCTCATCGCCCCACCAGTACAGAGAACCTTCCAAATTGACGATTCGATCACCCTTCCATTCCGTCGTCTTGGTCACCGTCCCGATGGTGCTGTAGTGGCTGTCGGCCAGCACGATGCTGCCGTCACTTCCCCAGCTGCGGGTACGCGGATCGGCAGCGGTCGTATCGGCACCGGCCACTGCAGTCAGATCCCACGAGGTGGTGCCTTCGGGCAGCATCGCCGCCAGCGCCCAGTTGCGTCCCTGGCGCCCGCTGGCGTCGGCCGTTCGCAGCTTCACCGGCGCATCGCCGGCCAGCTCCACCTTGGTCATCGACGGGATGATGGCGCCGGCGTGCAGGTCCAGTGCGCCTGACAGCTTCATCGCCATCGGCAGCGCGACGCCGGCCGGCCACACCTGTGCGGCCACCGGCGCCGGCGTGCGCAGCCGGAAGCCGGCGCCCAGGCGCGCACCCGCCTGCAACGACAATGCCTGGGCCAGCACGGTTCCAGCCGCAACCACCTCGCCACCCGCCGTCGTCACTGCTGCGCCCAGCACGGTACCGGCCGGCAGCAGCAACGGTCCCGACAGCCGCATCTCCGCAGGCAGCACGGTTCCGGCCGGCAGGGTCACGGCCTCGAAGGGCAGTGCATAGTTCAGCGTGGCGCCGGCACGGAATTCGGTGCCGCGCTGCAACTGGACACCCTCACCGGGCACGATCAGGTCGCCACCGAACGCCGTGTTGGGCGTACCGGCACTGCGCCCTTCCAGCAGCACCCAGCCGTCCTCATCGGGATTGGCAGGCGGCGGCGCGAATCCATCGTTGATGCTGCCGTAGACGTTGATATCGCCTTCGGCGCGCAGCACCAGCGCTGCCGATTCACCGAAGCCACGGCGCGCTGGATCGGTCCGGTTCGACTGCGGGCCGTAGCGGTACCCGGACAGATCGATATCGCCGGCCACGACCAGATCGCCACGCGGATTGTCGCTGCTGGTCCGCGCCACGATCTGCACGCCGGGGCGAAGGCGGTAGCTGCCCAGGGCAGCAGTGCGCTGCTGCAATCCTGCATTGGCCAGTGCGGCATTCATCCACTGGCTGTTGTCCGGGTCCACAACCGTGTCCAGCCAATGCTGGTTGATCACCTGCGGACGATGGCCATGCACGTCCGGAGCGCTTGCCAACGGCGCCGAATCATAGCCGCGGAAGGCGTTGACCTGGAGATCGGCGGCACCGGCGATGCGGAGTCCGCTGGCCACGTCAATCGCAGCGTCGTTGCTGCCCACGCGTGGCACGTTGAGCTTGACGCTGCCGCGTGCGCGGCCATCGTTCTGGCCAGGGCTGCTACCCGTGGCCACCGAGGTGCCGGCGCGCAGGTCCATCGATGAGGTCGCGCCCAGCTGCAGGCTGCCACTGGCCGAGGTCAGTTCGATCATCGCCCGGTTCGGGCTGTCGATGATCTTGCCGTAACTATCGACGCGCAAGGCGCTGCCATGCGCGTCCAATGTGCCGTCGATACGCAGCACATCGCGGGCGGACAGGCGAATGCTGCCGACCTGTTCGCCACTGGCATCAATGCGGCCATTGACGAGCAGGCTGCCGCCATCGACGCTGATATCCACGTTGCGTGCCTTCACTTCATCGCCGATCACCAGGTCGCCTTCGCTCAACTGGAACGTCCGGCCACCGGTAATGCCACCGGCGGTAAGCCGGGTGTTCAGGCCGGAGAAGTCCTGCAACTGGCGTGCACGCACTACCAGCTCGCCGCCGTCGTAGGGCACTTCAGTGCCACCGGCGTCGTAGCGGCCGCTGGCTCCGCCAAGCAACGTACCTGCCAGATCCACACGGCCGCCCTGCGCGCCCAGCGCAGCGACCGTCAAGCGGCCGCCGCGGTTGTTGCGGGCAGAAAGATCGATGCGCGACGCCGCGTCGGCAACGATGTCACCGTCACGGCTCGACAGCGCTACGTCGCCGCCCCAACTGTACTTGTCCACGTCGAACAGGCTGACCTTCCGCCCCGCCATGTCCAGTACTGCATTGCTGCCAAGCGCCACGCCCTGGCGGGCATTGGCTTCGAACCGGCCGGACGCCAGCGCCACCCGGCTGTCGATCACAACGCGTTCGGCCGTGATGGACAACTCCGCACCCAACGCATCGCTGCCCGCAGTTGCCGCAGCACCGCGCACCTGCACCGTACCGCCATTGCGGACTGCCAGCTGCGCGCCCGCGCTGCCGGCCAGCAGCGGGGTAACGATATCCAGCGCGCCGCCGCTGAACTGCCAACCGCTGCCTGCCACGTAATCGCCCTGCCGCTGGAAGACATCCAGACTGCCCTTGCCGGAGAACAACATGCGATCCGATGCTGCCAGGGTAACGCCGGCGAAGCCGAGCACCTGGCGATCCGCGGCCACCGACGAACTGGGCCGGGTAAAGGGCGCACGCCCCAGCTCAAGCGCCCTTGCATTGATTTCCAGCTGCCCTTGGCCAAGCCGGCCCACCATCGCCTCGCCAGCCGGCTGGGTCTGCTCACCGCCGGGCAACGTGGTGCCGGCCAGCGTACCGTCCCAGACCAGCGTATCGGCGAAGATGCGTGCGCGATCGGTAGCGGTGCCGTAACCGTGAATGGCCGGTGCGCCCAGCACCAGGCTGCGCAGGCTGCTGCGTCCGGTTGCGCCCTCACGGGTGTCCAGGTCCACGCTGCCGAAGACATTGATGGCATCGCGCGCGGTCAGGCTGAGGGCCTCCAGCGCCGGCGCGCCGGTGGCGGTGTTTCCCCGCAGCAATCGCTGCAACACCTCCTGGTTCATGGTCATGCCCGCCGGCAGGGCGCCGGCCGCCGCTGCCGCCGCAATGGCCTCGGCGCTGCCGAGATTGAGCGCCGACATGCCCAGGCCGAGCTGGCGCGTGCCGTAGCTCACCGAATCACCAATGTTCAAGGCACCGTCGGTGACCACATTGATGCTGCCTGCCGACAGCAACCGGGTCTGGCCATTGCAGTCCACCACGCATCCGCCGATGTCGATCGCCACCGGACCGGCGGCACTGCCGCCCTGCGCAGTGAGCGCTGTCAAGCGCTGGTTGGACACGGCAAGCAGGCCGCCCGACACCAGATAGGGCGCCGTGGGCTGTGCCACGCGCGAGGTATTTGCCCCGGTCAAGGTATCGATCGAAGCGCCCTGCTCCACCAGGATTCCCTTGCCTCCGAACGCGGCCGACAGAAGCACTTCCTGCGCCGTCAGGTTGACGCCGTTGCGCACCACGATGTGCTGCGCCCTGCCCTCCAGCGAATGGGTCGTCGCGTCACGCCGCAGCACGCCGCCGATCAGCATCGTCTCCGGGCGGAACGCATTGAGCGCCGAGTCGAAGACGGTGGCGCCGCTACCGCTGCCGGCGCTGCCGCCTTCGGTGACAATCTCCAACATCGCGTCATTGGAGGTGAGCAGATTGACCGAAAGCGTGCCCCCGCGTCCGTCATTGCTGCCGGCGTTGAAGCGCGACACGCCTTGGAAGATCGCGGCTGGCACACTCGAACGTCCGGCGCCCTCACCCAGTGCCAGGTTGAGGTTGCCGGCGTCCGTAGGCCGCCAGCGCAGCGCTTCGCCACGCCGTTCGGCCACGCCCTGTACGAACGTGCTGTAGGACGTTTCGTTGTAGCTGGCATGGCGGCGCACCGCTTCCGCTGGCGTCAGCACCAGATCGGTGAGCAGCGGCGACACTGCACCGCCAAGGCTTTGCGCCCGGTGCCCGCTGACACGCCATGAGCCTGTGCCGGTCGCCACTGCCTGCCTGCTGCCGACGGCGCGTTCGGCGCCGACTTCGACGCGGAATGCGCCCTTCTGCAGTGCGTAGCTGGCCGGCAGCAGCGTGTAGGTTCCGGCCGGGAGGCCGGGGACCCCCGCAGGTATGACGATCTGCTGGCCGATGCGCGGGTCCGCGCTGCCATCAGCAACCGCCTGCGGCGCCTGCGTGCCAGAGCGTCCCGGCATGATCGCGTAGACCGCATTGTCACTGCCGCTGAAGCGGTAGCGCGGGTTCGCATCCGCCAGCGCATGCCGCAGGATGTCCACCGAGCCACCGCGCCCGGCCACGAATGCAGCGCCGGACAGCTCGCCTCCGCCGGACACGTCGAGCACGCTGCCCACCACGCCATCGACGGCGTTGGCGACGATGTCGATACCGATCGGGATGTTGGTCGAGCCGGGGCCCAGCACATCGAAGTCGGCACCGTTGAGGCGCCAGCCCACACCATCCACGGTACCGCCAAACGGCAGCTGCAGGCCGGCACCGCTCACCGACGTCACGCTGCCTGCAAGCAGGTCGACGCGGCTGGCCGCATCAGCGTTGAATTCCCTGCCACCCAGCTGCACATGGCCCCAGGGCGCCTGCACATTGCCGCCCTGCACCACCGTCGCTGCCACCAGCTCCAGGCTTCCGAACGCAGAGTCCGGTGCCGGTTGCGCGCCGCCTGCAATGCCATGGATGCGCAGTACGGCGTCGGGGTTCTGCCAGAACGGCAGGCCTGAAGGACCGATGTCGGGGACGCCCGCCACGATACGTCCCTTGGCCCGGGCCGCCGGATACATGCGTGCGGCGCTGATATCGATCGAACCCGGGCTTGCAAGCGTGGATTCCCGTGAACTACTGGCGACCGCGGCCAGCATGCGAATGTCACCGCGGCTGCGCAGCGCGACCTGATCAAATCCCGCCAGCCAGGTGACGTCGCGCAGGTCGATCAGATCGGCGCTCACGTCCAGGCGATGCTGGTGGCCGCTGTCGAACGCTGCCTCCAGTGGGCGCAACGTGCCTTCCCCGGCCGGCTGCCACCAGCGCCCCTGCGCAAGGCGGACATATGGCGCGCCCAGTTGCAGGCGGCCGCCCTCGCTGTTGCTCGGGACGAGGCCGACGTAACGCTCGTTCAAGCCCTGAATGCGCAGGCTCTGGTCCATGCGCAGAGTGACATCTCCCTGGGCGCGGATGTCGCCGAACAGGGCCAGATGATCGAAACCACCGGCCTCGATCTGCTCCACCGACAGTGCCGCATGGCCGTACTCAAGGCGTGCAGGCAGGTCGGTCGTCTGCGCGGCGTGCTGGGTCAGCGAGATCACCCTCGGCGCCAGCACTTCCTTGTTCATTGCCGTTCTGCCGTAGGTTCCGCCACCGAAGGCAACGCCGAGGGTGCCACCGCGCGCGCCGTCGCCGCCCGCTGCTGCGTCCAGGTCGCCCTGCAGGTACAGCGCATTGCCGGCGCGCAGCACGATGCTGCCGCCGTCGCTGTCCACCCGGATGCGCCCGCTGCCATCAATGTCCAGCAGCGCCGAAGCACCGGACGCGTCCAGCCGCGCACCGCGCTCCACCACCACGAAGGTATCGGGCGGCAAGTGGCGTACGTTGTCCTGGTCTTCCCAGTCCAACGCCCCCCCGATCTCGATCATTCCGCCCTTGCGCACCTGTCCGCGCAATGTCCCGCGCGCGTCGGGCAGGGAAACGCTATCGCCGCTCACGTCCAGCAGGGCACCCTCGGCAATCGTCCAGCGACGTTCGCGGCGTTGATCGCCACGCACACCGGTCGGATCGAATGCCTCGTCCAGGCGGATACGGCCGCCGGCCGCCTTCAGACTGCCAGCCACGTCCAGGTTGCCGGCGCTGAACAGTTCGATCGTCTGGCCGGCATCGACCTCGATCCTTGCGCCCTTGCCAACGCGCAGCTCGGCCGTGGACAGCAGATGCCCTGCGCGCAGTGCCAGGCTCGCGCCGCCGCGCTGCGATACACGCCCGCTGGCCGGATCCGCCTCATACAGCGACGGCGTCCAGGCCTGAACGCCCTGCTCGCGGGACAGTGCCTGCTGTGCGCCCTCGGCCAGGCGCAGCGCCGGTCGTTCCACCTGCAGCTGGGTACCTTCTTCAACCGTCAAACCGTTGTGCCCGGCGATGTCATAGCCGGCGAAGCCACTCCTGAACAGTGCTGACTGCAGTTGCAACGACGCCGCCGATGCATCCGTGCCAGGCGCGCCGATAGACACCGCACCGCCTGTTGCCAGGGTGAAATTGCCGCTTCCATTGCCGAGCGCGCTGAAGCGTGCGCCATCGCCGATACGGATCCGCCCGCTGCCGTCGGTGGCAACCTCGGTGCTGGCCGCGAGCAGGCTGACACTGCCGCCCTTGCCTACGCGCCCTTTGCCACTGGCATCGATCGCGCCGCCGGCATCGACAAGAATCGCTGCCCCTTCACCCACACGGATGTCGTGACTGCTGTTGAAGCGCATCTGTCCACCGTCGATCCACGCCTGCGCGGGGTCGCCATCCGGCGCAGCAAGCGCGTTACTCCAACTGCCGCCAAGATCGATCCGTGCGCCCGCCGCAACATCCACCGCGCCTCGTCCGGACCTCAGCAGGGCCGAGGGCCCGCCGAGCGCCGGAAGCAGGTTGCCGGCCTCCACCTGCCCGCCGGCAATCTGCACCGTTCCTCCGAAGCTGACGCGGCTTGCAGTGAGCCCAAGCCGACCGCCCTCCTGCAACCTGAGCGTGCCATCCAGGTCGATACGGCCCGCAGAAGCAAGGTCCACCTGCCCCCAACGCTGAGCGCTCAGGACCTCACTGTCCAACCACACGGTATTGCGCTGTGTTTCCCCGATCGGCGCCTGCAACGTCCATGACCGGGTGTCGGCCTGGAGCGCTCCGATGCGGATCTGCGAATCGAACACTGCACTTCGGCCGGTGTTGTCGAAACGCCCGAGCCAGAGCTGGGCGTTGCGGGCCGCGGCCGTCTGTGCCTGCACGTACCCGTCCTGCGCCTGGTCCGGGCGGCGGGTCTGCTGCAGGCCCTGGAAGGCCACCGTATCCACCTGGCCCTGCAGGACAGCCGTGGGCGCCGAGATCAGCAGACGGCCAGCATCGCGTCCCACGGTATAGCCATTGTCGAAACGCTGGGTGGGTGCCACCAGCGGATTGCGGAACGATTCGGTCACCCCCCACCGTTCCTGCTTCACTTCATAGCCCTGATACAGACCGTCGTACAGCATCTCGGCCGGTGCATCATCAAGCCGGTACAACTGCCCGTCGCGGCCACGCAGCCAACTCTGCTGCACCACACCGGACTGCACATCCAGGCTGCCACCGGCCAGATTGATGCGCGAACCGGCGTGGCTGACGACTTCCTTGCCTGCCAGCTGGACGGTTCCACCCTGCGCTGCCCATTCGCTGATCGAATGCCCCTGATTGTCCAGGTAGCCCCCCACTTCCAGCAGGCCGCCGCCGGCATACCAGCGCGTACCTTCATAGCCGCCGGTACCGGCGGCGACTTCGGTCAACTGGCGGCGGTCGATCCACACCTCGCTGCTGATCAGCTTGCCGCTGTCACGGTTGTCTGGCGAATCGCGCAACTCATTGCCCTGCACCTTCACCTTGACGTTGTTGCTTTCCATCGCCACCTGCACGCCCACCGCACCGGAGACGTCCACGCGCGCGCCATCATCCAGATAGCTGCGCCGGCTGGCGTCGGCGATCACCTGGCCGCCGGTGGCCACTGCCAGTGCGCCGGCCTGGAAGTTCACATCGCCGCCGGAGACGACTTCGATGCGCGATTGCTCGCGGCGATCCTGCAGGCGCGAAAGATTGTCGAAGGTGCCGCTGTTGCTGGAACCGCGCAGCTTGTCCTGCTCGGTGGACTCCTTGATGAGCGCGTCGCGCTGGCTGTCCAGCGCCCTGCTCTTGCCATCGTCTTCCAGCAGTACTGCAGTGGTCGAGCCGGAGGCCAGGGTCACACTGCCCGCCGCATCGGACGCCGAGTTCAACAGGTGCACCGTACCGCGTTGATTTAGCGTGGTGGACGCGACTGCAACGCCAGCCTGTTCGACCATGCGGCCGGCCAGGGTGATGTCGCCCTCGCGTGCCTGGATCAGACCGCTGTTGCGAACGCTGCCGGCCGTGCTGTCAGCGACGAAGCGCGGTGCGATCTCGTTGCCACGGGTGGTCGATGCAGTGTTCTGCGCCGTGCCCACGCCACGGCGGATCACGAAACTGTCGCCGGCGGCAAGCTGGGTCTGGCCTTTGCGCGTCTCGATCTGGCCCGCGTTCTCCACGCTGTGCCCAGCCAGCAGCACGTAACCACCGCCCCGCGTTGCCGTGGTCGGCTCGTGCGTGGTGATGCGCGCACCGCGTTCGACCATGACTTTGCCTACGGCGTCGGTCAGCGCCGAGGTGTTCGCGTCGGCACTGTACAGACCCTGCTCACGGAACTGCGCGTCGCTGATGCGCGCTGCCGCCGCCACCAGGTTGCGGACATTGACCTGGCTGTTGTTGCCGAACACCACGCCATTGCGGTTGGCAACGAACACCGTGCCATTGGCCTTCAGCTGGCCAAGGATCTGGCTGGGCCTTGCGGCGGGATCGTTGACCCGGTTCAACACGGCCCAGTCGGGGTTCTGCAGGAAATTCAGTGTGGTGTTGCCACCAATGTTGAAGGTTTCCCAGTTCAGGATCGCTTGGTCGGCTGTCTGCTCAATGTTGACCAGCACCCGCCCGTCGGCGGCCTGCGACTGGATCGCCTCGCGGGCGTTGATCCAGCCGCGGGTCAGCGGATTCTCGTCGACCTTCAGGCCATCCTTGCCCAGGCCATCGGCGACCACGAAGCCCGCCTCGCGGCGCGCCTGCCGTGCCTGTTCCTGCAGGCGTTGCTGCAGGGCGATGGCCTGCGCGGCCGTACCAAGGTTGTCGATCGACTGCTGCAGCTTCTGCCGTGCCGCATCCTGCTGCTGCGCGGGTAGCTGGAACTGGATCGGCACGCCATTGGGCATGCGCCCGCTCTGTGCCGCCGCGCCCTGCGCCGCACCGCGCTCGGCGAACCAGCCGGGGCTGAACGCCTGTTGGGCCTGAGTGGCCGGAGCCACCACGCTGCCCAGGGCCACTGCGACGGCCCAGGCCATCGGATGGCTGCGCCACAAGGCAGCAGGGAAACGGGCGGTGGGCGAATGCGGGTGAGACATCGGGGACCTCGTCAACCTGATGGGCCGCGTCGGCGGCGGCGTGTGTACGGATGGGCCTGCTCGAGGCACGCCCTGCACCTCATAGACGGTGGCGACGGCGTGAAGGCGACAGGCGCATCACTGTCATGCAGCGGACATACGCGGAAGGCGCCGGCATTGCTGCCGGCGCCCTTGTGCGTCTCCTGAAACTACAGAAGCAATTGCAGTTACAGCGGACGGCCGATTCCCGAGCAGGTGCTCGGATTGTTCAATGCTCCAGCGTTGCTGGCGTTGACGAAGCGGGAACGGACCGCATCGCGCCAGGCTTTATTCAGCGGAATGAACCTGTGCGCAACGATGGCGGGATCCTGCGGGCCCTGTTCGACACCGTTGACCACGGTGCTGCCATAGATTCGAAGAAGCCCGCCGCGAATTCTTGCAGCCACCAGTACATCCTTGTAGCACTGCCCAAACAGGAGATTGGTGGTACCCACGATTGGATATCCTGAGCTCGGGTTGCCGAACCACGGCACCCAGTTCGCTGGGTTCTCGGCAGCGGCACCGGCCGGCGGTGGCACGTTATCCAGTGTCGCCTGAGTACTCACGTCCTTTGGAGAGAAGCCCTTGACCTGTGCAACTCGAGTAGCATCCGAGAGATCAAGAGACAGGTCTGGACCTGTGTATCCCATTGTTCCGACGGTCGCAAAAATGGCGGCGTACACCGCCGCGTCACCGGACGCCGGAGCTGCAACAAAGTTCTCGGGAACACTAGTGAAAAGATTGGCGAAGGTCGACTGCACCGAGAACGCCGGCACGCCGTTGGTCAGCTTCAGCGTGGTGCCTGAGACATCGGCCGGCTGGCAGGCGCTGGTCAGGAAACGGGCCAGCAATTCAGTGGCGCCGCTGCTCTCGCCACGGTAGACAACCCGAATAGTGCCGGTGCGGGCGCTGTCGATGCTCGACCAGTTGGTGATCTTGCCGGAGAATATCCCGCAGATCCGGGTGACCGACAGGTCAATTGCTGAACCAGGCTTGTTGAAGGGAATGATCACCGGAGCCAGCGCAACGGGAATCTGGATCAATGCCCCATAACGGGTTGGATCACCAGCCCGGTTGAAGGTGCTGTTGTAGCTGTACAACTCGGTGCTGCTCAGTACCGCATCGCTGCCAGCAAAGTGGACAGTCCCCGTCGTCGAAAACAGTGATGGGTCATTGCTCAGGAATGCCCGCTTGCCGACGCCCGAGCCCCTGGGAGCATAGCTGAACGACGTCGGAAGAATGCTGTCCGGACTCCCTTGGTACAGGGCCGCGGGCATTGTCGCACCGCCGCCCTGGACAAGAATTTGGGCATTTGCTTCTAGCGTTCCGACCAACACGCAACTGGCGAGCCAGAAAGCCTTCAATAGCAAGTTCATGAGATTGGCAACTCCATGCCTTGTCTGGATACGGTCGTTCATACCGCAGTGGGGGGGGGGGGGGGGGGGGGGGGGGGGGGGGGGGGGG